>CAJKBW010000011.1 GCA_905198295.1 uncultured Oscillospiraceae bacterium | reverse complement strand
GGCTTCTGCCGGGTCCCCTGTTTTGTCGCTAAAAGAAGCCGCGTGTTTTCCCTGCGCCCCCGGTACTCAGCCCATAGCCTCCATCACGCGGCGCACCACGGCGTTGACCACATATTCCTGATACGCCTGCCCGTGTCCCGGGCTGCCGAATACACGCATCTTTTTGAGTGTCGCCTGCTTGACCGCCTCAGTGATATCCGGCATCAGATCGGTCATCCCCGCGCCCTCGATGTAGGCGTCGTGAGCGGTTTTTGCGGATGCCATGTTAATGTCGGTGAAGATGTTGACCTTGGCGATGCCGCCGGCCACCGCCTGCCGGAAATCGTCGTCCGACAGGCCGGAACCGCCGTGCAGCACCAGCGGCGTGCTGACCAGTTCCGCGATTTCCTTCAGCCGTCCGAAATCCAGCTTCGGCTTGCTCTTATACGCGCCGTGCGCGGTGCCGATCGCCACCGCGAGCGCGTCCACACCGGTCGCCTGCGCGAACTTCAGCGCCTCAAGCGGCTCGGTATAGATGCTGTGGTCACCGGCGCCCTCTCCTTCGGCGCTGCCGTCGTTGGCACCGACATGGCCGAGCTCTGCTTCAACCGACACGCCCCGCGAATGCGCGAGCCGCACCATAGCGGCAACCTCACGGCAGTTGGATTCAAAACTGCTCGTGGAACAGTCGTACATGATCGAGGTGAAACCCAGATCCATCGCCCGGCGGATTTTTTCCGGGGTCAGACCGTGGTCGAAATGCAGCACCACCGGCACCCGCGCCCGCTTGGCCAGCGGCACCAGCATCGGCGCCAGCTCCTCGAGGCTGGAGAACGGCAGCAGCACCTCGGCGGTGCCAATGATGACCGGCGAATCGGCCTCCTCCGCCGCGGCGATAACCCCCTTGGCCATCTCCAGATCCACCGTGTTGAACAGGCCGACGGCGTAGTGGTTTTTCTTTGCGTCGGGCAGAATTTCATTGAGTGTAACCAGCATGTGGAAAGGACCTCCTCAGTTTTCGATCTCCGGGATCCGCCGGATGCGCGGATCGGTGAAAATATCGTATTCGTCCAGGCTCTTGGTGCTGAATTCGGACACCACCGCGCCGTCCGGCCCGGCCTGGAACCAGTGCCGGGTATTCGGATGCATGGTGTATTGCTCGCCGGGATGCAGCACAATCTCGTGCCGGACGGTGTAGTACAGCTCGCTTCCGTCAGGTGGCTGCGCCTGGGGATTCTCTGCCGGATCCCCGTCCACATATAAGTACACCAGCCCGTACCGGCAGCGGAAGGTTTCCTCCTTGCCCGGATAGTTCAGCTGTTCGACCGGCGCGTGCCGGTGCTCGGGGCAGGTCTGGCCGGGGAACAGCACCATTTCCTTCGCACAGCAGCGCTCGGTGTTGACGTAGGTCACGATCTCCAGCCCGGTTTTCCATACCTCGCCCAGACCGAAATCCGCCACCTCAAGCCCTTCTTTTTCCGCAGGCGTCAGCAGGATATGTGCCTTTTCGTACATCTCCAGCGCCTTGTCCCTGACCGCATTGTACAGTTCTTTTTTCATCGCTTCAACCCATCCTTTCGATCGGTTTTATGGTGTATTTTCCCGGATGAATGCTTCGATTTCAGCAATCGGCCGGATACCGGTGGACGCGCCGATGGCCATCACACAGTGGGTGCCGACCGCATTTGCGAAGACGCCGCAGCGGGTGAAATCCCATCCCTGCGCCATCCCCGCGAGGAATCCGGCACAGAAGGCGTCCCCAGCACCGGTGGTATCCACCGCCTTCACCGACCGCCAGGTCGGCACCTGCTGCCGCGGTCCGCCGGCCGGGCACAGCAGCGCACCGGTTTTGCCGGTCTTGACCACCACGCTTTTCGGCCCCATTTCCAGCAGCCGGTCGGCAATCCGTTCGGGCTCAGTCTCCCCGGTGAGCTTTGCGGCCTCCTCCACACTCGGCATAAACAGGTCGAGATGCGGCAGCGCCGCCTTCACCTTCGGCAGCCATACGTCCTGAAAATCCCATGCCGTGTCCATAACGGTGGTTTTGCCCATCCGGCGCGCGCGTTCGAGCACCTGCGCCGCCCCGGCACCGTCAAACGCAGTAAGCAGCATCGCCCCCGCAATGAACACGATGTCAGCCTCCTCAAGCAGTGCGTCCGGCACGTCCGCCACGGTGAACGCCGAGGTCGAGCCGGGGCAGTACAGAAAACTGCGCTCGCCGCTCGACTGCACACAGACGATGGAGACGGTGGTATTGACCGCCGGATCCCGGACGATCCCCCGGGTGCCCGCACCGCTTGCCCGCACCGTTTCCTCCACGAAATCCCCAAAACTGTCCGCGCCGAGCTTGCAGCACAGCACCGCCGGCACGCCGAGCCGGCCCAGATCGATCGCCGCATTTGCCGCGCAGCCGCCGACATGGGTGGAAACCGAGTCCACCGCCCGCAGCGTCCCGGGCGTAGGGACGCTGTCCGCAGGCGATACGATCACGTCGGTGGTGACGCTGCCGATGCAGAGCACCTTTTTCATCCGTCTCTCCTCCCAAATAGTAAATTGACTTTACTAACAAGGATAGTATACAATGGATGCGTTCGTAAAGTCAATATACCAAAGCAAAAAAGTAACGGTACGCCGCGGCAGCGGTGCGAAAGGACGGATCACGGCATGGCCGTAAGACAGGGTATCAACAGCGCCCACCTGAAGAGCCGGAACCGCGGGCTGGTGCTCCAGCAGATCGCCTCCGGCAGCATATCCCGCGCCGCGATTGCGCGGCAGATCGGCCTGACCAAAATGACGGTGACCAATCTGGTGGGCGAGCTGATCGAGGCGGGCGTGGTGCAGGAGAAGGCGGCGGCCGGAGGCACGGCGGTTGGGCGCAGCCCGGTACCGCTGGCGGTCGCGCCGCACGCGCCCAAGGTGGCGGGGCTGTATATCGCGCGGGAAACCGCCGGGATGATCCTTACGGATCTGCAGCTGCGGGTGCTGGCCTCCCGCACCGTCCCTCTTGCGGAGGAAACCGCGGACACCCTGCGGGGCAAGCTGTTCCGGCTGGCAGATGAGGCGCTGCGTGCCGCGGGCGGAGATCCGGTCGCGGGCATCGGGGTATCGGCCATCGGCCCGCTCGATCCGCATAACGGCGTGCTGCTGCGTCCCGCAGCCTTTTTCGGCATCACCGATTTTCCTGTCGCCGCCCTGCTGGCCGAAAGATACGTCCTGCCGGTGCGGGTTCTCAACGACATGAATGCCGCCGCGCTGGCGGAAAAGCTGTTCGGCGCCGGGCGGGAGCTGGATAACTTTCTGTACGTCGGCATCAGCAACGGCATCGGCGCCGGCATCATCTCCGGCGGACGGCTGTACCGGGATACCAGCGGCTACGCCGGAGAGATCGGGCACATGTGCATCAACTTTGACGGACCGGTATGCCCCTGCGGCAGCCGAGGATGTCTGGAAACCTATGCAAACATGCCGGTGCTGCTCGCCCGGCTGCGGCAGGCGGTGGGAAAGCCGGTCAGCACGGCGGATTTTGCTGCGCTGGAGGGGGATCCCGCCTGCGCGGCGGTGTTCCGGGACACGGCGGACAAGCTCGCCGCCGCGCTGGTCAACGCCGCGAACCTGTTTGACCCGCAATGCATTTTTCTCGGCCATGAGGCGGTTTTCCTGCCGCAGAGCTGCCTTGCGCGCATCGCTGTCCTGCTCGAACGCCGCACCCTTGCCGCCGGCTATCAGAAAATCCCGCTGCGGCTGTCCGCCTTCGGGGAGAAGGCACCGCTGCTCGGCAGCGCGGCCGCCATCCTCAGCGAAATCTTTTCCGGGCAGCTGAGCTGCTGACGCTGAAGCACATCCGGCAAATCTGCTTTTCCTTTGGTATCCGGTGTGGTATACTGGACACAATAACCCGCAGGAGGTGGGCGCATGAACGAAAATGAAACGGCCGGCCGGCAGCCGGAACGGGCGGTGCTGGCCGCGGTAGACACCGGCGAATACGACGCCGAAAGATCGCTCGACGAGCTGGCGGAGCTGGCCGCCACCGCGGGCGCGCAGGTGGAGGGCCGCCTCATCCAGCGGCGGGAATCGCCCGACAAAGCGACCTGCCTGGGCGGAGGACGGCTCGAGGAGCTGCGGCTGATCTGTGAAAACACCGGCATCGACCTGGTGATTTTTGACTGCGAGCTGAGCGCGACCCAGCTGCGCAACCTCGAGGATGTGCTGCCCTGCCGGGTAGTGGACCGCACGACGCTGATCCTGGATATTTTTGCCGCCCGCGCCCGTTCGGCGGAGGGGCGGCTGCAGGTGGAACTTGCTCAGCTGCAGTACCGTCTTCCGCGGCTCGCCGGACAGGGCGCGGCGCTGTCCCGGCTGGGCGGCGGCATCGGTACCCGCGGCCCCGGCGAATCCCAGCTGGAAACCGACCGGCGGCATATCCGGCGGCGCATCAATGCGCTGCGCCAACAGCTCGCCGACGTGGAACGCCGCCGGCAGCACCTGCGGCAGCGGCGCAAAAAGGATGGGATGACCACCGTGGCGATCGTCGGCTACACCAACGCCGGCAAATCGACCCTGCTCAACACCCTGACAAGCGCCGGCGTGCTCGCGGAGGACAAGCTGTTCGCCACTCTGGACCCGACCGCCCGCGCCCTGCGGCTGCCGGACGGGCGGCAGGTGATCCTCATCGATACGGTAGGCTTTGTCCGCCGCCTGCCGCATCATCTCGTGGAGGCATTCCGTTCGACGCTCGAGGAGGCGGCACAGGCGGACCTGCTGCTCAACCTGTGCGACGCCTCAAGCCCGGATGCGCAGGACCACCTCGCGGTCACCTGCGGGCTGCTCGAAGAACTCGGCTGCGCCGACCGGCCGATCCTGTCGGTGCTCAATAAATGCGACGTCGCCCCGCCTGCGCTGGTGACCGACCTCGACCGGAATGCGGTGCGCATCAGCGCCAAAACCGGCGCGGGTATCCCTGCGCTGCTCGACGCCATCGCCGCCGCGCTGCCGCCCGACCGCCGACGGGTAAAACTGCTGCTGCCTTTCCGCGAGGGCGGGCTGGCCGAAGTGTGCCGCCGGGAGGGCGCGGTGGAAACCGAGTCCTACACGCCGGACGGTATCGCAATGACCGTAACCCTCGGCGTGCGCATGCTGGAAAAGGTAAAGGCGTATATACAGGAATAACTGTCGCGCCGAAAAAAGGACGCGCCCTCCGCGGCTCGGCCCGGCCGGCTTACGGCACAGGCCGTCTTCAGCAACGGCGCTAAAGGAAAAACCGGAGTCCGTTCGGACTCCGGTTTTTCTCAAAACATGTTGGTGACGTTTTCCATCAGATCGCCGACGCTGTGCAGCGCCTTGCCCACGTTCTTCTTGATGCCCTTTTTGTTGCTGCGCATGTAGCCGCTGCCGACCGCACCGACCACGCAGCCCAGCGCAATGCCCATACCGGCACCCTTCACAAAACCCATAACACCCTTTGTCATTGTCAAAACCTCCCTTGACTGCATTAACTGGGGTACATTCGCTATTTTCTCCGGCAAAACGGATTTCAGCCGCGGGAAACGCTGGCAGGAGCGGAAAATTCGGGAAACCCTGGGAAAACGCGGTTGTCAAACCGGCATTTTTCGTTTACAATACAAACAGACAATTTCAAAACGAAAGGCTGGTCCTGTCATGTTCTATCCCCTCGCACTCAAGCCCTGCATCAAGGATTATCTGTGGGGCGGCACCCGGTTGAAAACCGATTTCGGCTTCGCCTGCGACGGCGAAAAGGCGGCGGAAGCCTGGATGCTGGCCTGCCATAAGGACGGCGCCTCCACCGTGGCAAACGGAGAACACGCCGGAAAAACGCTCGAGGAGGTGCTCGCCCTGTGGGGGGAGAGCGCACTCGGCGGGAAGGCCGCTGCCTTCCCCTATTTTCCGCTGCTTATCAAGCTCATCGACGCCCACGACCGGCTGTCCATACAGGTACACCCTGACAACGACTACGCGCTCAAAAATGAAGGAGAATACGGCAAAACGGAGATGTGGTACATCGTCGACTGCGAGCCGGGCGCCCAGCTGATCTACGGGCTCAACTGCGGCGTAACCCGCGAGGAGTTCCGGCGCCGCGCGCTGGACAACACCCTGACCGATATCTGCCAGTTTGTCCCGGTACATAAGGGCGACGTATTTTTCATCCCGGCCGGCACGCTGCATGCCATCGGCGCCGGCATCCTGGTCGCGGAGGTGCAGCAGAACTCCAACACCACCTACCGCGTGTCGGATTACGGCCGCCTCGGCGCGGACGGCAAACCCCGCGCGCTGCATGTGGACAAGGCCGCCGACGTCACCGTCACCCATCCCACCGCCGTACCTTACGGTGCGGTTGGCGAGGTTGCCGCACTGCCCGGCGGCAGCGTGCGCACGCTGGCGTCCTGCGAATTCTTTACCGCCCAGCTGCTGCGGGTGGAAACCGCCCTCGGCGTCGGCTGTGCCGACAGTTTCACGTCGCTGCTGCTGCTCGAGGGTGCCGCGCGCCTGCTCCCTGACGGCGGCGGAGAACCACTCGAACTGACTAAGGGTGCCAGCGTTTTCCTGCCCGCAGGCTGCACCGCGCATATCGAGGCCATCGGGGGAACGACGGAAATCCTCAGCAGCCGCGTATAACCAATAGGCAATTTCGTATTAAAATTACTCATCGTATAGTCCGAGAAAGCGGGTTTATTTTATGCCGACGCTGAATATTGTACTGGTAGAGCCCGAAATCCCGCAGAACACCGGCAACATCAGCCGGACCTGTGCGGCGACCGGCGCGCGGCTTCATCTGGTAGGGCCGCTGGGATTTTCCATCGACGACCGGCAGCTCAAGCGGGCGGGGCTGGATTACTGGCGGCTGCTGGAC
This sequence comes from uncultured Oscillospiraceae bacterium, assembly GCA_905198295.1. Lineage (GTDB taxonomy): Bacteria > Bacillota > Clostridia > Oscillospirales > Acutalibacteraceae > UMGS1591. Next base: position 40,115 of record CAJKBW010000011.1, on the reverse strand, counting down.
ATCACCCTGTACGACAGCCTGGAAGACTTTTTTGCGCGCAACAGCGGGCCGTACTTCTATTTTTCCACCAAAGCGAAACATATCCACTCCGCCGTCACCTATCCGGACGGGGCGTATCTGGTGTTCGGCAAGGAGACGGCCGGCCTGCCGGAGGAACTGCTGCATGCGCATCCGGAGAGCTGCGTGCGGCTGCCGATGCTCGACGACGATGCCGCACGCAGCCTGAACCTGTCGAACGCGGTGGCAGTGGGTGCCTATGAGGTGTGGCGGCAGTGGGGCTATCCCCGCATGCGCACCGCCGGCCGCCTGACCCGGTACGACGACTGACCGACAGTACACCGCCGCGGCGAAAGGGGGAACCACGTGAAAAAGCGCTATAAATTCTGGTTCGGCGCCGTAGCGGCGCTGGTGGTGCTGATTGCACTGCTGCTGGTGCTGCAGCTGCTGCGCATGGATGTCAACGCCTTTGCCGAGCGGTACAAAAATTCGCTGTGGACGATCCCGATCGTGGTGTTCCTGTACCTGCTCAAGGCGGTGACGATGGTGTTCCTGCCGCAGCCGCTGGTCTACCTGATCACCGGTCTGCTGTTTTCGCCTCTGGCCGCCTTTCTGGTCACCGGCGGCGGGCTGTCGCTGGAATTTACGCTGGATTATTTTCTGGGCCGGCGCTTCGGCAGCCGTCTGCTGCTCCCGCTGCTGGATCGGCTGCGCGGACGCAGCCGTACCCTCGATCGGGTGCTGCAGTCCGATACACTCAACAATTTCGGTACCATCGCGCTGCTGCGGCTGATGCCGGGACTGGCAACCGACCCGGTCAGCTTTATCGCCGGCGCAAATAAGGTGCGGTTCCGGCCGTTTTTTATCGCCTCGATGGTGGGCTGTGCGCCGCAGGCGATCGCGGTCACCCTCATGGGCAGCGCCGTGCAGGATCCCCTGTCGCCGCAGTTTCTTATCCCAGCCGGCGCATTGGTGATTGTTTTGGTAATCGCCATGTTTGTACAGCGGAAATTCGGAAAAAAGGAAAAGAGTGAAAAACCGAAGGAGGAGTAAATCCATGCAGCTGACCTTTCTGGGTACCTGCGCCGCCGATGTGGACAAAGAAGCGATCCAGGCTGTCTGCCCCGATCGCTTCGACCCCGATCACCGACGCTATGCCGCCGCACTGCTCGACGGACACATCCTCATCGACTGCGGCCCGACCGTGCCGGAAGCCCTGCGCATCCTCGGTGCCGATCCGCAGGCGATCACCGATCTGATCATTACCCATACCCACGAGGATCATTTTGATCGAGGATCCCTTGACGTCGTTGTCGGAAACCGGCAGGAACCGCTGCGCATCTGGTGCGAGCTGAACGCCTGCGCACGGGTGTCCGGTGTCCCCGGCACCCTGCTGTGCCCGCTGATTGCGGGACAGCCGGTACAGCTCGATACACTCACCCTCACCCCGCTTGCGGCGAACCACCGGGTGGAAGAAACCCCCGAGACGCCGCTGCACTATCTGATCGAAAAAAACGGCCGCCGGCTGTTCTACGGCTGCGACGGCGGCTGGCTGCTCACCGACACATTCGTGGCTCTGGTCGGCAGGCAGATCGACCTGTTTGTTTTTGACGGCACGGTGGGCGATTATGAAGGCGATGAGCGGCTGGCCTCACACAACAGCATCCCGATGATCCGGATGATGCTCAAGTCGATGCGCCCACTCGGGGTGTTTGCGCCGGACGGACGGATTTATCTGTCCCACCTGGCGCGCACGCTGCACCGGCCGCATGCTGAAACACAGGAAATTCTCGCACGCGACGGAATGTACGCAGCCTTCGACGGGCTGTCGCTGGAGGTCTGATCCCGCCGCATTCCGCCAGATTTGCAATCCTTTGCCCCATACCGGCAATGGCGGCCGGCGGCAAAACATGGTATACCGTAACCAGAACAGCGCCGCAGGGCGAAAGGATGATCCGCAATGGAAAAGATACGCATCGGCATCGTGGGTATCGGCAATATGGGCAGTGCCCATGCGGTGAGCGTGTATGCCGGCAGAATCGAGGGACTGACGCTGGCGGCGGTGTGTGATATCGACGAGGCGAAATGCCGCTGGGCGGCACAGCACCTCCCGGGCGTGCCGTGCTATACGGATTATGAGGACATGCTCGCCGAAGCAAAGCTGGACGCGGTGCTGATCGCTGCGCCGCATTACGCCCACCCGCCGATGGCCGAAGCGGCGTTTGCCCGCGGGCTGCATGTACTTACCGAAAAGCCGCTCGGGGTATCCGCCCGGCGGGCGAGCGCGGTGCTCGACGCCGCGAAAGCAGCCGGCACCGTGTTCGGTATCATGTATAATCAGCGCACCAACCCTTTGTTTGCGCGCGCAAAAGAACTCCTGCAGGCCGGCCGTCTTGGGCGACGCAAGCGGCTGGTGTGGATCATCACCAACTGGTACCGCACCCAGGCGTATTACGACTCCGGTTCCTGGCGGGCGAGCTGGGCGGGCGAGGGCGGCGGCGTACTGATCAACCAGTGCCCGCACAACCTCGACCTGTGGCAGTGGATTTACGGTATGCCCACGCGCATCCGGGCGGACTGCGGATATGGACGCTACCACCACATCGAGGTGGAGGACGATGTGACCGCCTATGCCGAATACGAGGACGGCGGCACGGCCACCTTTATCGCGACAACCGGCGAATGCCCCGGCACCAACCGGCTGGAGATGTCCGGCGACCGCGGGAAAATCGTCATCGAGGACGGCGTGCTGAAGTTCTGGGAGCTGGAACAGCCGGAGCGGGACTTCTGCTTTTCAGCCCCAGCCGGTTTCGGCGCACCAAAATATACCTACACCGAATACCAGCCGGACGGCGAAGGTCCGGCACACAACGGTATTTTACAGAATTTCACCCGCGCGGTTCTGTACGGCGAACCGCTGCTCGCGCCGGGTGAAGAAGGGATCAATGGCCTGCGCATTTCCAACGCCATTCACCTGTCCAGCTGGACAGGCGGCGGTTTTGTGCCAGTGCCTCCGGACGGAGAGGCGTTTGACCACCTTCTGCAGGAGCGCATCGATGCTTCCGGCCGGCAGCCGTCGTTTGTTTCCCGCCTGAGCAGTGATGCCGGGCAGTACAGCCACCGCTGGAAGGTCAAATGGTAACAGCAGAAAGCACAAAAACCCGGCAGGCCTGAAAGGCCTGCCGGGTTTTTTATCATCGAAGATATGGTCAGCCGGTGTCCCGGTTTTCGACGTTTCGCGCTCCCTTGGTCAATCTTCCCATTTGTCCGCGGCAGCATGTGCAAAAATTCGGCGGACAGGTCCGGCACACCGTTGGCAACTTCCGGAACAGTGTGGTATAATAACCTTACGCCGTAAACGGAAAGAACGGCTTCCCCACGGCGCAAAGGACATTGAACCACTCCGAAACGGTCGGAGCCGTTCCGGAACTAAGGTGGGCGGCGCTGTGTACCGCCTTGTGGTTTAATAAAAACAAAAATTCGACTGCTTTCGCGGCGGCTGCGGCCGCCCGCACAGATGAGGGGGCATAAAACCTATGGAATTTGCGCAGGCTATCGCACGCTATAAGGCGTCCCACCACGCCGTTATCGCCGCGCACACCTATCAGGCACCGGAGATCCAGGCCGTTGCCGACATCGTCGGGGACAGCTACGCGCTGGCCAAGAAGGCCGCGGCGACCGATGCCGAAACGGTCATTATGTGCGGTGTTCGCTTTATGGCGGAGGGAATCAAGATCCTGTCGCCGGATAAGCGGGTAATCCTCGCGGAACCGAACGCCGACTGTCCGATGGCGCGGCAGATCGCTCCGGAACGGGTGGTGAAATTCCGTCAGGAAAACCCGGACGCCGCCGTGGTCGCCTATATCAACACCACCGCCGAACTCAAGGCGGTATGTGACGTGTGCGTGACCTCCTCCTCGGCAGTGCGCATCGTCAAAGCCCTGCCGCAAAAACGGGTTCTGTTCATCCCTGACCAGAACCTCGGCGCCTTTGTGCGTCGGCAGGTGCCGGAAAAAGAGATTATCACCTGGGACGGCTACTGCCCTGTGCATCATGCGCTCACCGCGGCCGACGTGCTCGCCGCCAAGGTGCAGTACCCGCAGGCGAAGGTGGCCATGCACCCGGAATGCCGTCCCGAGGCGGTGGCGCTCGCCGACATGGTCGGCTCTACCGCGGATATTATCAGCTACATACACTCCACCCAAACGGAAATCCTGGTCGCCACCGAACGCGGCGTGGTGGATAAGTTTGGGCCCGAATATCCCGGCCGGCTGCACCAGCTGTGCGGGGAAACCCTCACCTGCACTGATATGAAGCTGACCACGGAGGCCAGCCTATCGGCGATCATGGAGGGCCGCGGCGGCGAAGAAATCACCCTTTCGCCCGCCCTGCTGCGGGACGCCCGCAGAAGCCTGGAAAACATGCTCAAATACGGCGGCTAAGCCCGCCGGAAGGAAGGGAAACGCCGAAATGAACGACTATGACGTACTGATTGCGGGCAGCGGTGTGGCAGGCCTGTACGCTGCGCTCAACTTCGACCCAACCGTGCGGGTGCTGGTGCTGTCGAAAAAGGAGCTGACCCTGTGCAACAGCTTTCTCGCGCAGGGCGGCGTGGCGGCCGTGGTGGATAAGACCAACGACGATTACCGCCTGCATATTGCCGACACCCTGATCGCGGGCGGCTATAAAAATGACCTGCGCAGTCTGGAGATTCTAGTCAACGAAGGCCCGGAGGACGTGCTGCGGCTGATCAAGGAGATGGGGGTCGATTTTGACCGTGACACCGACCAGCACATCTCCATGACCCTCGAAGGCGGCCATTCCCGGAGGCGGATCCTTCACCATAAGGATTCCACCGGACGGGAGATCACCGAAAAGCTACTGGCCGCCGCGCAGAACCGGCCGAACATCACCTTTATGGAATCCACCCAGCTCGCCGCGCTTACCCCCTGCCGCGGCGGCTTTTGGGCAGGGCTGCTCGACGCGGAGGAGAATTACCGCACCCTGACCTGTTCCTATTGTATTTTGTGCACCGGCGGCATCGGCCGGGTATACCCGTACACCACCAACTCCGCGATCGCGACCGGCGACGGCATCACCCTCGCTCACGAGTTGGGGGCGCGGATCAAAAACCTGCGGTTGATCCAGTTCCATCCGACCGCCTTTGCGGCGGCCACCGGCCGGGAACGCTTCCTGATCTCGGAGGCGGTGCGCGGCGAAGGGGCGCTGCTGCTCAACAACGCCGGCGAGCGCTTTATGGAGCGCTACGACGAGCGCGGGGAGCTCGCGCCGCGCGACGTGGTTTCGCGCAGCATCATGAAGGAGGCCGCCCGCACCGGCAGTGAGGATTTTTCGCTGGACATCACCTTCCGCGGCCCGGAATTTATCCGCAATCGCTTCCCGATGATTTACGAGCGCTGTCTGGAGGAAGGGGTGGACATCACCAGAGAGCACATCCCGGTGTTTCCCTGTCAGCACTATCTGATGGGCGGCATCGACGTGAACGTTTACGGTGACACTACTGTCGACCGGCTGTATGCCGCGGGCGAATGCTCGCACACCGGTGTGCACGGCCTCAACCGGCTGGCGAGCAATTCGCTGCTCGAAGCGCTGGTCTTCGCCCGCCGCACCACCTACGACATCAGCCGCCGGATGCGGCATGAAACGAGCGGTGTGGTCGTTCCTGCGCCGGAGATCCCACGCGGCGGCCGGCCGCTTGAGCACGGATACCGCACTGCGATCCGGCAGATCATGCAGAAGGCGTGGTTCGTCATCCCCGATTACGATGCAGTGGAAAAAGGGCTGGCGGAGGCGGAAGGCATCCTGCGCGAGCTTCGGGACGGCGGTTATGCGCTCACCCGCGACTACATCGAGGCAAAAAGTCTGGCCACCGTGTGCACTATCGTGCTGCGCGAGGTGGTGGAAAACGTCATCCGCCCGATGCAGCAGACCCTGGAAAACAAATAAAAATTCAGGCATAAAGGAGGACGACAGCATGCTGCTGCCGCGTTTTGCGGTGGATGACATCATCACCACCGCGCTCAAGGAGGATATCCATTATCTCGACACCACCACCGACCTGATGATCCCGGCGGACAGCCGATCCACCGCCCGTTTTCTTGCGAAGGCGGAAGGGGTCGTGTGCGGCATGGAAATCGCCATGCGGGTATTCACCCTGCTCGACGACAGCTTCACCTGCCGCGTATATGTGCAGGACGGCGATCCGGTTAAGCCGGGTGACGTGCTCGCGGAGTGTGAGGGCAGCACCCGGTTTCTGCTCAAGGGCGAACGCACGGCGCTCAACCTGCTGCAGCATCTCTCCGGTATCGCCAGCGCCACCAACCGCGCCGTGAAACTGGTGGAGGGCACCCGCGCCACCATCACCGACACCCGGAAAACCCTGCCGGGACTTCGTGCGCTGCAAAAATACGCGGTCACGGTGGGCGGCGGCAAAAACCACCGGTTCAACCTCTCGGACGGCGCGATGCTCAAGGATAACCACATCGACGCGGCCGGCGGCATTACCCCAGCGGTCAACGCCCTGCGCAGCAGGCTCGGCCACATGGTCAAGCTTGAGGTGGAAACCCGCAATCTCGACGAGGTGAAGGAAGCGCTGGCAGCCGGTGCCGACATCATCATGCTCGACAACATGAGCTGCGAAGATATGCGTCGTGCGGTGGAGCTGGCGGCCGGCCGTGTGCCACTAGAAGCGAGCGGCGGCATCACCGCAGAAACGCTGCGGCAGGTGGCCGAAACCGGCGTGGATATCATCTCGATCGGCGCGCTCACCCACTCAGTCAAGGCGCTGGACATCTCGATGAAGATTAAATGAACCCAAAACGCGCAAAACAATCTGCGCAGCAGTATTGCGTGCCGTTTGCTGCACGCAAGATGCACCATGCTGCTGTTTGGCGTGTGTTCCGCCGCCCTGTTTTAAACGGCGGCGCACTCCACCGGACGGAGCACACAATTTTTCCTTTAGCCAATGCAAAACCCCGCCCGGACAAACGACCGGGCGGGGTTTTGCATTGGCTATTATTTTACGGACTTTTCCATAATAAAATCATCCATCACGAAGCCGCCGCCGATGTCCGCGGCCTGCTCTCGTATTTTCACAAAGCCCATCTTCTCATACGCCGCAATGGAACCAGCGTTATGGCGGTTGACCGTCAGCCAGATCGTCTCCAGTCCGTTTTCGCGGCAACGCTCCTCCAGGAAACACAGCGTCTGCCGGGCGTAGCCCCGTCCGCGGCAGGCGGCATCGATATACAGCTTGCTCAGAAATAGCCGACCGTCGCCCACCTGCACCGCGGTATACCCCGCGAAACCGTCGCCGTCCTGCATCAGGTAATAGCGGTAGCCCTGCTCGCGAATCTGCTGCGCGATCGAATCAGCGGACTGAAATTTCTCAACCATATAGTCGATCTGCGGTTTTTCCAAAATCCCTGCATAATGCTCGTGCCACACCCGGTCGGCGATCTCCGCCACCAGCCGGATGCGCTGTTCATCGGTTACCGGAATCAGCTGCATTGCCATAGCCTTCACCCTTTCGCCAAAACAGGCGGTTATACCTTCGGCAGCACCGTAATCCCGAGATCACGCAGCTGCGCGTCGTCCACCTCCGCCGGGCATTCGGTCATCAGTTCGGTCATATTCTGCACCTTCGGGAACGCCACGACGTCGCGCAGCGTGGGGGCACCAAGCATCTGCATCACCAGCCGGTCGAGGCCGATGCCCATGCCGCCGTGCGGCGGCGCGCCGTAGCGGAATGCGTCGGTCAGGAAGCCGAATTTCTCGTGTGCCTCCTCATCGGACAACCCCAGCGCGCGGAACATCCGTCCCTGCAGCTCCGGATCGGTAATGCGGATAGATCCGCTCGCCAGCTCAATGCCGTTGAGCACCAGATCGTATGCTTTAGCGAACACCTTTTCCGGCGCGGTGTCGAGATACGGAATGCACTCGTCGAGCGGCGACGTGAAAGGATGGTGCATCGCCACATACTGCCCGGCCTCCTCGTCGTACTCGAAGAACGGGAACTCGGTAATCCACAGCAGATTGTAGCCGCTGCGTTCAATCTGCAAACGGTTGGCCACCTCCAGCCGCAACGCACCAAGCGTCGTGAGCACATGCTTTTTCACCGTGTCCGCGATGATCAGCACCGCGTCGCCGGTTTCGGCGCCCACAGTCGTGAGCAGTGCCGTCATCTCTTCTTCGGTAAGGAATTTGCCAAAGGAGGACGCCGTGCCGTCGGGGGTAAGGCGCACCCATGCGAGACCCTTGGCCCCGATGCCCCGGACAAATTCGGTCAGCTTATCCATCTCCTTGCGGGAAAGCACCGATGCGCCGCCTTTGGCAGTGATGGCCCGCACCGTACCGCCGCCTTCAATAGCTGATTTAAACACACCAAAGCCGCAATCCTTCACCGCCGCTGTCAGGTCAATCAACTCCATACCGAAGCGGGTATCGGGCTTGTCAGAGCCGTAGCGTTCCATCGCCTCAGTATACGTCAGCCGGGGCAGCGGCAGCGGAATTTTCTCGCCAAGCACCTTTTCAAACACCGTCGCCATAAAGCCTTCCCCGATCGCGAGCACGTCCTCCACATCCACGAAGGACATCTCCAAATCGATCTGGGTAAACTCAGGCTGGCGGTCGGCACGCAGGTCTTCATCGCGGAAGCAGCGCGCGAGCTGCATATACCGATCGAAGCCCGCCACCATCGACAGCTGTTTGTACAGCTGCGGCGACTGCGGCAGCGCATAGAACTCGCCCGGGTGCAGCCGGGACGGCACCAGAAAGTCCCGCGCGCCTTCCGGCGTGGACCGGATCAGCATCGGGGTTTCCAGCTCGATGAAACCCTGTTCGTCAAAATAATCGCGGGTCACCTTGGCAATCCGGTGCCGCATCAAAATGTTTTTCTGCAGATCGGGGCGGCGCAGGTCCAGATAGCGATACTTCAATCGGGTGGACTCCGCCGTCTGGCAGTTCTCCACAATCTCGAACGGAGGCGTCTCCGCTTTGTTCAGCACCCGCAGCTCCTCAACCGCAATTTCCACATCACCGGTCGGCAGCTCGGGATTTTTGGCCGAACGGATGCGCACCGTCCCGCGTGCGGCCAGCACATATTCGCCGCGCACTCCGGCCGCCTTGTCGAACACCGCCCGGTCTGTGCCTTCGTCAAACGCCAGCTGCACAATGCCGCTGCGGTCGCGCAGATCCACAAAAATCAGCTGTCCCAGATCGCGCTGCCGCTGCACCCAGCCGCATACCGTCACCGGCATTCCCTCGTGCTCCGCACGCAGCTGACCGCAGTAATGGGTGCGTTTCATACCCTTCAAAGTTTCCGCCACCTGAAACCATTCCTTCCCCACGCGGACGTTTCCGCTTTTGTTAATAATAACTTTTGTTATTCTATTTCTAACTCTCCGCCGAGCAGATCAGCCATGCCGGCCAGCTGGCGATCCAGCGACTTGTTGTACAGGATGGTGTACAAACTTTCGTCCAGCGGCACATCCTCGCACTCGCCGGATTCCATGTCCTTGAGACGCGCCATGCCGGCCTCGAGCTCATTGTCTCCGATCACCAGCGTATACCGCGCGCCCAGCTTGTCGGCGTAGCGCATCTGCGCCTTGAGCGACCGACCCACCGTATCGCACGCAGCCGCCACGCCGCCTTCCCGCAGCTTGGAGGCCATGCCGAAGCAGCGAACGGCCGCGCGCTCGCCCATAGAGGCAAGGTACACCTCGCACCGAGGCTCCTCGGGAAATTCGGCCTTCTGCGCTTCAAGCACCATCAGCAGCCGCTCCAGCCCCATGCCGAAGCCGAGAGACGGTGTGTGCGGGCCGCCGAGCTCCTCGATCAGGCCGTCGTAGCGGCCGCCGCCGCAGACCACCGCCTGTGCGCCCAGCGCGTCGGAGACGAATTCAAACACCGTGCGGGTGTAGTAGTCCAGCCCCCGGACGATGCCGGTATCAATTTCAAACGGGACTCCTGCCTCGTCGAGGCAGGCTTTCACCGCCCCGAAATGCGCGGCACAGTCCTCGCACAGATAATCGAGCATCACCGGCGCCCCCGCCGCAATGGCAGAGCACACCGGGGATTTGCAATCGAGAATGCGCATCGGATTGCGCTCGAGACGCCCCTGGCAGGTGGCGCACAGCTCGTCCTTCCGGGCCGAAAAATACGCCCGCAGTGCTTCGAGATATTTCGCCCGACATTCGGGACAGCCGATGGAATTGATATGCAGCGAAACGCCCTGTACCCCGAGTGTATCCAGCACCAGCCGCGCAAGGGTAATCACTTCGGCATCCGCCTGCGGTGCACCGGCGCCGAAGCACTCGACGTCGAACTGGTGGAACTCACGCAGCCGGCCGGCCTGCGGTTTTTCGTAGCGGTAGCAGGAGGTCAAATACGCGACCTTGACCGGCAGCGCGTCGTTGTTCAGCCCATGCTCGAGAAAGGCGCGCGCCATGCCGGCCGTGCCCTCCGGGCGCAGCGTAATGGAACGCCCGCCCTTATCGTCGAAGGTGTACATTTCCTTCTGCACCACGTCGGTGGTTTCGCCCACCGACCGCTGGAACAGCTCGGTATGTTCAAACACCGGCACCCGCATTTCGCGATAACCGAAATCCCGTGCAATCGCCAGGGCGGTCTGTTCCACGTGCTGCCATTTGTAGCTTTCGCCCGGCAGCACGTCCTGCGTGCCGCGGATGGCGTTGGTAATCAATGCCATTTGTCCCAAAACTCCTCTCGCTTCTGGCGGAACCCGGTCCGCCGTTCATACACAAAAGAGGCGCACTGCTGTGCGCCTCTGCGTATGTTGTGCGCCTCTTTGTCTATCCGCGAAAACCTGAATCTGTGCTGTGATCCGCTGGATATTTTCAGTGATGCGGATTGACAATGTTGCGCCAGTCAAGGTCGCCGCGCTCCAGACCGTGAATGAGCACTTCCGCAGTGGCAATATTGGTCGCCACCGGAATATTGCGCATATCGCACAGACGGAACATGTCGTTCTCATTGGGCTCATGCGACTTCACGGTCATCGGGTCACGGAAGAAGAGCAGCAGATCGATCTCGTCGCACGCAATGCGGGCCGAGATCTGCTGATCGCCGCCCTGCGTCCCACTCATATAACGGACAATATTCAGCCCGGTCGCTTCCGCCACCATCTTGCCGGTGGTGCCGGTAGCGCATAAGTTGTGTCGGCTGAGCACGCCGCAGTAAGCGATGCAGAACTGCACCATCAATTCTTTTTTTGCGTCATGAGCAATCAGGGCGATATTCATGCACGATCCACTCCTTTTTGAATAATCAAATCATTTTTTCAAGGTTTGCCAAAGGCACCTGTTCACCAAGAAAGCGCCGTGCGATGTTGCCGAAGCACGCCGCCGCGTAGCAGTCCGACGGCAGAGGGCGCCCGTTGGCATTCGCCACCGCCACCGCCTCATCCTCCGGCAAAATCCCCATCAGCTGCAGTCCCGCCGTATCGATAATCTCATCCACATCCGGCATCCGTCCGGCCATTACCGGCCGGGCGCGCAGACGGTTGATCAGCAGGCGTGCGGGGATCTGCCTGTCCTCAAGCAGGCGGGACACAATCTGCGCGTCCCTCGCGCAAACCATATCGGGTGTCGTCACCACCAGCGCACGCTGCGCGCTGGCAACCGCCGTCTCAAAACCGGCTCCCACGCCGGCGGCCGAATCGATGAGCACATCATCGTAATAGCGGGCAAAGCCACGGCACAGCCGCCGCATATCCTCCGGGGTGCACAGCCGCTCGAGACTGACCGGAGCAGGCAGCACCGATACACCGGGACATACCGGCGAAGGATAAATCGCACGGATTGGCTCACAGTTTCCTGCGAAAATGTCGGCCATATCGTACACCGCGCTGCCGCCGATGCCCATCATCAAATCCAGACTGCGCAGTCCCGCATCCGCATCCACCAGCAGGACCTTGCGTCCGAGCTTGGCCAGCGCACAGCCGAGGCCTGCGGTCACGGTGGATTTTCCCGCGCCGCCCTTGCCGGACGTTATAACGGATACGCAGCCCATCTTCACGACCATACCTTTCGCCGGAACTGAGGGAAAACGGGTTGGCGCCGCCCTCTTTCGCAAGCGGCATCCGCGCCTGACCGCGTCATACCTTCTCTTAAGTATACCATGTCCCGGGCATAAAGGCAATGGGTTTTGACGGAGAAATTCCGTCTTTTGCTCTGTGCATACTGCTCACAGCGGTCACGGCAGAAGTTGCCCGGGCACCGTCGGCGACTGTGACTGCGTTTTAGCGGCAAAATAGGCATCCAGCACCTTTCTGGCCACATCAGACGCCGGCCGGGAGGTGCCGTTTTCCATCACCACCGCAATGGCCACCTCCGGATTTTCCACCGGGGCGTAGGCAATGAAGGTGCCGTGGTCGGAGCGGCTTCTGCTGTTCTGTGCGGTACCGGTTTTCGCCGCCACGGTGTACCCGACATTGCCATAGTCAAACGCCTTGCAGGCGGTACCGTTTTTGATTACCTGAACCATGCCTTCCCGGACCGCGTCGATAGCCTCTTCGGTAAAGCTGACCCGCGCAGCAACTTCCGGCTCGACCTTTTCCACCGTACCGTCATAGTGGCGGATGGAATCAACCAGATGTGTTTTGTACCGCACGCCGTCGTTAGCGATCAGCATGGTGTAAGCCGCCAGCTGAATCGGGGTGAAGGCGTTGTCCGACTGACCGATAGCCGCCTGTACGGTATCGCCCGCCGTCCAGATGCCGCCGGCCGCATTGCGCTGAGACGGGCCGGCGAGTATGCCGGTGCTCTCCCCGATCTCGATACCGGTTTTCTGCCCAAGCCCATACAGCTCACTGTATGTGTTCATCTTGTTGATGCCCAGCAGCCGGCCGACCTCATAGAAAAACACGTTGCAGGACTCCTGCAGCGCATAAACAACGTTGGCGTTGCCGTGATAGCCCAGACAGCCCAGACGGTTGTCCTCACCGAAATAATCGTAATACCGTTTGCAGTAATACGGAGTGGAACTGCGGTTGATAATCCCCTCGGTAAGCGCCGCCAGAGCGACACCCGGCTTCATCGTGGAGCCGCAGGGATAAGCACCGTACAGCGCCCGGTTGAACAGCGGCTTATCCGGATTCTTACTGATTTCCTCATAGTCGGTGTAATACCGCGACAGGTCGTAGCTTGGCCAGCTGGCACTCACCAGCACGCCGCCATTTTTCACGTCCAGCAGCACCACCGACCCGCTGGTGACATCCTGGCCGTCTTCCCCCTCCGGCCGCGCCCGCAGCTCGGTAATTTTATCATCGAGCGCCTGCTGCGCCACCGCCTGCAGCGCCATATCCAGCGTCAGCACCACCGTGCTGCCGGGCACCGGCGCCTGGCTTTCGTATTTGTTGACCACCTTGCCGGAGGAATCCTTAATCAGCGTGGTCTTACCGGCGGTGCCGCGCAGCACCGACTCCATCGCACCTTCGATGCCGCCGCGGCCGATCACGTCGTTGAGCCGATAGCCCTGCGCATACATATCCTCAAGCGACTCAAAATCGTCCGCATAAATCGCGCTGACCGTACCGATCAGGTGAGCGCCGATGGTACCGGACACATATTCCCGCACCGCGGTCGGCTGTACAATCACCCCGGTATAGGTCTGGCTGTTCTCCATGATGGTGTAAGCGGTTTCTTCCGATATGTTCCCCGAAAACACAAATGGGTTGCTCACGCTGAAGCCGGTCAGCCCCATTTCATACCGCACACCTGCAATTACCCGCTGTTGTGCAGGGTCATAGTTTTCCAGTTCGTATAGTTCAATCAACGCATCCAGACAGTTCTGCGCTGTGGCATAATCGGCCATCCGCAGGTCGTTTTTCAGCGAGGCGATGCTCTGTTCGCGCTCCTCGTCAAAGGTAAACGAGGGATTGTGGGAAATCGGCAGGGTGTCGTTCCACGCCTCATCGGCCGCATCGAGAAGCCCGGTCAGCGCCAGGATGATTTCGTTTTGAGCGTACTGCAGCTCGCTGCCGGAGCCATGCGGAAAAAAGACGTAGTCAAACAGCACCTGATAGCTTGTTCGGTTCACCGCCATCGGGCGCATATGGCGGTCAAGGATCTCCCCGCGGGACGCCGACACCGGGATCACCGTGGAGGAAGTGCGCTCCGCGATGCTTGCGTACTGCTCCCCTTCCACGATCTGCACCTGGAACAGCCGCATGGAGTACAGTCCAAACATAAACGCAACCACCGCCACCAAAGCAATGGCGCGGCGTTTGCTGATACGGTTATTGGCATTGTCATTTCGCATCCGGCGTCCCTTCCCTTCTTAAGACAATCCGTTATAGTACCTACATTTTATACGTTTTGTTATTCTCGTTTAGCCAAAATCTGAGCAATCAGTTTGGTAATCAGATAAATCAGCGGAGACAGCACCAGACTGTACGCCATATTCGGCAGGATGGTGTGCAGCAAAACGAAGCCCGCATCCGGGATGACCAGTATCACGTAATTGCCCAGCCAGTCAGCCACTCCCTGAATCACCAGCGCCGCCGCCGTAAGCAGCATCGCCGACAGCAGGTTGTTGCGGATAAGCAGGCGGACCAGCAGTCCGCACGCGCAGCCGATCACCAGCAGCAGCAATGCGTTGAAGCCGAGCAGACGGGTAGAATACATATCCCACAGCAGCCCCGCCGCAACCCCGGCCGCCGCGCCGCCCACCGGACCGGTATACAGCGCGATGCAAACCACCAGCGGCACCACCAGCAGCGGCCGGGCACCGAAAACCGATGGAATCAGCCGTGGCGTGTTCTGCAGCACGCAGATCAGCAGCAGCCATAGACCGTACGCCGTCCATTTGATGTACCGGGAACCGAGCCGGTGCATCGGATTGTGGTCCCCCATCTTATCCAGTTCAGTCATCGGCTCACCTCCGCCCTGTGCCTGCGTCATGGAACACGAAAGAGGGGCTGTTCGCCCCCCTCTCCCTGTTCTCTTTCCCTGTATCGCCCTGCATACGCCGGGGAAATCGCAAGACCGCCTCGAGCCGCCGGGTCGGCATGGTTATTCCTCCAGCTGATTTTTTTCCGCAAAATCCGTAATCACGAAAACTGAGGAAACGTTCCGGATGTCGGCAAACGGCTCGACGGTAGCATATACCGTCAGGCCGTCGGAATCCGGCTTGATTTCGGTGATTTTCCCAATACGCAGTCCCGGCGGATAAATACCGCCCTTACCCGCGGTGACAATATAGTCACCTACCGTCGCACCGGTTTCCCGCGGCAGCATGTTCAGCCGGGTCAGCCCCTCCCGCGCGAGCGGCAGCGTACCGCCGGTGATGCAGGTATCGGCCGTACGCGACACCATCGCACTCACCGCAACATTTGGGTCAAGGATCGTGCGCACTTTTGCCCAGTTGGGATAGACCTCGTAAACGACGCCGACCAGCCCCTCCGGCGTAATCACCGGATCATCCCGGTGGATGCCATCGAGGGATCCCTTGCTGATCGAAAAGTTGTACGCCGGATCGGAAGGATCCTGTGCGATGATTTTGGCTGGTACAAATTCATAATCGGGATTTTCTTCCTTGATCCCGAGGTACTTGCGCTGATCCTCATTTTCCCGCCGCAGTTCGTCAAGCTCTACCTGCTGCTGACGCAGTTGGTTGTTCTCCTCACGAAGCGCGTCAAGCTCCTTCTGCAGTTCGCCGGAATCGGTAAACATCCCAAAGAAGCTGCTAAGACCGTTGGATATACCCGCGCCCAACGACTGCAGGGGGGAAACAATCGCTCCGGTTATGGTCGCCGGTATGTTGGCCAGACCGCCGGTCGATGCGGCGTAAATCATCACGCCAACCAGCACCAGCGCCACCGCCGCGAGCACCTTGAATCCCAGGCTTTTGAAAAAATCTTTCACGATGACCTCCTTCTTCGGACAATGTGCCCCGTGTAAAGATTAACAATAATTATTTTTACCCTTCGTCATTTCGATCGGTTGGAGCGGAAATTACTCACCACACCGATATCGAGGCACTTGCCGGTGCCGACCGCCACGCAGTCGAGCGGATTCTCCGCAACATGCACCGGCATGCCGGTTTCCCGCGCGATCAACACATCCAGTCCCCGCAGCAGCGCACCGCCGCCGGTAAGCATAATGCCGTTGTCGATAATGTCCGCGGACAGCTCCGGGGGGGTGCGCTCGAGGGTGGAACGGATAGCATCCACGATGGAACTGACCGGATCAGCGAGCGCCTCCCGCACCTCTTCGGAGGACACCGTGATGTTTTTGGGCAGACCATCGATAAGATTGCGGCCCTTGACCTCCATCGAGCACTCGTCCTCAGATGGGAACGCAGAGCCGATGCTGATTTTGATATCCTCCGCCGTGCGCTCACCGATGAGCAGATTATATTTCTTTTTTATATAGGAAATGATTGCCTCATCAAAATCGTCGCCCGCAGTGCGCACCGAACAGGAGGTCACGATATCACCAAGAGAAATGACCGCCACCTCGGAGGTGCCGCCGCCGATATCCACCACCATGCATCCGGCGGCTTCCGCAACCTGAAGCCCAGCGCCGATGGCAGCCGCCATCGGCTCATCGATCAGTTCGACTTCTTTTGCGCCCGCCTGCCGCGCTGCCTCGTCTACCGCACGGCGCTCAACCTCGGTGACACCGGAGGGGATGCACACGATCACGCGGGGCCGGCTGAAAATGCCCGACTTGACAGTGCGTTTGATGAAATAGCGGAGCATCTCCGCCGTGATGTCAAAATCCGCGATCACGCCGTCCTTGAGCGGACGCACTGCAGAGATGGACCCCGGCGTACGGCCGATCATTTCCTTCGCCTCGCTGCCGACTGCCATAACCGCATGGTTGCGGACGTCCTCCGCGACTACCGACGGCTCGCGCATAACGATGCCCTTGCCGCGCATGTACACGAGGGTATTCGCCGTTCCCAGATCGATGCCGATATCCCGATTAAAAAACATAACTTTGACTTCCTTTCCGGATCGCGGTCAGCCCGCGTATATTTGGCGTGCCGGATCGCCGGCTGCCGCGCCGCGATCCCGCTCATCCTGTTTTTCTCCCTCTGCCGGCCAACCGTCCTGTTCCTTACTATATTTGGCCGTCAGTCATTATATTATATACTGTAAGGAAAAATTTCTCAATAAAAAATTTGTCCGCAGCCTCAATTCCCGCAGAATTCATCCGATTTCCGGAAATTGCTGCAGAAAACGCCATAAAGCCGCGCCCGGAAGTCCCATCACCGTGTAATAGTCCCCGACGATTCCGTGCACAAAACGCATGCCAAGCCCCTGAATCCCGTAGGCACCCGCCTTGTCCATCGGCTCGCCGGTCGCCACATAAGCGGCAATTTCCTCATCAGTCATTGGCTCAAATTCGACCTGCGCCGCCGACGTAAAACCGCAGCCGCAGCCCGGGCCCGCCGCCCATACGCCGGTCAGCACCCGATGAGCGCGCCCCGAAAGCCGGCGCAGCATATCCGCTGCCTCGCGTTTGTCCCGCGGCTTGCCGAGCACCTGCCCGTCGATTTCCACCACCGTATCTGCACCGAGCACCCGGCGCTCCGGGCAGCGCGCCGCAATCTCCTCCGCTTTTGCGCGCGCCACCAGGCGCACCGCCTCTTCCAATGGCAGCGACCGATCCAGCGGCGGTTCGCCAGCTGCCGGCAGGATCTCCACCGCCACGCCCATCCGCTCGCAGATTTCCCGGCGCCGCGGTGAGGCGGAGGCCAAAATCCAGTTCATTTTCCTGTCTCCTTTTGTCCGTCGGGAAAACCCCGCCATCCTTTTTCAGCGTACCTTTTTGTACAGCAGCAGCGCCGCACCGATGAGCACTACCTGCAAAACGTTCACCTGCATTTTGAAGGAAAAGCTGACGTTGATAATCGCCAGGTCAAGATTCACCGTATCGAATCCCACCGAATCGCCCCAGGTCAGCCACCGCAGGAATTCCACGCCCTCGGTCAATGTGCCGATCAGCGCCGACAGCACCACTGCCGCAAGCAGCAAAAAAATCAGGATCAGCGTATTCTTCGCCTTCAACCTCAAACAACCCTTTCCGTTTATCCATTGTCATTTGTGACGATTGTTATTTTCTTCCCGTCGAACCAAAGCCGCCCGTCCCGCGTGCGGTCTCCTCCAACGCTTCCGCCAGCTCGATCTGCGGCAGCAGCACCGGCATGATCACCAGCTGGGCAATGCGCTCGCCCGGTTCAATGGTGTACGCCTTGTCCGACAGGTTGACCAGACCGACCTTGATCTCACCGGTATAATCGCTGTCGATCACGCCCACACCGTTGGAAAGCGTCAGACCATGTTTGACCGCCAGCCCGCTGCGTGCGAAAACCAAGCCGACCGTCTCCGGGCCGGGCAGGCCCATCGCGATGCCGGTGGGGATTCCCACCCGACCGCCGGCGGGCACCGTCACCGGCTCGTCGATGCGCGCGCATAAATCCATCCCCGCACTGCCCTCGGTGGAGCGCTGCGGAATCTTCGCCTGCTCATGCAGTTTCTGAAATTTCACTGTCATAGCCTAAATGCCGTCCCTTCTGTATCATCGGTTGAGTTTTCGTATTATTCCACGCCACGGCGGTACAGGCCGCGGGTGAGCCTTTCCGGCGGCCTGCCGCCACGGCGGTAGGCCCGCAGAATCTCCCGCACCTCCCGCTCGTCCTCACCAGTAAAATGCAGCAGCCAGAAATCCAGCAGCGGCAGTTCTTCGAGCCGGTCCGCCCAAAACAGGCGATCGCCGTTGAGCAGCTCTACACAGCCGCCCGGCCGGTCGCGCCCGCATTCCAGCGGAAAGACCGCCCCGCGGCGGTCGGTCATCGCCCGCGGCCGCTCATCGCCGCAGCCCGTACACCCCTCCGCAGCTCGGCGCGGGCACGCCCGCAGCAGCATCAGCGGCTGATGCCCATAGACCAGCGCCCCCGCAGGGATTGCCGTCTGTTCCCGCACGGCAAACGCCATCTGCGGGAAGGTCAGCTCCATCGACAGCACCGCCGCAGCAGCTCCTTCCTGAGCATAGGCATCAAGTGCCCAGCGGTTGACAATGTTCAGCCCGAAGCCGCCCACCGGCGGGAGCGAAGCCTCCCGGGCGAGACGCACCGCACCGACGCCGCCACACAGTGCAAACGCCGCCCCGGACTCTTTCGCCGCAGCCAGCAGCCTCCGCGCCGCATCGTCGGCCCCGAACAGCCCGCGGGGAATCTCCACCCCTGTGGAACGCCGCGCGCACAGTCGCCGCAGCACCTCCGGCGGGGTATCCAGCGGCACGATCGCTGCCTCTATATCCACGTCCCCCGGGCACTGTGCCGCATCGGTAAACCGTGCCACAAGTTTCGGAGAACTCGGCTCCCGCGGCGTACACACCGGCTCCTGCGTGTGGCGAAACGGCACCGCAGCCGTCTCGCCGCGCACCACCAACAGCCGTTCGCACACTTCCCGCCGCAGCGCATTGAGCGCCGCGAGCGGCAGGGTCAGCCCATCGTCCATGCGGCAGACCACCTCCGGCGGCATAAACGGCGTACCGCCGGTTTTGCACAACTGTTCCTCCGCCCGCTGCACGGACAGCGGACGATGCACAGCCGCTTCAGGGATCGTCCCTGCCGCCTGTGCGGCGGCGTCACCCGAGCGCCCCTCCAGCCGCACCGGCTCACCGGCGCGCATCGTAAAGGTCAGCGCCAGCGGCACCCGTGGGTTTTCCCGATCATATAAACGGTGCAGCCGGCTGAACACCTCCGCCGTCGCCGCGGTGACATCCTCCCGCCTGCGGTGACCGAACAATCCGGCATCCCGCCGACCGCGGTAATAGCCGTCGGTAAAGCCCGACCGGGAAAACACCGCCTGCAAATCCTCCAGCAGCTGCCGATCCGCCGCCCGTCCGTCCGCGGCCGCACGATAGGCGGTCACCGCAGCCGCCACGTATTCCGGCCGTTTCATCCGCCCCTCGATTTTCAGGGAATCCACGCCGCTCCCCCGCAGCTGCTCCACGTAATCCAGCAGACATAAATCCTTCAGGCTCAGCGCAGTCCGGTCTCTGGCCGGGCCGCTTCCCACCGGTGCAAACGGCAGTCGGCAGGGCTGCGCACACATGCCGCGGTTGCCACTGCGGCCGCCGAGCATCGCAGACAGCGTGCACTGCCCGGATACACACATGCACAGCGCCCCGTGCGCAAACACCTCGATTTCGCAGCCGAGGCCGACGCACGCCGTGATTTCCTCCTGGCTCATCTCCCGCGCCAGCACTACCCGGGAAAACCCGCAGTCCCGCAGCTCTTCCACTCCGGATGGAGTGTGACAGGACAGCTGGGTAGAAGCATGCAGCGGCATTTCCGGCGCCGCCGCGTGAATCCGCCGCGCCAAACCGCGATCCTGAATGATCAGCGCGTCGGCGCCCCAGATACAGGCCTGCTCAGCGAGCGCCAGCGCGTCGCACATCTCATCCTCCCGCACCAGCGTGTTGAGCGCGATATGCACCGCCGTGCCGCGGGCATGACAGTAACGCACCGTTTCCGGCATGTCCTCCGGCGCGAAATTGTGCGCCGCCTGCCGGGCGTTGAAGCGCCCTACCCCCAGATACACCGCATCGGCGCCGCAGCGCACCGCGGCGGTCAGCGCCTCAGGCGAGCCGGCGGGTGCAAGAATTTCGATTTTTCCCCTATTCATGAACGGGACGACCGCATATCCATCAGCTCGCGGCGCAGACGCTCACATTCGCGGTTGGCACTGTCTGCCTCCTGCCGCAGCTTCGCATTCTCCTCGATGAAATCCTTGATCTGCGCGCGCAGATTATCCGCCGAAACGGTCGCCTTTGCCGCGTCGTCGGCGTTGTTTAGCGCGGTGAGCACCGCGGCCATCAACGTGGAAATACGGTCGTTTTCGTTCATCATCGCCTTCATGGATTTTTCCACCCGATCGGCAACCCCGAGAACATATTCCTCTGCGTCGTCGGTGGACAGCGTGTATCCCGTTCCGCAGATAGTGACCCGCACCTGTTTGTTAGCCATATGCTGAAAACTCCTTCCCCGGCGGAACCCGCCTGTGCTCCGGCGGCTGCCCGCCGGCTGAAAACATTTTATGAATCGGCCGGACAAACGGCCTTCTGATCTATTATAGCGTATTTTTCATCGGGAAAAAAGAGGGGAATTCTGAAGATTTTCGGATATTTCGGGAAAATATGCCGGGATTCGCGGCAGAATACGCCTTGCCATTCTCCGGCCAAATGGTGTATGATACAAAGGGAAATATTGTATGGGCGGTGGATGCGGTGCTGTCCGGCCGGACAGGCAGGCACCATGCGGGGAACCTGCCCATGTAAGCGAAAGGAAGGATACAAAATGTGCGACAAGGCCATGATGGATAATTACGCCCGCTGGAAACAGCGGGCAATCGAGGATCCGGACCTGCTTGACGAGCTGAAGAGCATCGCCGGGCAGGACGAGGAAATCCTCGATCGCTTTTACCGCGAACTGGCTTTTGGAACCGGCGGACTGCGCGGGGTAATCGGTGCGGGGGAAAACCGGATGAATATTTACACCGTGCGCAAGGCGACCCAGGGACTCGCCGATTATCTCAACGTCAGCGGCAGCGAAAATGCCGTGGCAATTTCGTTCGACTCCCGCATCAAATCCCCGCTGTTTGCCCGCGAAGCGGCGCGGGTGCTCGCGGCGAACGGGATCAAGGTGCATATTTTTGATGAACTCGAGCCCACGCCGGTGCTTTCCTTCGCAGTGCGTTCGCTGCACTGTCAGGCGGGCATCATGATCACCGCCAGCCATAACCCGGCCAAATACAACGGCTATAAATGCTACGGCGCGGACGGCTGCCAGATGACCGACGCGGACGCCAACGCCGTGACGGCGTACATCCGCAAGGTGGAAATTTTTGACGGTGTGAAGGTGGCCGATTACAGCGAAGCGGTTCGGAACGGCCGGATTCAGGTGATCGGGCCGGAACTGCTCGAGGATTTCCTCCAGCATGTCGCCGGCGAACAACTCCGCCCCGGCATCTGCCATGAGGTGCCGCTCAGCGTGGTATATACCCCGCTCAACGGCACCGGCAACAAGCCAGTGCGGGAGATGCTGCACCGCATCGGGGTATCGGCACTCGCGGTGGTGCCGGAGCAGGAGAAGCCCGACGGCAATTTCCCGACCGCACCGTACCCGAATCCGGAAATCCGCCAAGCGTTTGCCTGCGCGCTGAAGCTCGCCGAAACGGTGAAACCGGATCTGCTGCTCGCCACCGACCCGGACTGCGACCGGGTGGGTATCGCGGTACTCGACAGCGGCGACTATACCCTGATGACCGGCAATGAGGTGGGCTGCCTGCTGCTTAATTATGTGCTGACCACCCGCGCCGAGCTGGGCACCCTGCCCGAACATCCGGTCACGGTCAAGACCATTGTCACCTCCGACCTGGTGCTGCGCATCGCCGAAAAATTCGGCTGCGAGGTGCGGGAGGTGCTCACCGGCTTCAAGTATATCGGCGAGCAGATCGGGCTGCTCGAAAAGGAGGGCCATCCGGAACGCTATGTCTTCGGGTTCGAGGAAAGCTACGGCTACCTGTCCGGCACCTATGTACGGGATAAGGACGGCGTGAACGCCTCCATGCTCATCTGCGAAATGGCCGCGTATTACAAGAAGCAGGGCAAGAGCCTGCTCGACGTGCTCGATGCGCTGTATGCGGAATTCGGCGTTTACCGCCATATCCTGATCAACGCGGAATTTGAGGGTGCGGAAGGCATGGCGACGATGCACAAGCTGATGGAATCGCTGCGGGAGAACCGACCGCAGGAGATCGCCGGTCTTGCGGTGACGCGTTTCTCCGACTATCTGGCCTCCCGCAGCGTGGATATGCGCACCGGAGCCGAAACGGTGCTTACCCTGCCGAAATCCAACGTGCTGGTCTTCGGTCTGGAGGATGGCGCCGGCGTGATCGTGCGGCCCTCCGGCACCGAGCCGAAGATCAAGGCCTACGTCACCGCCACTGGCACCGATAAGGCGGCCGCAGAAGCGATGGCCGAACGCCTGACCGACGCGGCAAAGGAACTGCTCAAGGCATAATATCTCCATGCCCCCTGTCGATGCAGGGGGCATTTTTTCAGAAAGGAGCCCGCCACCATGGACATCAAAGCTGAACTTACCGCGCTCGCCGATGCGGATTACCGCCGGTTTTCCGCCAAACTTCTGCCTCCCGGCACCAACCTGATCGGGGTGCGGCTGCCGCAGATGCGCGCGCTGGCCAAACGCATCGCGGCGGAGGACTGGCGCGGCTGGCTCGCCGCCGCCGGGGATGACACCTTCGAGGAAGTTATGCTCCAGGGCATGGTGATCGGCGCCGCCAAAGCGGATATTGATGAGCTGCTGCGGTATACGGCGGCTTTTGTGCCGAAGATCGATAACTGGTCGGTGTGTGACAGCTTCTGCGCCTCGCTGCGCTTTGTCCGGCGGCAGCCGGAGGCTGTCTGGGAGTTTCTGTCCCCCTACCTGTCTTCCGGCCGGGAATTCGACGTAAGGTTCGCAGTGGTGGCCATGCTTGACCACTTTGTGGACGAGGCACATGTCGATGGGGTGATCGCGCGGCTGACCGCGCTCACCCACGAGGGCTATTATGTGCGCATGGCGGCGGCGTGGACCCTGTCGGTGTGCTTTGTCCGCTTTCCGGAAAAGGTGTACCCCCTGCTGGAAGCCGGCGCCCTTGACCCCGTGACCCATAACCTGACCATCCGGAAGATTCGGGAATCGCTTCGGGTAAGCCGTGAGGATAAGGCAGCAGTTGCGCGGCTAAAGCGGCCGGCACCGCCTGTGGAAAAGCCTTTTTAAGCGAAAAGCCCCGCACCTTACGCAATGCCGACGGCCGTCCGCGGAAAAACGGCACAAAACCTTTATTTTCGCCGCCGGTGTTTGACGAAACCGGTCGACTGCGGTATACTGGACATAAAAGGACAAGCCCCCGCTGCGAGGCATCCGGCTCAGTATACAGATAAAGGATGGTCATGGACATGAAGCTGATGGTACAGACCGAACGAATCCTCACCAACCTGCGCATCCTGCAGAAGCAGGCCGGCAGTACGCCGCTGATCCCGGTGCTCGAGGCGAATGCTCTGGGACTGGGCGACGTGGAAATCGCGAAACTCCTGCAGGAGGCGGGGGTCGGCACGATTGCGGTCGCGCGGCTGGAGGAGGCGGTGCGCATCGCGGACGCGGTGCGCGGGCTGGACATCCTGCTGCTGACCCCCTATTCCGGTGAAGACGACGTTGCCGCCATCCTGCAATACGACATCATCGGCGCGGTCGGCTCCAACGACGCCGCGGTGCTGTTCAGCTCGCTGAGCCGCAAAATGCGCTGCCGGGCGCGGGTGCAGCTGTGCTTCGACTTCGGCATGGGACGCTTCGGCTATGCACTGCAGGACGCCGGCAAGGCGGCGCAGACCATCAAGCATCTGGAAAACGTGGAATTGACCGGCGTGTTTACCATCCTGCCGGATACCGGCAAAGCATCGGAATCCCATCGGCTCCAGCAGGTGAAGGATTTCCAGCGCGCGGTCGCCGCGGTGCAGCGGGAGGGCTTAAAGCCCGGCATCGTGCATATGGCGGACAGCTATCAGGCGCTCCAGTGCAAGGAGATGCGCCTGGGTGCGGTGCGCACCAGCGCGGACCTGTTCGGCCGCGGCCCGCTGAAAGAACGTCATGGCCTGAAAAAGGTCGGACGGGCAGTATCCAATGTCTGCGACCTGAAATGGCTCACCGCGGGCAGTACGGTCGGCGACGATGCCCGGGTGCGCCTGCGCAAGGCGACGCGGGTGGCAGTGGTTCCGTCCGGGCGGGCAGACGGCCTGTTCACCGAAATGCCGGTTTCCCGCTTCCCGTTTTTCCGCAAAAAGCTCACCTGCGAGATCAACGGCAAACGACCGGTGATCATCGGTCGGCCGGGGCTGACCTCGCTGACCGTGGACGTCACCGACATCGACTGCGCACCGGGCGACATCGTTTCCTTTGACACCGATCCGGTGCATATCAGCGCCTTCATCCGGCGCAATTATGTCTGAGCGGAAAACGCCGCTTTTCGCGGCGCTGCATACACACGCGGCGGGACATCCCGCCGCGTTTCATACACCAGGGCATAAGGGGCATATGCCGCTGCTGACCCCCCTTGCCGATCCGGCGCTGGATCTGACCGAACTGCCGGGCACCGGCAGCCTGTACGACGGCGGCGACGTGATTGAGCAGGCGGAACAACTTGCGGCGGCAGCCTTCGGCGCACGGGAAACGCTGTTCAGCGCCGGAGGGTGCACACTGTGCATACAGACGATGCTGCTGCTCGGTGCAGGCGCTGGCGGCCGGGTGCTGATGGCGCGCACCGCGCACCGCAGCGCGGTCCACACGGCGGTGCTGCTGGGATTCGAACCGGTATGGCTTTGGCCCTCGCAGAATGAGGACGGTGTGCTGCCGCCGGACGCGGACGCGGTGGAGCGGGCGCTCGCGGCGGATCCCGGCATCCGTGCGGTGTATGTCACCAGTCCGGATTACGCGGGCAACCTCTGCGATGTCCCGGCTTTTGCGGCGGTATGCCGCCGATACGGCGTACCGCTGCTGGTGGATAACGCCCACGGCAGTCATCTCAGCGCCTTCGGCCTGCACCCGCTTGCGCTCGGAGCTGACCTGACCGCAGATTCCGCTCATAAGACGCTGCCGGTGCTCACCGGCGGCGCCATGCTGCATATCGGAAACACACCGTTTGCTGCCGGCATCACCCGTCCAGCCGCCAAAGCGGCGATGGCGCTGTTCGGCTCCACGTCGCCGTCCTTTCCGGTGCTTGCCTCTCTCGATCTTGCCCGCAATTGGTGGGAGCAGGAGGGTCCGGCGGCTTTCCGCCAGGTGGCCGAAATCACCGCGGGACTGCGCCGGACTGCGGCCGAACAGGGCGTCGAGGCTTACGCCGGCCGTGCGCTGCGCGACCCGAGCCGCCTGACCCTCGACTTTGCAGCAAACGGCCGCGATGCCGCCGCAGCAGCGGCATGGTTCCGCCGTCAGGGCTGTGAGCCGGAATATGCGGACAGCCGCTACCTTGTGTTTATCCTTACCCCCGGTAATACCGACGACGATTTTGCCCGTCTGAAGCGGGCACTCGAAGCGCTGCCGCAGGCAGAACTCCCCGCCGCGGGATGCCCGCGGTTCCCACTTTTTGCGCCTGACATCCGGCCGCAGGCGGTGATGCCCCCGCGGAATGCGATGCTCTGCACGGCGGAAGAAATTCCGATGCCGGCGGCCGCCGGCCGAATTGCCGCGCGCAGTGTTTGCCCCTGCCCGCCGGGCGTTCCTGCGATCGTGCCGGGGGAACGGTTCACGCCGGCGCTGGCGAAAGCTCTTGCCGCCTGCGGCCATACCCACGCCGCCGTATGCACCGATGTGTGCCGGTGCGAAATCTCTTGCCAGAAGCCGACAGATACGGTATAATAAATTCGTACCGTGCGTACGCTGATAGGGCACGGTGTTATTCTGCACGCGCCGGGAAAGGAAGGGCATACAGTATGAAGCTGATTTTTGCAATTGTGAATAAGGATGACAGCAACGCGGTATCCTCCGCGCTGACCCATGCCGGCTTTGCGGTCACCAAGCTGGCCACTACCGGCGGCTTTCTGATGGCGGGCAACACCACCTTTCTGGTCGGCACCGAGGACAGCCGCGTGGACGAGGTGATCGATATCATCGCCAAGCGTTCGCGTAAGCGTGCCCAGACGGTGCCCAGTGCGACCTACGGCACGACGACCTACGCCTCCTTCCCGGTGGAAGTGACGGTCGGCGGTGCGACGGTGTTTGTCACCGATATTGAGCGCTACGAGAAACTGTGAGAACCTGTACCAATAATCTGAAGTAGCTACGCGCTTCAAGCGGATTTTCTGCCGACCACCCGGTACAGTAAAAAATCCGGCAATGCCTGACCGTTAAGCGGGTGGCAGTATAGGTTTTAGGCCGGCGCCCGGGAACGGGTCCGGCACGGCGGCCGCACGGCGGCAGAGGGAAGGCACGACGATGCGGTTCGACGGATTTGTGGGAAATGAAGAGACAAAGGCGCAGCTCTCCGCCTATATGGACGGAGGGCGGTTTCCGCATGCACTGCTGCTCGAAGGTCCCGCCGGCAGCGGCAAGCGCACCCTCGCACGCCGAATTGCCCAGCGCGCGGTCTGCAGCGCGCCGGCGGAAACCGAAAAGCCCTGCGGGGTGTGCGCGCACTGCGTGAAAGCGCTTGCCGGCGGGCATCCGGATATCACGGAAACCGGCGGCGACGGTACGGCACGCTCTTTTCATATTGATACCATCCGAAAACTCCGTGATGAGGCGTATATCCTGCCGAATGAGGCAAACTATCGGGTGAGCATCCTTGCCGGTGCACAGGGAATGACCACCGAAGCACAGAACGCACTGCTAAAAATTCTGGAGGAGCCGCCGAAGCATCTGCTTTTTATCCTCACCTGCGAAAACCGCTCACAGCTGCTGCCGACCATCCGCTCCCGCACCGTGTGCCTGCCGCTGACCGGCGTGACCGAGGACCAGGCGGTGACGGTGCTGCGTGAGCGCCTGCCCGGCCGGCCGGAAGAAGAACTGCGCCGCGCGGCCACGGTGTTCGGCGGGGTGATCGGCCAGGCTCTGCAGGGGCTGGAGGACGATACCTTCCGTCAGGTGACCACCCTCGCGCCCGCCATTGCCCGGGCGCTGACCGCGTCGGACGAGCTGGAGCTGCTCCGGCTGACCAATAAGATGACCAAGGATAAGGAAACTCTGACCGGCGTGCTGACCTGCCTGCCGCTGCTGTTCCGCGATGCGCTGGCCTGCCGGTACGGAACCCCTTCCCGCATTTCGGTGGATCCGGACTGTGCCGAAGAGCTGTCGCACAGGCTGACCCGTGAACAGCTTGCCGCCCTGATCGACACGGTGGAAGACCTGCAGCATGCGCGGGTTTACAATATGAATGAAGCGTTGTTCCTGACGCTGATGTGCTCCCGTCTGCGGCAGGCAGCGGGAAAATAAACGAAGGGCGTTTTCCTGCGCAGCCCCGGCTGTATAAGAAAGGAATGGTTTTTACCGATGGCTGAAATTGTCGGCGTGCGTTTTAAAAACGCAGGCAAGGTGTATTATTTTTCTCCCGGCGGGTTTGCGCTGGAAAAGGGCGGCACGGTAGTGGTCGAAACCTCGCGCGGCATCGAGTGCGGCGAAGTGGTGATCCCCAACCGCCAGATCGCGGACGACGCGGTGCCCGCATCGCTCAAACCGGTGCTCCGTCCCGCGACAGAGGATGATCTGCGGCGCGCGAAGGACAACGCCGAGAAGGAGAAGCGCGCCATGCGGGTGTGCCAGGAAAAAATCCAGGCGCACAAGCTGGACATGAAGCTGGTGGACGTAGAATATGCGTTTGACGGCTCCAAGATTCTGTTTTATTTCACCTCTGACGGACGGGTGGACTTCCGCAGCCTGGTCAAGGATTTGGCGTCGGTATTCCATACCCGCATTGAGCTGCGGCAGATCGGGGTGCGCGACGAAGCGAAGATGCTCGGCGGGCTGGGTATCTGCGGACGGCCGTTCTGCTGTTCACAGTTCCTCAGCGATTTCCAGCCGGTGTCGATCAAAATGGCGAAAGAACAGGGGTTGTCCCTCAATCCTACCAAAATTTCCGGCTGCTGCGGGCGGCTGATGTGCTGCCTGAAATATGAGCAGGAGGCCTACGAATCGCTGCTGCGTGAAACGCCCAAGCAGGGTGCGCTGGTCACCACCAAGGAAGGCAAAGGCGTGGTGGTGGAAACCAACCTGCTCACCGGTAAGGTAAAGGTGCGGCTGGATAAATCCCCGGATTCACCGCCGGTAGTGATGGACCGTCAGGATGTCAAGGTCATCCGTGACAATAAAATCAAGGTTGACCGCAGCGAAGCGGAAAAGCTCTCCGGGCTGGAAAAGTGAGCCTTCCCGGCGAGATAAGGTGTTGATTTTTTCAACCGTTATGGTATAATAACACCGGTGGCCGATACGGCTGCCTGAGTGGAATGGGAATCCGGCGGGTGCATGCGTCTGCCGGAGGCTACATAAGCTTATTCCAGGATCCCACGATAAGGAGGTGCTCTGTAATGGCTTATAAGATCAGTGACGATTGTATCTCTTGCGGCGCCTGCGAGGCGGAATGCCCCGTGTCCGCGATCTCCGAGGGGGATGGCAAATACGAGATCAATCCCGATGTCTGCACCGAGTGCGGCAGCTGCGCTGCTGTCTGCCCCGTCGGCGCTCCCCAGGCGGAATAAGGCCGCCTAAAGACCGCGGGGGCTTCCCCCGCCAAGTCGACGTTTTGTTGCCGGACAGACCGCGTTGTCTGTCCGGCAATTTACTGTTGGTAAGCCGCGCTTTCCGCGCGGCCGCCGAATAAACACCCTGCGGCGCTGTCCGCAGGACAGGGAGAGACACGCTATGCCGGAAACCCCGCTCCCCCTTGGCGGCGGGATCACCGCGCTGGTCACTGCGGAGCACCGTTTCGGCTCGGACGCCGTCCTGCTCGCGGACTTTGCGCGGCCTAAACGCCGGGACATCGTCTGTGATCTCGGCACCGGCTGCGGGATTCTGCCGCTGCTGTGGTGCCGGCGCGACCCGCCCGCTCATATCGACGCGGTTGAGCTGCAGCCGGAGGCCGCTGCGCTTGCCGCCGAAGCGGTGTGCCTGAATCATTTGGAAGAGCGGATCACGGTGCACTGCGCCGACCTGCGGAGATTGGACGGACTTGCCGCAGGCCGCTATGACCGCGTCACCTGTAATCCGCCCTATTTCCGACGCGGCAGCGCACGCCCCTGCGTGTCCACGGCAGAAGATGCACGCACACTCGCCAGACACGAATCTGCATCCTTTGT
This sequence comes from uncultured Oscillospiraceae bacterium, assembly GCA_905198295.1. Taxonomy (GTDB): domain Bacteria; phylum Bacillota; class Clostridia; order Oscillospirales; family Acutalibacteraceae; genus UMGS1591. Next base: position 10,218 of record CAJKBW010000011.1, on the reverse strand, counting down.
CTTTGCCGACGCGGCAGCCGCCGCTGCCCGCCTGCTGAAAAACGGCGGCGTTTTTGTGTTCTGCCACCGCCCGGAATATTTGGCCGACCGGTTTGCCGAGCTGCGGGCGTGCGGCCTCGAGCCCAAGCGGCTGCGCTTTGTCCAGCAGCGGGCGGACAGCGCGCCGTGGCTGCTGCTGTGCGAAGCGCGTAAGGGCGGGCATCCGGGTCTTTCGGTGCTGCCGGCGCTTGTCCGGATGGACGGGCAGCAGGAGTCGGCTGCTATGCAAGCGATTTACGATGTGTAGTTTTCCTGCGCATATTGCAATCTGTAAACAAGGGAGGCGCCGGCATGGCCGGAAAACTGACTCTGGTAGGGACGCCCATCGGCAATCTGTCGGATTTTTCGCCGCGCGCGGTGGAGGCGCTGCGGGAGTGCGATTTCATCGCGGCGGAGGACACCCGGGTAACGCTGCGCCTGCTGAACCGCTTCGGCATCCATAAGACGCTGGTGAGCTATTACGAGCATAACAAACGAGACCGCGGCGCCCAGCTGATCGCCCGGCTGGAGGCCGGGGAAAACGCGGTGCTGGTCAGCGATGCGGGGATGCCTGCGATCTCCGATCCGGGCGAAGACTTGGTAGCCCTCTGCCACGCGCGGCAGATCCCGGTAGGGGTGGTGCCGGGGCCGAGTGCGGTGATCACCGCGCTGGCGGTGTCCGGGCTGCCGACCGGCCGGTTTACCTTTGAGGGGTTTCTGAGCATGAACCGTCGCAGCCGGCGGGAGCATCTGCAGCAGCTGACCAATGAAGTGCGCACAATGGTGTTTTACGAAGCGCCACATAAGCTGCCCTCGACGCTCGAGGACCTGCTGGCGGTGCTGGGCGACCGGCGCATCGCGCTGGTGCGGGAGCTGACCAAGATCCATGAGGAGGTCATCCGCACCAGCCTCGCCGAGGCGGCGGTCCGTTACCGTACTGAAGCGCCGCGCGGGGAATTCGTGGTAATCGTGGAGGGGCGGCCGCCGGTGAAAGAAGCCGCCTGTACCGTAGAGGACGCGGTCTCGCTCGCCAAGGAACTTGCGGCGGACGGCCTGTCCGCTTCGGAAGCGGCGAAACAGGCCGCAGCACAGACCGGCATCAAAAAAGGGGAAATCTACCGCCGTATGGCGGAGAATGGTGAGGAATAGAAAGGAAGGGTGGAACCATGCTGCTGGATGGCTTTTTTTCCGCCGGACAGGGCGGCTATTACCTGCTGGTTCTGGTGTTCATGGCACTGCTGGTGGGGCTGTATCTGTGGGGCAGCTCCCGCCGGGAGAAAACCACGCGGGCGGACGAACTGCAGAATACTTATCGTGATATGACAGAGGACAAGCTTTCCGCCGTGCCGGACGATCAGCTGGTGGATGCGGTGATTGCCAACCTGATGGCCAAGCTTGACCCGCGTCATCCGGATCCGTACCGTACCATTCCACTGCTGTCGCACGGCCGCTGTGTAGTATACAGCGTGTGGCTGCTGTGCCGCGAGCTGGACAGCGCGGGCTTTGAGGAACTGCTGGAAAGCCCTTCCGCTGCTTTCTGCGCGCTTGGTGCGGACGGATTCGATACCCTCGGCGCGCCGCGCTGCGCCGAGGCGGTACGTGCCGCGCTGCGCACCGAGGAAGAGGAAGATCTCGCCGAACGGCATGCTGACTTCCTGGAGGCCATGCAGGAGGAGCAGCCGCTCGCTCGCTGCGTAAGCTTCATCCGGGATAATGTGCCGGATTTCGTGGATGAGGAGGAAGACCTCGCCCGCGTAGAATAAAAGACGGACCGCATACATGACTACAGGGGGGAGCCGCCGCGCGACTCCCCCCTGTTTTTATCACATCGCCAGATACAGCAGCGCCACGATCAGCTCGATCTGCGCGCCATTTTTGGCCAGCAGCAGCGCCAGCATTAACAGCAGCAGCTGTTCCTGATCTCCGCCGAACAGCGACAGCAGCCCGCCGGTATCCTCCTTCTCTGGAGGCTTCGGTGCAGGCGGCTGCGGGCGGCGGCGTTCCGGCGGACGCGAAGCCGCCAGACTCTCCGCCGTCCGGCCGCCGCCCATCGGCGGTTCGGGCGGCTGGGGCTGCGGCGGACGCGGCGGGCGGGCCCGTTCCGCCCGGCTGCGCGCCTCATCCTCCTCGACCAGACGGCGGGCGCGCTCCTGCATGCGCTGCACCCGCATAGCCGCCTCCTGCTGCATACGCAGTACATTGTCAGCCAAACTCTCACCTCCCGCGCCACGGCGTCAAAACAACCCGCGATCCCGCAGCAGCGGCATCACCCGGATGAACTGCATGATTTTGATAGCGTCGTCCAGGCGTTTTTCCCGGTCGCCATGCAGATACGGCCGCAATGCCTTGAGCAGAACCGTATTCTCATCGTCGCGGCGCATGTTGCTGAGCAGCGGCGCCATCTTGGTCAGCATGGACAGATCCGGCAAACCGCTGCCCCTGTTCTCCGCCGGCAGCGCGGCAGCCGGTGCCGCTCCACCCCCGCCGAGCGCCGCCAGAAGTCCGGACAGATCCAGCCCGCCGTCCGATGCCGGCGCCGGTACCGCAGGCGCTGCTGTCTCCTGCGGCTGATCCGCCAGCCCGCCGAGCGCCGCCATTGCGGATTGTATCTTTTCCATCCCGTCGGGGGAGTTGAGCAGGTTTTCCAGCTTTTTTGTCAGATCATCCATTTTGGTTTTTCACCCTTTCCGGTGCCGCCGTGCAGGCCACGGGACCCGCGGCGCTTTTTACTCTGTCCGGCCGCCGAGCAGACGTTCGATTAGCTGCTGAACCTGCGGCGACTGCATGAGCTGCTCGGCTTGCGCCTGGTTGTGGGTAAACGCGTCCAGCTTCTCCCGGCTTTCCGCCGACAGGTTGGGCGCCAGTGAAGACAAATTGCCCTCGTTGACCGTTTTGACCAGCTTATCCGGCGTGGTACCGAGTCTTTTGCTGGCGAATTTCAGCAGAGCCTGCATCTGTTCAGGGGTCAGCTGGTTATCACTCATCGGGATTCCTGCCTTTCCGCGGCGCGGACTTTTCCTGCCGCCGCTTCTGTGTTATACTTATGTCGGATCCTACCGGGTTATGAACGTTTTGACGGGGAGGCTGCGGGATGCGGATACTGGTGATATCGGATACCCACGGAAACGAGCAAGGGCTGCTGCAGGCGATAGAGGAGCAGCCGAGTGCACGGGCGGTCATTCATCTGGGCGACGGCGCACGTGAAGCACAGGCGGCCGCCGATCATTTTCCCGGCTCGCCTTTTTATTCGGTGCGGGGAAACTGCGACTGGCCGTCCGCCGCGCAGAATCTGCTGTATGCCCACGAGGAAACCTTTGCCGGCAAGCGTATTTTCTTCACCCACGGGCATCTGTATGAGGTAAAATTCGACTTGTACCGCGCGGCCTGTGCGGCACGGGAAAGGGAAGCTGACGCGCTGCTGTTCGGGCACACCCACCGGGCGGAAATTACCTGGGACGACGGCCTGCTGTTGTTCAACCCCGGCAGTCTGTCCGGCGGCGCAGACAGCACCTACGGCACGCTCGATATCACGCCGGCCGGCATGGTGCCCAACATCCTGCGGCTTCGCCGCTGATCCGATAAAACGTCCAATAGCAGTGTATGCGGCCGCCGGGCGGTATGTGCATACTGCCGCATAAGAAAACCGCCGCCAGGGACACGCTGTCTCCGGCGGCGGTTCATTTTCAGCAAAAGGCAATATCGGCGTAAACCGGTGAATGATCGGTGGCATCGAGGGCCTGCTGATCCAGCACCACCCGCAGCTCCTTCACCTTTACCCGCTTTTCCGGGACAAAGATGTGGTCAAGGGAATTCTCCCGCAGCTGCGCCGGCGGCTTTCCGACAAAACGGCCGACAGCCGGATCAAAGACCGGATCCCCATGCCAGGAGGATTCCGGCGAAGCGATTTCGGCAATCTGCTGCGCACTGCGCATCCCCTGCTCCTCCAGCAGCAGCGCGGGGGCGCTGTCCGCCCGGCAGTTGCAGTCCCCGCACACCATGGCCCGCAGCGGGGCGAGCGTGCGGAGAAAACCGATAATCTCCTGGACATTCTGCACCCGTACACGGTTGCCGAAGTCGTTGTCCTCATAGTACAGATGGGTGGACAGTACAGCAAACGCCTCTCCGCCGTCAAGCGGTTCAAACACGGCGGCGGTAAAGGATTTGGAATCAAAATCATTCGGCCCGCTGAACACATGAAAGGCTGATCCGATCAGGCGCAGACGATCACGGCGGTAAAACACCGGCGTATAATTGAGCGCATAATCCCCCTGTTCGGCCACAACTTCGTCGTACCGCTGCGCAAGCTGCGGCTTGAGCCGGGAGGCATGCCAGTTCGGGTGCATCTCCTGAAGGCACAGCACATCCGGCAGATAGTGCTCGTACACCTGGGCAAGCTGCGTATCCCGCCCCTCGACCGGATTGCCGAACACATCCGCCCACACATTGCTGGTCATAATCCTCCACAAATTACCGGCTCCCTGCGTCCTCATACAACTCCCTCTCCTTCTGTCCGCGGCCGAAAAGGTCAAACGCCTCCTGCGAGCCGGCAAACACATTCATATCGATATATGGCTCCCGCCCGGTGTAGCCGGGCAGCCGCATGCGGCTGGTATACTGCCAGAAGGTCCACGCGCGTCCGTCGGACAGTGCAGGCTGTCCGGCAATGCTGCGGATCCAGAGCGGATAGTCGGCATAGTCCTCCGCCAGATACCGGTCATAGGCCGCTTTGGTCGCGTACAGCACCGGCCGAACGCCATAATGTTCCTCCAGCCGGGACAACATCTGGTCAAGCTCCCGCTGCACCGTCTCCCGCTCCGGCGGATGGTCCGCTTTATCGCCGTAGAACTCCACATCCACCGCTGGCGGCAGGCCGTCCTCTGTGCGCGGGACGGTACGGATAAAATGCTCCGCCTGGGTTTCCCCGGCACTGTCGAAGCTGAAAAAGTGATAGGCCCCCACCCGCAGGCCGGCAGCCTGCGCCTGCGGGAAGTTCTCGGCAAAGCAGGGGTCGGTAAAGCTGCTGCCCTCGGTCGCCTTGATGAAGGCAAACTGAATATCCTGCTGTGCCAGCACAGGCCAGTCGATATCCCCCTGATAGGAGGACACATCCACCCCGCGCACCGGATACGTCTTTCCCGACGGGTTATTCAGCTGCAAAATGCCGAAGTAAAACAACAGAACCGCGGTAATCCCGGCCGCTCCGGCAGCACACAAACCGACCAGCAGCCGACGGCGCTTTTTCATCCGATCCCCCCGTTTTTCTCCGCGGCAGGCGTCACCGGATAACGGAAAGCCGGCTCTTTCCGGCAAACGCCTATCGATCTTTGCCCACATATACCATACCCTCACAACGCAGGATATCCCCTCCGACCTCGCCGCAATGGATATCGCCGCCGCAGGATTCGATATTCCCCTCCACATTGCCGCAGTTGACCCCGTCCCCGGCAATGACGCCGCCGCCCACGTTGCCGCAGTTTACACTATCCCCGGCAATGACGCCGCCGTCCACGTTACCGCAGTTGACCCCATCTCCTGCACTGACACCGCCGGATACATTGCCGCAGTTCACGCTGTCTCCGGCATGAACGCCGCCATTGACGCAGCCCTCGATATCCGCGCTGCCCCAGATCTCCATACGGATCAGCGGGGCGCCGTTCCCTTCGTAATCCTCCCGCCGGATGAGCAGCGGGATTTTTTTGGCCGGGTCGTACGTCTCACAGGTCAGCACCGTCCGGCCCCTGCACTGAACCACCCGCAGCACCCCATCCTCCGGCAGCGCGTCCATCCGCGCCTGTCCGACTCCTCTCTGCCGCAACAAGGCATCCAGCGGCACTTCCAGCCTATCCGCCAGCGCCACCAGGCTTTCGGTGTCGGGCCAGGACTGTGCGCACTCCCACTTGCTGACAGCCTGCGCTGTAACGCCGATGCATTCGGCCAGCTGCTCTTGGGTCAAGGCTTTTTCGCCGCGTATGCGCCTGAGATTTTCGCCGAATATTTCCCGCATAAATCTTTCCTCCCTTTCCCCTCCATACTAGCACACCCGACTGCGGGAACACCACCGAACGGCGGTTGTTTTTCCGCAACCAACGGTTGATTCGCCGAGCGGAAAAGGATTACAGAGGCTTTGACGCCGCCACCGCAATAAAGCGCTCGTCGCGGCTGTTGACCGCACAGTAATAGTGATACACGACCCCATCCGCCCGCACGATCCAGGGCTTGTGCGCATGGCAGTCCTCCCAGTCGTATTCACTCTGAATGAGCGGTTCACCTGTCCATTTCGTCCAATGAACCAGATTGCGGGACACGGCGAAGGTGTTGTAGGCCGGACGACCGCTGTCGAGCCGGAAATACAGCAGGACATAAAGATCCCCCACACGTAGGATCTGCGGATCCCCGCAGATCCTGGCGCCCGGATGCCCGGTGATATCGTCGAGCACCGGGCCGTCGCCGTACCGCTCCCAGTGCCGCATGTCGTCGGATACCGCCAGAAAAATCCGTTCGGTATCGTCGAGATGCTTGGCGTTATAGGCATTGACGAACCGGTGTCCAGTCACGCCGCGGTCGTCCGCAAAAATAAAGCTCTTATACAATGTTTTTTTCTCGTATTCCCGGCTGTCCGGATCCTCCGGCGAGAGGATCGGGCGGCTCAGCCGGGTGAAGCGGCTGCCGTCGAGCGGATCCGCTGAGAAGGCCAGCCCCATATACAGCGGGTCGGGCTCATAGCCGTCGGTCGCCCCCGCAAGATACGATATGTAGTACCGGCCGTCTGCGCTGCGCAGCTCGGCATCCCCTTCCCAGTCGGTATTCGTCAGCGCTGCATAGCCCGCAATCTGCCGGCTGTCCCATTCCCCGTCGCTGCGGCGATCAAAAATCGTGCCGATCGTCCGCCAGTGCAGGAGATCATCGCTTTCCGCCAGGTGGGTCGTATACCCGGAGGAAGCGCATTCGCGCGCGATCGAGGCATAATACATATACCATCTGCCGTGGTAGCGGAAAACCGATGGGCTGTCGGCATACGCGTCCTCCAGTTTTATCACTGCCCCGTATTTATACGGTGTGCGTAAAGCAGCATATATACGATGCATCTCTTCATCGGGTATGTCTTTCGGATTTATCGAGAGAAATTCCTGCACGTATACACTCTCCCCTTCTTATGCATTGGTGCCGTCCGCTTACAGAATATAGCAAATTGGTTTAAAAGTAAAGAGGTGCAAAAAGCAAATTTTTGTCCGGAGGATTAACCCCTGAAAAACAGCGAAAAATAAGGCGTATATACGCCAGACACCGACGGCGGAATTCGTCAAACTTGACAAATATCCCCACATACATTATACTAGTTCAGATAAACGAATATTTTGCATCCAGCAGACAGGGAATAGCCCTTCCGGGCAGGTGCTTTGCCCGTATGAAACCTGTTTTCTTCTGTCTAGTCAGGTGCTTTGTCTCTCTGCCGTCTGTGGGATTCCGTGCAGCACGCGGGGAGACTTTAGAATTTCTGCCAGAGAAAGTTGGTTGAAGCATGTCCAAATGGATCGCACGATTTTGTACAGGTATCGGTGCTTTTAAAATATATATCGTCATCCAGATGCTGGTGCAGATGATACTGGCCCCGCTGGTTCCCTGGCTGGGAAAAGCCGGCAATATCTGTATTGTTCTGTGGGCTTTCGCCATTCTGGTCTACGATTTCTTTCACAGCCGGGATCTGCTGCGCAGGGGCGTTCATGTCTGGGAACTCATTTTTCTGGCCGCGGTCGCCGTCAGCATTCTGGTGAATTTCCGGACAAATCTGCTGGATAACGTGGAGACCTATCTGATCCTGTTAATTGAATTTCTCGTGCTCATACCGGCTTATCGGCAGGACAGGGAAACTTTGAAACGGGATATTCTCTGGTTTGTGAATATTCTGGCTGCTGCGATGTTCCTGTGCTCGCTGGTCGGGTTTGTGCTCTATGCCGCCGATTATGCTTTGTATTCTTATGAATACCGTTTTTGCGGCGTATTTTCCAATCCCAATTTGTCTTCGGTTATGTCTTTCTGGGGTGTCACGGCTTCCGCGGCGGCGCTGACCTTTAAGCCGAAGCGCTATATTGCCCTGTACCGGACCGGCCATATCGTCAACCTGCTGCTCACCTTCGTCATGTTCACGATAGCCAATTCCAATACCGGCAAGGTCATGCTCGCTGCCGCCTGTGCGGCGGTATGCTTCCTGTTGCCCTTTACCCTTGAACTCAAGGCAAAAACGGTATGGCGCATATTGAGCGGCATCCTGGCGGCAGCGGCTGGCATTGTGCTGTCCTTTACGCTGTATTCCGGTGTTCAGGAAACCGCCTCCTATCTGCCCGGCACCATCCGCTATATTGAAAATGCCTTTACCTCTGATCAGCCATCCACCCCACCAGTCGACAAACCCTCCATTGACAAAACTGATTTTGACCGCGAAAACAGCGGTGTGCAAATCGATAATAACCGTTTTGAAATTTGGCGGGAAGGGCTGGAAACCTTCACCCACCGCCCGTTGTTCGGCTGCGGCCCGCGCAACCTTTGGTCCGCGGTCAACACGTGTGTGGAAGAACCCCGTTCCGAAATAGAGGCGGGCGGCCTTCACAACATGTATATTGAGCTTTTAGTCGTATGCGGCATCGCAGGATTTGTGACATTTGTGCTGTTTGTGCTCAGACGAGGGATTCCCGTATTGGTATTTGTGTTCCGTAATGATATACCTCAACAGCGCAAGCGTGTGCGTATGGTTATCCTTTTCGCCGGTCTGCTGGCTTTTTTGGCTATGAATATGACCGAAAGCACCATGTTGTTTTCCACTACCCCCTATGCCGTCTGCTTTTGGGTAATACTGGGCTTTATGTTTAATTATATTGCTTTATACGGGCATAAAAATCCAGAAAACACCACGCGAGGAGATCGCACATGCTGAACGTGAGCTTTATTGTCCCTGTATATAACAGCGAAAAGGACCTGCCCCGTCTGCTCAGCTCTCTGACAGGGCAGCAGGGCGATTATTCCTTTGAAATCCTCCTGATCGACGATGGTTCAACCGATCGATCCTTCGAGGTATGCCGCCGGTTTGCCGATGAGGATTCGCGCATCCGGGTGTTTCACCAGGAAAATGCCGGTCCTTCCGCCGCCCGGAATAAAGGGTTGGATATGGCCGGCGGCGAATACATCCTGTTCTGTGATGCCGATGATTATATCGAAACCGATTCGCTGCAGCAGCTGCTGAGCCTGCCGCACCACGACCTGGTTTTCTTCAGCCTCTACGACGAAATGTGGGACGCCCAGCATCTGCTGTCCTCTTCTGCATGGAAAGTCGAATCACGCGCTTATTCCTCCACTGCAGCGCTTTTAAACGATTTTCATTACCTGCTTTTGCATAACCTTCTGTACTCGCAATGTACAAAACTATACTGCAGGGAGATTATCGAAGCCAATCACCTGCGCTTTGAAACAGGGATATCCATGGGTGAGGATATCTCCTTTAATCTGGAATATTTCGCTTATGTACAGTCCGCGTATATTCTGAACGCCTGCCTGTACCACTATGTGCATGTCACCCGTTCACAGTCGATCAGCAGCGGATATTATCCGGGCTATTATGACAATGTGTGTATGGTTATGCAGCGGGAAAAGCAGCTGCTCTCCCGGTTCAACGTGCTCACAGAGGAAAACGAGGAGGCGCTGCAGCGCTACTTCCTCGGGCGTGTGTCCAGTGCCGTTCAAAATGATTTTGCCCGCCCAAAATGTCATCTGCGCGGAAAGTACCGTTCCGTACGCACAATCTTTTCTTCCCATCCCGCACAGGAGGCTGCGCGCTGCGGCCACCCAACCAGACACTTATATAAAATTCTGGCTTTTTGTATCCGCCACCGGTGGTATTTGGCCGGAACCTTTTTGTTTTTGGCTGTATCGTTTACAAAGCTGCGCCTTCCAAGACTTGTTGGTCGGATAAAGGGAGAATGAAGCATGCGTAAATCCGAAATCGATTTTTCCAAACAGGTCTCCGTCGAAGAGCTTCATCGGGTAATGCTCCACATTTTGCAGGAGATTGATGCCATCTGCCGCGAAGAAAATATCCGTTATTTTCTGATCGATGGCACACTTTTGGGTGCAGTACGTCATGGTGGCTTTATCCCGTGGGACGACGATGCTGATATCGCCATGCCCAGGCAGGATTTTGAGCGTTTTTGT
>CAJKBW010000010.1 GCA_905198295.1 uncultured Oscillospiraceae bacterium | reverse complement strand
GTACCAGAAGGGCTGACGGGTCCTCAACTTTCATTTAACTTTACAGTCCGCAAAAAATTTCCAGGGGTGATGGAAATGAAATGCCCGTTTTGTGGTTATGCGGAAAGTAAAGTGATGGATTCCCGTCCTACGGATGAGGGGAGCCGGATTCGGCGCCGCAGGGAATGCCTGCAATGCGGCAAACGCTTTACGACCTATGAAATCATCGAAAGTCTGCCGATCATCGTTGTCAAGCGGGATAAATCACGGGAGGCGTTTGATCGGGATAAGCTGCTTACCGGCATGCTGCGGGCGTGCCAGAAGCGGCCGGTATCCATTGAGACGCTCGAAAAGGTGATCGATGATATAGAAGCGCAGATCCAGAATTCGCTTGAGCGGGAAGTGACGTCGCGCCGGATAGGCGAATACGCGATGGAGAAGCTCAAGGATATCGACGAGGTGGCATATGTCCGCTTTGCGTCGGTCTATCGGGAGTTCAAGGACATCAACAGTTTTCATGAAGAAATCAGCCGGCTGATGTCCGGCGAAAGAGGCGAATAAAGCGGGCGGGCAGACCTTTTGGTCTGCCCGCTTTTTTGGTGTATATGCTGCGCAGCCTGCCGGCAAAGCGCCGAAAAAAACCGGGCCGGGGAGTATAACCCCGGCCCGGCGTGGGTGTACGATTATGCCTGCGGTTTGCCGTCCGCAGCCGCATCGGCTATGCTGTCGCTTTCCTCGGGCTTGATTTCCTTGCCGAGGAAGGTGGGGATTTCCAGCCCGGCCATCTTGAAGGTCTCGCTGAGCGGCGGGATGGACTTCATCATGCCGGAAAGGAAATTCGCTGTTGTTGGGGAGCCGTCCTGCCCGTTCATGCTGTCCCACACGGTAATCTTGTCGATGTTGAGGTTCTTGATCGCATCGACCTGGATGCGGGTGAGCTCCTCGATCTTGTCGGAGATCATCAGCTGCACGGCCGAAGTGGGATCGCCGCCAGCCGCTTTGACGACCTCGGCAAAACCGGAGGCCTGCTTGGAGAGGATCTCCTGAATACCGCGGGCCTGCGCTTCCATCTTCGCAAAGATAGCGTCCGCTTCACCCTTGGCCAGCCGGCGCTTCTGCTCGGCTTCGGCTTCGGCCTCGAGGACCATGCGCTCCTTGTCGATGCGGGCCTTGACGATGATATCGGCTTCCTGTGTCGCCTGTTCGCGGGCAGCACGGGCCTTTTCGGCCATCTCCTGCGCGGCGTAGGCTTCTTCCTTCGCCTTGGCCTCGGCCAGCTTTTCGGCCGTTACAGCGCGGCGCTGAGCGTCGGCTTCCTGCTCGCGGCGGGTGGCGTCGGATTTGGCAATGTCCGCTTTGGAGGTGTTTTCACCATTGACGGCGGCCGCATTGGCAGCAGCAACCGAAATACGCTGGTCGCGCACGGCGTTGGCCTCACCGATGGAACCTTCGCGGTTGCGTTCGGCCACCTGGATGCGGGCCTCGTTGATCGCCTTGGCAGCGGCCTCCTTACCGAGCGCCTCGATATAGCCGGATTCGTCGGAAATATCGGTGACGTTGACGTTGATCAGCCGCAGGCCGATCTTGCGCAGCTCGCTTTCCACGCACGCGGAAACTGCCTCGAGAAATTTGTCACGGTCGGTGTTGATTTCTTCGATCTGCATCGTCGCAATGATCAGACGCATCTGGCCGAAAATGATGTCCTTGGCCAGTTCCTGAATCTCCTGCGCCTTGAGGCCGAGCAGACGCTCAGCGGCGTTCTGCATGGTGCCGGGCTCGGTGGAGATGCCCACCGTGAAGCGGGCGGGGACGTCGATACGGATGTTCTGCCGCGAAAGAGCACTTTTCAGATCGACGCTCAGCGACATCGGGGTCAGGTCGAGATATTCGTAATCCTGCACCACCGGCATGATGAACGCCGCGCCGCCGTGGATGCACTTGGCCGAGCGCGCGGTGCCGTCCTTGTTCTGACCGACCTTACCGTAGATGACCATCACCTTGTCGGAGGGACAGCGGCGGAACCGGGACACGATCACCAGAATCATGCTGAATACCAGCAGGACGACCACCACGACGGTGATCAGGACGCTGGTGGGGATAGACGCGGCGGCAAGAATGGGCATTGGCATAGCACAAAACACTCCTTTACTTAATGTACTTAAGACAAGCAGGCACGAACACGACACGATTTCGGCGGTGGAAGAAAAGCAAGGCGTCGTTTCCTTCCTTTGGCATGCGGCAGCATGCCGCGGTCAGGCGCCTTGCCCTGCCTTCTTTCCGCTCTCCGAAATTTTTCGACCTCCTCTTGCGCAGAATGTTGTCCGACAGGGCTGAGGACGAAAACGCAGACGAGCGACATCCTGCAACAGAGAAGGCGGGCCGGGTTTGCGCCGGCTTATCTTTACTTTTTACGGGCGGAAGCCGCTTGTGCCAAAACTACTGCAGTGGGGTGACGATCAGCGTACCGTTTTCGAGCACGTCGGTCACCTTGACCGGTACGCCGGTCTTCAGGGCGCCGGACGGGCACATGGCGTCCAGCTCGGAAAAGCGTTCCTGCAGGATCAGGGTCACCTTGCCCTTGCCGCCCTCCGGAATCGGGATATACACCTCACCGGTTACCCCGATGGCGTTGCGTATGTCCAGATTGCCGCTCTGCTGCATTTTGGTGGCTGCCCGCAGCAGAACCGCCACAAGAAGCATAGCGGCCAGACCGCAGAGGATGGCGATGAAGATGGTCAGCGGCATGCTGACCCCGAGGTCGGTGAGGGCCACGCCGACCCAGCCGCACACGGCGAGGAACGCGACGATGCCGCGCACCGTCAGGATACGCAGGCCGGCCTCGTGGTTTGCACCATCACCGGCCGCATCGTGGTCGCCGATATCGTGATCCACGTCGTGATCGATGTCGGTTTCGCTGTCATGGCCCATCCCGAACAGCAGCAGAATGGTCTGCAAAATCAGGATGAGCGTGGCCGGGATAGCGATGATGTAAAACACCTGTTGAATGGCCTGCAGGGATTCCCACCAAGCAATCATAACGGAAAACCTCCTTTTTTTCATGCGGAAACCCTTTCCGCATGCGTTCACCACCCGACGGCGCGGGGAACCGCCGCCGTATGATGAGGGCCTGCCGCATGCCGGCGAAAGATGTTTATGCCTGCTTTCGGGCGATCATGCCATGCCGGTGTCTGTCAGATGGCTGAACAGCGCGTCGGCCTGCTGCATCAGGCGGGACGCCGCGATGTTGAGCACCATAATGCGCATGGCATTTTCCAAACGTTCCTTCGCATCGGCCACGGGCCCCTCATAGCCCTCAAGTTGCGCACCGATGAGGGTTATGATGGACTCGTGCGTGATAATGCTGTCCTGCGGTTCAAGACGGGTCAGTACGCTGCACAGCAGGCTGTACAGCTGCGTTTCGGGGATGATGTCGTCAGTGCGGTCATCCACGCTGCCGTTGACGTACCGCAGCAGCGCCGCAATGCTTTCGAGCTTCATGGCCGGCCGCAGCAGGTTGATCAGCAGGATGCGCGCCACATGCAGCTCGCCGTAGCGCTTGCTGACCGGGTTAGATACCCAGCCGCGCTTCACCCAGTTCTGGATGGTAGCGGCGCCGAGTCCGGTCAGCTCGGTGACCTGGGAGAGCAGCAGCCCGCCGGGGGAAACCGCGAAAATTGGATCCAGCACGGTGAACAGCGCATCCTGCTGCCCTTCCGGCAGCGGGAGCGTGGTTCCCGGCAGATTACCGGTCATAGGCAGCCTCCTTTACGGTTTTTGGAACTTTTTTCAAGTTCGTGATCAGTATATCATAAGTTCATATGAACCTCAATTGTGTTCAGCTGACAAACTGGGCGGTTTGGGAGCGAATATTGCTGAATACCTCATTCAATCTCGTTTAATCACAAAAAATCATCGATTTTCTCGTGATTTCAGAAAAATAAATATTTCGCACTTTACTTTGCTAACAGGATAGTGTACAATACTAAGCGGAAAATCTCTTACCAAAGAGAAAATTGACGAAGTGAGGAGTATTATAGGGTATGAAACGGATTTTGGCTTTGGCTGCCGCGGCGCTGATGGCGCTGACGCTGTTTGCGGGCTGCAGCAAGAACGAAGAAGGCGCCGGCAGCGGGGACGGCTCCGCTGTGGAAATGAATTCTCTGGAGAAGGTCAAAAAGGCCGGAAAACTGATTCTCGGTCTGGACGATTCCTTCCCGCCGATGGGCTACCGCGATGACAGCGACGAGATCGTCGGTTATGACATCGACCTGGCCAAGGAAGTGGCCAGCCGCATGGGGGTCGAGCTGGTGGTGCAGCCGATCAACTGGGACTATAAGGAAACCGAGCTCAACGACGGCAACATCGACTGCATCTGGAACGGCATGAGCATCGATGACGAGCGTCGGCAAAAGCTGAATCTGAGCGAGCCGTACCTGAATAATCGTCAGGTGGTCGTGGTGCTGAAGGATTCCGGCATCAATACGCTGGCGGATCTCGCCGGCAAGGAAGCGATCCTGCAGAAGGGTTCCACCGCAGTAGGCGCGCTCGACAGCCATCCGGAAGTCAAGGGAACACTCAAGGGCGGCGAAGCTCTTGAAGTGCCGGATAACGTGCAGGCGATGATGGAGCTGAAAAACGGTACCGGCGATGCGGTCATCATGGATGAGGTCGTGGCGAAATATTACCTGGCGAAGGACGGCGGCGACGCGTATAAGATTCTCGACGAAGTGCTGTCGGAGGAAGAATACGCCATCGGCTTCCGCAAGGGCGACCAGGAGCTGCGCGACGAGGTGCAGAAGATTCTCGGTGAAATGAAGGCGGACGGCAAGCTGGCGGAAATTACGGCCAAGTGGTTCGGTGAGGACATCAGCAAGGTGCCGGACAATAAGTAAGAGCCGCAACGGAATACGAGGGATAGAGACCGGCGCAAGCCGGCCTCTATTGCCGTTTATACGCCTTGGCGAAAGAAAGGGGAACGCGGTATGGCGGAATGGATAACGCAGACCTTCGGGATGAGTCCGGAGACGATCGGCAGCACCTTTATGCAGATACTGGAACATACGCTGGAAACGGTGCAGCTGTTCGGCTTCACGTTGCTGTTTGCGCTGCCGCTCGGCCTTGTGCTTGCGTTCGGGCGAATGTCCCGCTTCTGGCCGGTGCAGTGGCTGACGAGGCTGTATCTGCTGGTGATGCGCGGCACGCCGCTGATGCTGCAGCTGATCTTTTTCTGGTTCGGGCTGAAACTCGGCAGCGTGATCGGTTTTTCCCGGATGCAGACCGCGATCCTGGCCTTTTCACTCAACTATGCAGCATATTTCGCGGAAATCTACCGCGGCGGCATCGAAGGGGTGCCGCACGGCCAGTGGGAGGCGGCGAATGTGCTCGGCTTCTCGCGGCTCCAGACGTTCTTCCGCATCATCCTGCCGCAGGTGATCAAGCGGGTGCTGCCGCCTATGAGCAATGAGTTCATGACCCTTGTCAAGGATACGTCGCTGGCCAAGGTGATCGCGGTGGTGGAGATCACCTCCATTGCGGAAAAGATTCTGGTGCGGGAGATGTCCATCCTGCCGATTATCATCGCCGGTATTTTCTATCTGGTGATGAACGCGGTGGTATCCAAGGGCTTCAGCATCGCGGAGAAAAAGCTCAGCTATTATCAGTAAGGAGGTGCCCTGATGGCGATACTCACGGTAAAAGACCTGACCAAGTCGTTCGGCAGCAATGAAGTGCTCAAGGGCATTTCCTTCGATATCCATGCCGGTGAGGTGCTCTCGGTGATCGGACCGTCCGGTTCGGGTAAATCGACGCTGCTGCGCTGCTGTACGCTGCTGGAAAAGATGGATGCGGGCGAGATTGCCTACGGCGACCTGACGATGGCGAAGACAGGGGAGAACGGCCGCGCGGTGTACAGCTCCGGAGCGGTTTTGCAGCAGATACGCCGCCGATTCGGCCTGGTGTTTCAGAATTTCAACCTGTTCCCGCACTATTCGGTGCTGCGCAACCTGACCGAGGCGCCGGTGCGGGTGGAAAAGAAGCCGCGGCAGGAGGCGGAGGAAAACGCCCGTGCACTGCTGAAAAAAGTCGGGCTGGAGAATAAGGCGGACGCGTATCCGTGCGAACTGTCCGGCGGGCAGCAGCAGCGGGTGGCGATCGCCCGTGCGCTCGCAATGCAGCCGGATATCCTGTTTTTTGACGAACCGACCTCCGCGCTCGACCCGGAGCTGACCGGCGAAATCCTCAAGGTCATCCGCTCGCTGGCGGAAGAGCATATGACGATGGTGATCGTCACCCATGAGATGGCATTTGCCCGCGGGGTATCCGACCGGGTGATCTTCATGGACGGCGGCGTCATTGTGGAGGAAGGCGATCCGAATCAGGTTATCGACCATCCGGAAAACGAACGTACCAAAGCGTTTCTGGCCCGCTTCAATCAGGAAAATTGACCGACACCCGCCGCAGAAGAATCTGCGGCGGGCTTTTTGTGGTTGTACGGGCGGGGAAAGGATGGTATACTGAACATAAACCCACGCCGGAAAACATAGGATGAACGGGGTGGTGTGGATGAAAGACAGAAGGTTCTGGAAGCGGATGGCCGTGCCGTCGCTGCTGGTGGCGTTTGTATTTGTGGTGGTGCTGGCGGTGGAGCAGGTTGCCCCGGCGCATGTGCCGGGCGAACGCAGCGGGCCGGTCGTGGTGGTGGATCCCGGTCATGGCGGCGCGGACGGCGGCGCGGTCGGTGCGGACGGCACGCAGGAGAAGGATATCAATCTGGCGATAGCGCTGCCGCTGGCCGATATGCTCCGCCTGTTCGGCTGTGATGTGCGCCTGACGCGGGACAGCGATGTGTCCATCCATGATCCGGAGGTGACCACGCTGCGGCAGCAGAAGGTCAGCGACATGAAAAACCGGCTCAAGCGGTTTGAAGAGGCGGATTATGCGGTGAGCATCCATGAAAATAAGTTTACCGCCTCGCAGTATTCCGGCACGCAGGTGTTCTATTCGGCCAACCGGCCGGAGAGTCAGGCGATCGCGGAAAGCGTGCGCGGCCGGGTGGTATCGCTTCTCCAGCCGGAGAATAAGCGGGAGCTGAAAAAGGGTACCAAGGATATTTACCTGCTGCATCAGACCTCCAAACCGGCGGTGCTGGTGGAATGCGGGTTCCTGTCGAACGAAGCGGAGCGGGAAAAGCTGAAAACGGCCGATTACCAGCGGCAGATGGCGCTGGCGATTGCCGCTGGACTGCTGGATTACGGTCTGGAATAACGCCGGTTATTTCGCGGGAGTAAAGAGACCCGGAAGGGAAACGATAAAGGAAGGAAAACGCTATGGCTGCCAAAAATAAAACGGTGTTCGTGTGTTCGGCCTGCGGCTGCGAGTCGCCGAAATGGTATGGCCGCTGCCCGTCCTGCGGGGAGTGGAACACGATGGAGGAGGAACTGCGCGCCCCGGCCAAGCCGGCGCCGGCGGGGGTGCCGGGCGGGACGCCGGGCAGCGGGCGTGCGCGGCGCATTGCGGATATTGACCCGCAGGGCGAAGAGCGCTATAAGACCGGTATGGCGGAACTCGACCGTGTGCTCGGCGGCGGAATTGTGCGGGGCGGGCTGATGCTTATCGGCGGAGACCCAGGCATCGGCAAATCGACCCTGCTGCTGCAAATCTGCGAGCATCTGGGCCGGAAGCTGAAGATCCTGTATGTGTCCGGTGAGGAATCCGAGCGGCAGATCAAGCTGCGCGCGGCGCGTCTGGGCGTGCAGAGCGATAACCTGTATGTGCTGTGCGAGACCGACGTGGCCTCGGTGATTGCGAACCTGTACGCGGAAAAGCCGGATATCCTGATCATTGACTCCATCCAGACGATGAATCTCGCGGAGGTGGCCTCCTCACCCGGCAGCGTCACTCAGGTGCGGGAGTGCACCGCGGCGATCATGCGGGCGACCAAGGCAATCGATACGCCGACCTTTATCGTCGGCCACGTGAATAAGGACGGCGCCATCGCGGGCCCGAAGGTGATGGAGCACATCGTGGACTGCGTGCTGTATTTTGAAGGCGACCGGCATACCAGCTACCGCATGCTGCGCTGTGTGAAAAACCGCTACGGCTCGACGAATGAGATCGGCGTGTTTGAGATGCGCGACCGCGGGCTGTATGAGGTGGAGAATCCCTCCATGATGCTGCTCAGCGGCCGCCCGGTCAACGTCAGCGGCACCTGTGTGGCCTGCGCGATGGAGGGCTCCCGTCCGCTGCTCGCGGAGGTGCAGGGGCTGGTGTCGCCCACCGGCTTCGGTAATCCGCGCCGGATGACCACGGGCTTTGACTATAACCGGCTGTCGCTGCTGCTGGCGGTGCTGGAAAAGCGGGAGGGCTACTTTTTCGCCAACCTTGACGCCTACGTCAACGTCGTCGGCGGCCTGCGGCTGGATGAGCCGGCCTCGGATCTGCCGGTGGCGCTCGCGCTGGTGTCCAGCCTGAAGGATACGCCGGTGCCGGAAGGGGTGGTGGCGTTCGGGGAAATCGGGCTGGCCGGGGAGATCCGTTCGGTATCGCAGGCAGAGGCGCGCATCAGCGAGGCGGCGCGCCTTGGCTTCACCCGGATCATCCTGCCCAAACCTAACCTGAAAAATCTGTCGGTGCGCCCGGACGGCGCCGAGATCATCGGTGTGCGTACGGTGCGGGATGCTTATGAAGCGCTGAAATAAGCGCGGGAATGCCGTTGATGTGGGAGGAAATCATCGATGCCGCTGGAAATAGAACGCAAATATAAACTGGACAAGTTCCCGGAAAACCTGCCGGAGCTCACCCGCGCGGCGGTGGAGCAGGGCTATCTGTGCACCCGCCCGACCGTGCGCATCCGCAGTAAACGCACCGCAGAGGGCACCACCTATGAGCTGTGCTTTAAGGGGGAGGGAAAACTCGCCCGGGAGGAGATCGAGATGCCGCTGACAGCGGAGCAGTTTGAACAGCTGCGTTCCCTTGTCAAAGGCCCGCTGATCCGGAAGGACTACCGTGTGTACGCCCTGCCGGACGGCAAAAAACTCGAATGCAGCCTGGTGGATGAAGGGGAAGCGACCTCGTTTCTGTATGCCGAGGTGGAGTTCCCGTCGATTGCCGAAGCCGAGGCGTTTACTGCGCCGGACTGCGTAGGAGAGGATATCACCGGAAAACCGGGGGTCAGCATGGGCAGCTACTGGCGCCGTACCCGCGGCGGGAAACAGGGAGAATGATCGTGATACGTTTTGCAGTGATCGGAACAAGTACGATTACGCGGAAATTCCTGACAGTTGCCGCCGAGGTGCCGCGGCTGCAGTTTGCGGGGGCGTATTCGCGTTCGCTCGAGCGGGCAAAGGCCTTCGGTGCCGAATATGGCGCCCGGCTTGCCTTTGACAGCCTGGATGCCCTGGCGGAGGATGAGCGGGTGGATGCGGTGTATATCGCCAGCCCGAACGCCTTCCACAGTGAGCAGGCGGTGCGGCTGCTGCGTGCGGGCAAACATGTGCTGTGCGAAAAGCCCGCGGCGTCCAACCGACGGGAATGGGACGCGATGGAGACGGCGGCGCAGGAGGGCGATGCCGTGCTGCTTGAAGCGATGCGCTCGGTTTTTGCGCCGGGATTTGCCCGCCTGCAGGAACTGCTGCCGCGTCTCGGCGCGATACGGCAGGCGTCGTTTGTGTTCTGTCAGTATTCCTCACGCTACGACAACTTTAAACGCGGCGTCATTGAAAACGCGTTCCGGCCGGAGCTGTCCAATGGCGCGCTGATGGATATCGGGGTATACTGCGTTTACCCGATGGCGGCACTGTTCGGCCTGCCCGCGCAGGTAAAGGCGGATGCGGTTTTTCTGGAAAACGGGGTGGACGGTGCGGGCAGCGCTCTTGCCTCGTATACCGATAAGCAGGTTCTGCTGCGGTATTCCAAGATCAACGATGACGCGGGGGAAAGCGAAATCTGCGGAGAAAACGGCTGCCTGCGGATCGACCGCATCCAGGATATCCGCCGGCTGACCTTTTGTCCGCGCGTCGGCATACCGGAGGTTATCGATGTGCCGACGGCGGAGAATAATATGGTGTACGAAGCACAGCGGTTTGCCGGGCTGATCGAAGCCGCCGCATCGTGTGAGCCCTATACGACCTGGTCGCGCAGCAGCATGGCCGTGCTCGACAATATCCGCCGGCAGGCGGGGATCGTATTCCCTGCGGATAACGCATGATACGGAATTAAAAAGCGGCTTGAACGCATGCGTTCAAGCCGCTTTTTTAATCCGCCGAATGGGTCAGCGCCGCTGAGCGCAGATGCCGTCGTCCGGCCACCAGAATGATGCCCCCGAGCGCGAACAGGATCATCAGGCTGATGATGCCGATGGAAGCGCGGCCGGTCAGCATGTAAAACAGCGAATACAGCAGCGGCCCGATCACCGCCGCGAACTTGCCGAAAATATCGAAGAAGCCGAAATACTCGTTGGAACGGTTCGGCGGGACCAGCTGCCCGAAATAGGAGCGGGACAGCGCCTGAATACCGCCCTGCACTGTGCCCACCAGTACCGCCATCAGCCAGAAAAGCAGCGACGAGAAGGCGAGCGCATCCTGATAGTCGGCCTGTTTGCCGCCGTCGGCAGCGAAAGCGGCCAGCGGCTCACGCAGCTGCCCGACCAGCGACAGCGCCTTTTCGCGCGCGGTGGTACCGCTGAAGACGTACCGGGTGTTCTCCTCGTCCTGTAAACGGCCGAGTATACCGCCCAGCACGCCCGACAGACTCCCGTCCGCCTCCTCAGCGTAAAAAGCAGCCTGCCGGTCGTCCGCCGCCAGCGCATCCTTGCCGTCCTCCCGGAGGTCGGCGAGAATCTGCTCCATTGTTTTCCGGTCGGCCCCGGTGAACTGCTCGGCATAGCCTGTGGAAGCGTCATCCACCATGCGGGTGTAATCCAGCTGATAGGGCTCCACATTCTGTCCCATGAAAAAGCCGACGCTGCAGATGACGAAATAGACGGCGATGGCGCCGATGATGATGTTGACCGAGCCGAGCCGTTTGGCGAGGCGGCCGAAGAGGATGGAGCAGGGCACTGCGACAATCTGGGTAACCAGCAGTGCGAGAATCATGCCGGTGGAACCGAGCCCGAGGGTGGCGCCGTAGTTGGTCGCCAGAGAAATCACCGTGTTCACGCCGTCGATGTAGAAGAAATAGGCCAGCAGGAACACCAGTACGCCGCGGTTGTGCAGAATCGCCTTCATGGTGCCGGCAAGATTACGCATCGCAGAGGAAACCAGTTGGCGGGGCGGCGTATCCACGTAGTGCTCCTGATGGACGTTTTTAAGCAGTGGGATGGAAAAAACCGCCCACCATACGCAGGTGATGAGAATGGAAAACTTCACTGCTGTCACACTGAAACCGGTAGCCAGCAGGAAGACGATGGAGATAACAAACGGGATGGTGCTGCCGCCCAGATAGCCCATTGCATAGCCCCAGGCGGAAACCTTGTCCATCCGTTCGCCCTCGGTCACATCGGTCAAAAAGGAATCGTAAAAGACGTTGGCGCCGGAATACCCGATGTGGGAGAGGACATAGCCGATGAGCATCCACTGCCAGCTGCCGACGAAGGCAGTCAGCGCGGTGAAGGCGACGCCGATAATCAGAAATGCGGTCAGCATGCGCTTTTTCATGCCGCGGAAATCGCCGATGGCGCCGAGCACCGGCGCCATCACTGCGATGAGCAGGGAGGCGGCGGAAACGCCGATGCCCCACCATTTGTCCCCGGCATCGCCGGCGACCGAGGCGTAATAAATCGGGAAGATAGCGGCCATCATATTGGTGGCATAAACCGAGTTGGCCCAGTCGTACAGGATCCAGCTTTTTTCGGGTTTGGTGAAACGGATGCGTGAGCGCCCGGGTTCGCGCGCGGCAGGCTGCGCCATGCTTAACCCCTCATTTCGTTTTCTTTTTTTCAGTATGGCAGTTTGCCGCGCGTTTGTCAATCGCCGTAAGGAAAAGAACGGGAAAAATTCCAGTAAAATGACGGACTTCGCCGGACAGGACTGCATAAGATAGTGTTGCCGGTACTTACCGGCTTATGTGTGGAAAAAGGCGCGGCAGTCTGCCAGGCATGCCCATACGGCGACCGGCCGATGCATGAGAAAATACGCAGTGCTTCGCCGAAACGGACACAGGCGCGGGCGGGCAGATGCCTGCCAGGGCGTTTATAGGGTGAGTATACGGCTGAGATTCGATGAGTCGGAAAAAAGCACGGCGCCGCAGCCGATCGGCTGCGGCGCCGTGTTTTATGGGCTTTCCTGCATGCAGCCGCTACCAAGGCATTAGCTGAGAATAGCGGAGAAGAAGGCGGCGGAGTCGACACCGGCGGGCCGCAGGTAGCGGCCCAGCCCGTACAGGCAGTCGGGATCATGGGTCAGCTGGTTGACGTGGTACTCGCAGGTCAGCGTGGCGGTAAAACCCAGTTCGCGGAGAATCGGCACCGATTCCGGGCTGACGGCGCCGAAGGGGTAGGTGAAGGTGGTCGGTGTAAACCCGGTGTGGGCGGCCATCTGTTCCTGCATACGGGTCAGATCTGCAGACAGCGCCTGACGGTATTGTTCAAGGGATTCGCCGCGCTGCCGCGCAGCGCCTTTGCGCCCGCCCTTGCTGTTGTGCATCGCATAGGTGTGGTTCTGCAGTTCGACGTAACCGGATTCCTGCATTGTGCGCAGATCCTCCCATACCAGATAGCTGTAATTCGCGTTGCGTTCGCCGGTTTCGCTGTATTGATCGGTATAAGCGCCCACCGGAGAAATCACGATGCGGCTGTCGTAAGCTTTCAGAAGCGGAAAGGCGTAAACATAATTGTTGTAATGACCATCATCGAAGGTGAGAACGATCGGCTTTTCGGGCAGCGGTCTGCCATCTATGACATAATCGATCACATCCTGCATCACTACTGTGGTGTAGCCGTTTTCCTGCAAATAGCGCAGGTCGCTTTCAAAATCGTCGGGGGATACGATGTATTTTCCCTGACGCGCAGGATCCTTCAGCAGGCTGTGATACATGATGATCGGCAGGCTGACCGTATCGGCAGGCTCGGATGCGGCGGCAGCCGAACGCATCAGTGCTGCCGCCGGCAGCAGGAGCAGCACAACGAAAGCCAGCACCAGACAGACCGTCTTTTTTATGCGCAGACAGCAATACATGGCGGGCGCCTCCTTGCTTTTTCCGGACAGGAGCAAACACGCGCAGGTGCCGCTTCGAAAAACGGCACCGGTTCGTTCCCGTTCTCTTAAAGCATAGTCAGGACAGCCAGCTGATTATGCCTGAAACGGAAAAAAGAGCACGGTGCCGCACATGCGGAAACTTGACTGGCTTAGGTTTGGAGGCGCTTTCTTAAAAGGAGATAAAGGGGGCGGGACACGATCAATGCCCGCGCGGCTTGCGGTCGATCAGGTGTTTTTCCCGGACCAGATCGGCGTGCAGCAGGTCGGCAAACAGCAGCAGGAGAAGAAGAGCAGCGCCCCAAACGGCACGGCCTGCGAACAAACGGCACAGCACCGTGCCGGCCGCTGCACCCAGAACGAACATCAGCAGGATGCCCAGATAGCTGAAATGCCGGAAACGGCTGTCGTCGTCCTTTTTGCGCAGCCAGCGCACAAGATGGATGGCGGCCTGCCGCAGGTTGTTGGTACAGAAGGTGGTGGCCATCGGCACCCCTCTGGCCTGCCGGAAGGTGTTGTACTGCATGGAGCACAAAAAGGTGATGGTCACCTGGGAAAGGGGATAGGGCGCGCTCTCCGGCAGAAGGCCGAGCAGCGCCAGCACCGCCGCTTCGATGCCCACGAGCAGCGTATCCCAGCGGATGCGGCCGACACGGTGCAGCCCGATCGGCATCAACTCGGAAACCACCGCGCCGAGGAAATAGGCGGCGATGGGGATGAGGTAATAGGCGGCGCGCCGTAAGTTGCCGTCGGCCAGCTCAATCGCCATGAGCAGAAAGTTACCGGTCTGCGCATTACAGAATACGCCGCCGCGCAGCGTGTAGGTGAAGGCCCCCAGAAATCCGGCCGCGACCATCAGCACCGCGAAAACGCGCCACCGCTCACACTCCAGAAAAAGACGATCGTCTCCCTGCTTGTTCATCGTTCATCCCGTTCCCGCTTGTTTTTTGAAGCTGTTTTCTTTATTTTATACCATTCCTTACCGGTTTTCCAGCCGAAGCTTATACGAGAAAAAATGCCGTTTCGGGGCAATAGATGGCAATCCTGAACAAGGCTCGGAAACCGGCAAGATCAAAAAAGCCCCGCGCACATCCGGTACGCGGGGGAGATTTATTCATCTTTTTCCTTCTGGATGACGGCTTTCACCGCGACAATGCGGTTGCCGCCGCTGTTTTTTTCAAAAGTAATCTGTCCGCCGCATACGCAGCATGATTCCTTGGAAACATCCGGATCCGCGGCTTCCATGGCCAGCTCCAACCCTTTCTGCCCGGCGATGCAGGCCCGCTGATTTCCAGACACCACCTCGGCGTGCCCGCATTCGCAGGGGATGATCAGGATTGGTTTCATCCTCTCGCCGCTGCGCATCGCGCGGTAAAGCCGCGGGCAGTACAGCAGGTCGTTCGGCGCGGTTTTGGTAAAGCCGGATACAGCATAGTCAGCGACGACGTTCAGCGAGCATTTTCCGGTTTTCATAAAATAACATGTCGATTTATTCAGCGACAGGGTGACTTCCAGCATGCCTTTCACAACGCCCATAATTGGATAACGAACCCTTTCGTCAGTAGACTTCCGGCGCGTTGGCCGCGGCGGATGTGCAATCAGATTACCATATTTTTGTTTTCAGGACAAGGGTTTTCTTAAAAAAACAGGTAAGGCGCTGCTTTCCAGCGCAGCCAAAAAGTAATACGCCGAAAAAAATACTGGGTAAATAGTTTGTGCCGCCGGGGAAAGAGTAATAGCATCCTCCGATTAAGCGGAGGAATGTTCTTTTCTGGCGAAAGGGATGAAAATATGAAAAAAATGATAAAAAGCCTGAGCGCAGCGCTGACCGCTGTCTGCGGCCTGCTGATGACCGCGGTTACGGTGCTGTCGGGCCAGATGCCGGAACAGTTCAGCGTGGTGGAAGGCTCTTCTCTGCATCTGGATGGGGCGGTTTCGGTACAGGAAACGATGGGCAGCAACGGGGAATCGCTCGAGGTGGCGGCACTCAATGCCGGCAGTACCTATACGGCAAATCTCAAGCTTTTCGGTCTGTTCCCAGTCAAGCAGGTGACGGTCCGCGTGGTGGAACAGGAAATGGTTATCCCCTGCGGTACGCCATTTGGTATCAAAATGTTTACCGATGGTGTTCTCGTTGTGGGCATGTCCGATGTGGATACCGCAGCAGGTGCCTTCAATCCGGCGAAGTCCGCGGGAATAAAAACCGGGGATGTGATCGTCAGTATCGACGGTACTACGGTGACGAGCACCGATCAGGTGGCTAAGCTGGTCGAAGTGTCCGAAGGAAAAGCCATGACCTTTCATATCCGACGGGACAATATTGCCTTTGATGTTCAGTTTACACCGGCCAAGTCAGTCAATGAAAATCGATGGAAGGCCGGTCTGTGGGTGCGCGACAGTTCTGCCGGCATCGGTACTCTCACCTTTTATCGGCCCGGATACAATGTTTTTGCCGGACTCGGACATGCGGTCTGTGATGTGGATACCGGTGAAACACTGCCGCTGGCGGCAGGAGAGATTGTTCCGGCACGCATTTACAGCATTGTGCGCGGACAAAGCGGGGAACCCGGTGAACTGCGGGGAGGATTTGAAAGCGGCACGCTCGGCAGGCTGACGGTCAACGGAGAAACCGGCATATACGGAACCCTCAGCCAGATTCCGGTAAATGGTGATCCGGTGCCGGTGGCGATGAAGCAGCAGGTGAAAACCGGCGACGCTCAAGTGCTGACAACGCTGGATGGCGTAACCCCAAAGCTCTATGATATCCGGATTGATCAGGTGAGGTACAATGACAGCTCGCCGACACGCAATATGGTCATTGAAATAACCGATCCCGATTTGCTGGAACAGGCCGGCGGGATCGTACAGGGTATGAGCGGATCACCGATTCTGCAGGATGGAAAGCTTATCGGTGCGGTTACGCATGTGTTTGTAAATGATCCCACAAAAGGGTTTGCGATTTTTGCGGAAAACATGCTGAAAACCTGTGAGACTGTCAAACAGGAAAACGCTGCGTAAATCTTATGATTTTACAAAAGAGGCCGATTTCTCTGCGAAACGGCACGAAATTTATCGTATGAATTTCGCAATTCGCTGTTTTTCTTCTGCCTGAAAATATTTTCTCCCAAATTCCAAAAAAACTATTGCCAAGGTATTGCATTTTATTCCATTATATGGTAATCTTGGAACTGCCAAAAAATAGCAAAAGAGAGGTTTGGGAAAAATGGAGAAGAAAATCAAGGTTATGCTGGCGGATAACAGCGAAAGTTTTGGCGTTCCGTGTTCTTCGGTGATGCATATGTATGGCATCGAGACACAAATGGTAGAAAAAGACGGACAGCGGGTTTTGGACGAGGTTTCAAAATCCCATCCGGATGTTGTAATAATGGATTTCTTTATGCCGCATGTCGATGCGATTGGCGTGATTAAAGGAATCAAAGCTATGCGTTTATCTCCGGCACCGCGCACGATGGTCATGTCCGGCTATGACAATCCGAATTTGGAGAGGGAAGTGCTGCTGGCGGGAGCCGATTACTATTTTCTCAAGCCTTTCGATGCGGAAGCCATGTCGGAACGGATTCTTGCCATCTGCGGCAAGACCTCTTCAGAGCCGGTGAAGCGTTCTGCTCCGGCACAGGTCAGCACGGCCGGCAGTTCGCTGGAAATCAAAGTGACGGAAATTATCCATCAAATCGGTGTGCCTGCCCATATTAAGGGGTATCAATATCTGCGCGACGCCATTCTTATGGCGATCGATGACGACGATATTATCAATGCTGTAACCAAAAGACTGTATCCGGCCGTTGCTAAAAAGCACAATACCACCTCGTCCCGTGTCGAGCGCGCGATCCGCCATGCGATCGAAGTTGCATGGGACCGCGGGGATGTGGATGTTTTGAATTCGTATTTCGGTTATACCATCCATAATGGCCGCGGCAAACCGACAAACTCCGAATTTATTGCCATGATTTCGGACAAATTCCGGCTGCAGCTGAAAATATCCTGACACAAAGCCCTTCTGTTTGCCTGCAAAACAGAAGGGCTTAAAAAATATCGAACATTTTTTCGGCAAACCTCTTGCATTTTCCAAAAGCGATGATATAATGACGTTGTAAACATTTGTTCGGAACAAGCGTTCTGCTTTGGCCGCGCAGGTGAACGGCGGTTCTGCTGCCGAATGTTAACGATAGGGTGATGGATATGTGGGAGAGCCTGATTAGTATTCTTATGATGGGAGCCACCTTTTTGTATATGATCAATAAGGCACATTTTGCGCAGACACGCCGCGTTGCGCTGGTGCCGCTTGGTTTTTGCGCTGTGGATATGCTGTGTGCCGGAACTGTTCCATTCGGGACTTATCCAGTGATCGCTATAATGCTGGTGATTCTGCGGCTGACGGTGCTGCTGTGCTGTGCCGGAGCTATGCACAAGGATACGGTTGCCGCACGGCGTGCAGCGCGCAGCGCACAGAAAAAGGCCGCAGCTGAGCGTGCGGCGCAGATGGCCGCTATGCAGCAGACGATGCGTGATCCGCAGAATACGCAGTCCGTGCCTGCCGTATGCCGCCGCGTGGTGGATCTGGAAGTGGTACGCCGCAGCCGCTGCGCGTGAATTTTAGCAAGATGTGCAGGTGATACAGCATAAATCTGCCTGGCTCTGCTGCCTTTTTCCTGTTATACTTGTTTCATCCATGCAGAATATAGCGATTAGGTGGTAACAGGATATGTGTGCAGAAAAACCGGATTTTATTTATGCAGGTGAGCAGGCCCGGGAAATATCCTTTCCGCTGGGCGGTATTGGAACCGGCTGCATTGGTCTGGGCGGCAACGGCAGATTGATAGACTGGGAAATCTATAATCGTCCGAATAAGGGTTCACTTAATGGCATGAGCCATTTCGCTGTTAAAGCGGAACAGGATGGCCGGCTGCTGGATGCGCGGGTACTGACGGGAGATTTGGAAAAGGATCTGGCCGGACAGTATGGCGGCGGGGCCGGTCATTGGCAGTGCCCGGGCTATGGTTTTGGTGCGGATTTTGGAACAATGGCGGGATTTCCGCATTTTTCAGACTGCCGTTTTAAGGGGACCTTTCCGATTGCAGAGCTGGTCTTTTCCGATCCCCATTTTCCCGGCAGTGTAACAATGACCGCTTTTAATCCGTTTATTCCTTTGGATGCGGATGCCTCCGGTATGCCGGCGGCATTTTTTGAGATAGAACTGGAAAACCCGACCGCGGCGCCGGTCACCTATACGGTAGCTCTGTCGGCGGGCAATTGTTTTTCGCAGGGGGCGATCAATAATGGCAGGCAGTCGGATGGTGTTTCGTATATAACGCTGGAACAGAATGTTCTGGACAAAGAGGAACCGCGTTACGGCAGCATCACGGCAGCCACTGACGGCGACGAGGTGCGTCTTCAGGAATATTGGTTCCGCGGTGCCTGGTTTGATGGGCCGACCATTTTCTGGAAGGAATTTACCGACACCGTGCCCATGCCGGAGCGAAAATACGGGCAGCCCGGCAACCGGGATATGGCGACCCTGACGGCTGCAGTTATCGCGGGACCGGGAGAAAAACGGACGGTCCGGTTTATTATCGCTTGGTATTTCCCCAACAATCTGTATGACTGGGCACCGATTTATGCCCCTGCACCCGATCAAACGCTCGGCGGAAGCTGGAAGAACTATTATGCCGGACAATATGCGTCTTCGGCAGAGGTGGCGATACAGGGACTCCAGCAGTGGGATAGCCTGTACGGGCGTACACGGCGTTTTACGGATACGCTGTTTTCCTCCACGCTGCCGCCGGAGGTACTGGACGCGGCTTCTGCCAACTTGGCGGTTCTCAAATCACCGACGGTCTGGCGTCTGGAGGATGGCACGCTGTACGGTTTTGAAGGCGTTTCGGAGCATTGCGGCAGCTGTGAGGGCAGCTGCACCCATGTCTGGAATTACGCCTATGCCATGCCTTTTTTATTCCCCCGGCTGGAGCGTTCGATGCATACAGCAAGCTATCGGTATGACTTTTTGGAAAACGGACGGATGTCTTTTCGGATTTTGCTTCCTCTGGGAAAGGAGCCACTGCCGTTTCATCCCTGTGTTGACGGCCAGATGGGAGAAATCATGCGCGTATACCGCGACTGGAAGCTGTGCGGTGATGACGATTGGCTCAGGTCGATCTGGCCGCGGGTGAAGCAGTCGCTGGAATATGCCTGGCATCCGCAGAATCCGTACCGTTGGGATGCAGATAAGGATGGCGTGATCGATGGCCGGCAGCATCACACATTGGACATGGAGCTGTTTGGGCCAAACTCCTGGCTGGAGGGCTTTTATCTCGGGGCACTGAATGCGGCGGCGGAAATGGCGGATTATCTCGGCGAAGCGGATGCTGCGGCGGAATACCGCGGGCTGTATGCAAACGGCCGCCGTTTCTGCAATGAAATACTTTTCAATGGGAAATATTTTGAGCAGAAGGTCGATCTTAGGGATAAAGCCATGCTGGAGCGCTATGGGCAGGATGCGGTAAACGCTTACTGGAACGAGGAAAGCGGCGAGATGAAATACCAGATCGATCATGGCTGCAGCATTGACCAGATGACAGCACAGTGGCACGCCCGCATTATCGGACTTGACGACATTTTTGATGAAGACAAGCGGAAAAAGGCATTGGAGAGCCTGTATCATTATAATTATAAATCCTGCATGCGGGACTTTTTCAATCCCTGCCGTGTATTCTGCACGGGAGATGAAGCCGGAGCGGTGATCTGCGACTATCCGGATAAGGTGAAAAAGCCGGCTGTGCCGGTGCCGTACTGTCAGGAGTGCATGACCGGCTTTGAATACCAGCTGGCGGCGCTGTTGATCAGCGAAGGCATGCAGGAGGAAGGGCTGCGGCTGGTGCGTGCGGTACGCGGACGATACGACGGCAAAAAGCGTAATCCGTGGAATGAAGTGGAATGCGGCAGCAACTATGCCCGTTCGATGGCCAGTTATTCGCTGCTGCTTCTGTACAGTGGATTCCGGTTCGATCTTCCGCACGGTATGATCGGGTTTTCCCCGCTGTATTCCCGCGACGAACCCTTCCGCTGCTTATGGAGTGTGGACAGCGCCTGGGGCAGTGTGTCAATTACACAGGAGAAAACGGTGATTCAGATTGAGGAAGGGCAGCTGGCTGTACAGCGGCTGGAGCTGCCCTATCTTTCCGGCGCGGTTTGCGTGACGGTGGACGGAAAGGCCGTACAAACCGCTTTTAAAAATGGCGGCATAGATTTCCCGGTTCAGACCGCGGTCCGGCAGGCAATTATTGTTTCCCGGAAGTGAATTGTTTTCCGACATGATTCCGGTACGGCGTGGTTTTGGCAGGAAAAACCGTGCCGTGTTGGGGCGGACGTGCAAACGTGTGGCCGGCTATCGTTTGTTTTTGGGAATAGTTATTCCTTTTCGGGAAAGACTAAATGCGCGGGAAGAATCCCGCGCATTTTTATTGTACAGGGGAGGATGTTTTATGGCGACGCTTACCGCAAAAGAGCTCAGCGCTCTGGAAGACCAGCTGAACGCCGAGCAGTTACTGGTGAAAAAGTATAAATCCTACGCGACGCTTGCGACCGATCCGCAGATCAAAACGCAGTGTGAACAGATTGCCGGACGGCACCAGAATCACTTCAACAAGCTGATGGGCTTTCTGAATTAAAAAAATCCTGCGCTGCGCGCAGAAGGCTTGTCCTTTTGCCGGCCGGAAGAGAAAGGGGCAAAAACGATGGAGCAAAATGTGAATATACCGATGAAGGATCAGGAAATGATGTTGGACTGCCTGACCTCACAAAAGGAGATTACCGGTATTTACAACACGTTCAGCAACGAATGCGCGACAACCGCGATACGCGATGAGATGCTCAATATCCTTCATGATGAGCACTGCATCCAGGCTGACCTGTTTATGGAGATGCAGAAAAGAGGCTGGTATCCCACCCCGATGGCGGAGGAACAGAAGGTGCAGAGCGCCAAACAGAAATTCACCAACATGGCGGCTCAGCTGTAAAAACTTCCCTGCGTACACAAAACCCCTGCCGCAGCTGCGGCAGGGGTTTTGCCGTTAAGTGTTTTCCTCTTCGGCGGCGGTGAGATGATCCAGAACCATTTTATACAAAGCCGAAGGATCGTCAATAAACCGCTCTTTGACCAGCTTGGCCTGCGTGTTGTCCGCCACCCAAAGCTGCAAGGTCATCAGCGGCATGCCCGCATCATTGATCGTGCAGGTAACCATGCAGCCTTCCTCATGGCGTTCAATGGTGACCGGGTTTTCCCGCTCGCGCCGGCGGCGGGCCAGAAGGCGCTGGGCGCTGGACACCGAACGCTCACGCAGGGAAAGGGGAATGCGTGCCGTGAGGGCTTCTGCCGCCTGCTGGCCGATCGCGGTCAGGCGCAGCGTGCCATCTTCCGCTTCTTCAATATTATGCAGGTCAATCAGTTCTTCCAGACCGGCGCCGGTTTCAAAATAGTTCGCCATGCCGCCGCCCACCACCACATCGGATACGATATCGCGTGTAAGCGGCTCGCTGACGTGCATGAGCAGATAACAAATCAATACTTTAATTTCATCGCCGGAATACAGGCCGCCCGGCTCGACTCCGGCGGAAAAGGCGTCATGGATCATGATATCCTCCCGGGAATTTTGGCTTGATGCTGGAAAGTGTACAAGAAAATTCACTTCTATCATAGCATAATCCCCGAAAAAAGAACAGGCTTAATTTACACAAGATTCATAGCGGCGAAATACTTTATTTTTTCGTGGAAACCGACGGATTTTGTCTTGACAATGCTGGCAAAACAGGGTAGATTTTTAACGATAGGGTTTAAAAATGGCAGAGGGAGGAAGAACATGAACGTTTTTTCAAAAATCAACCAGGTAATTTTTCCGGGTTCCAAGGAATATCCCAGAGTAGGCGCCGGAAAAATGATGCTCCTGGGCCTTCAGCACGCTTTCGCGATGTCCTGTGCGACCATTCTGGTTCCGCTGCTGACCGGGCTGGACGTTGGCGTGGCGCTGTTTGCGGCGGGGCTTGGCACCATCATCTTTCATCTTTGCACCGGCGGGCGTATGCCGACTTTTCTGGGAAGCTCCTTTGCATTTATCGCTGCATTGCAGGCCGTCATAGGCAGCGATCCGGCAACGCAGGCGGACAACATTCCCAAAGCGCTGGGCGGCATTATCGTGGCTGGCTTATTTTATGTGGTGCTCTCGCTTCTGATCCGGCTGTTCGGCGGGCGTTTTATTGACCGGTTGTTCCCGCCCGTGGTACGCGGTGTCGGCATCGCGATTATCGGCCTGAACCTGGCCGGCTCTGCCATCAACAATATTCAGGGGAATGGGATTGAGCTGTTTTCACCCACCTACTACTGGAGCTGGGGGATTGCCCTACTGGTTTGCTTGTTGGCAATTATTCTTTCCAGTTATGGCAAAGGCATGGTCAAGATGTCTTCCATTGTCATCGCGCTGGCGACCGGGTACGTCGTGACGCTGATCCTGACCAAAACCGATATCGCACCGGTGGAGCTGATGAATTTTGAAGGGCTTGCCGCACAGGGCAAGGGACTGGCGCGCGGCTGGTTTGCGCTGCCGAATTTTGTTCTTCCCGAGTTTGATCTGGGCGCCATAGCGATGATCGCGCCGATCGCGATTGTCACCTGTGTGGAGCACGTCGGCGACGTGTACGCAAATGGCTCGGTGGTCGGCCGCAACTTTACCAAGGACCCCGGTCTGCACCGGACCATGCTCGGCGACGGTCTGGCGACGATTGCCGCCGGTTTGGTCGGCGGCCCTCCGAACACCACCTATTCCGAAAACACGGCTGTCCTTGCGGCGACCGGCAACTACAATCCGGCTTCGCTGCGCGTTGCAGCCGTGATCGCAATCGCGATCAGCTTTTTCGGCAAGGCGATTGGTGTGGTGGAAACGGTGCCGACCTGTGTACTCGGCGGCGCGTGCATCGTGCTGTATGGCATGATCTCCTCGGTCGGCCTGCGCACGCTGGTGGAGAACCATGTGGACTTTACGCAGAACCGCAATCTCTGCATTGCGGCGGTGATGCTGGTGCTGGCGATCGGCGGCGCTGTCATCGGCGGTGCTGTGTTCAGCGTGAGCGGCATCGGCCTGGGTATTCTGGCGGGCATTCTGCTCAATCTGATTCTGCCGGAACCTAAAAAGCCGGAGGCTGGCATGATCGCACACGGTGTGGACGACGACGGTATCGACGAAAATCCGGACGAGGAGCGGCTCTCGCACAAAAAATAAACCGGATCAGGAGGCACTGCGGATGACGCGGTGCCTCCTTTTGGCTTGGCAAACATCCCGGCTCGTGCTATACTGTACGGGAGGAGCCGGCGCGGGGCAGATTCCTTTTTTCTGCCGGCGGTATGCTCTGTACAGAACAAGAAAGGACGGTCAAGAGCGATGAAAAAACAGAAAGTTATGCAGGGATTGGCGGCGCTCGGCGCAGGCGTCCTGCTTTTGACGGCTGCCGGCTGTGCCGGTGAAGCGGAGACTTCCTCGGCCGACGAGTCGGCCGTGACAACTACGGCTACGCTGCCGCCTGTTTTGAAGGTTGAGCTGAAAGCACTGATTTCCCGGGAGAATGTAGAGGCGGCCACTGGCAAGTCCTTTGAAGAGCCGCTGCTGTACGACGAGGAGACCAATATCCATTTTACTGCAGAGGATAAATCGATTTTGGATGTCCATATGGCTGAGGCCACGCGTGAGGATTTCGAGGCGATCGTCACCGCATACGGTGATCTGGCCGACGCGCCGAATCTGGGCGAGGCGGCAAAATGGAGCGAGCCAACCGGCGAGCTGCTTGTCTACGGCAAAGGGTACTTTTTCACGGTTGCCTTCCGTGATTTTCCGGCGGGGACCGATCTGCTGTCCATCGGCAGAGAGCTCGCGGCCGGCATACTCGAGAAGCTGCCCTGAGCGGCATTAACAGGGGGCGGCGTGTGTTTTGAGCGTTTGGGTAAGGGAAAAGAGGTTTTATCGCGTCTTTTTTTCAATGACCGGAATGATCGCCCTGCAGAACCTGATTCTGTTCAGTGTGAATCTGGCGGACAACGTGATGCTGAGCCGCTACAGCGATGAAGCGATGTCCGGCGTGGCGCTGGTCAACCAGATTCAGTTTTTGCTGCAGATGATGGTGACAGGCGTGGGGGAAGCGGTGATTGTGCTCGCCACGCAGTACTGGGGCAGGCGGCAGGCGGATACCATCCGCAAAATTGCCGGCATCGGCCTCTGGCTCGGTGTCGGCGTGGCGGCGTTGCTCTTTGCGGTGGTCGGCATCTGGCCGGAATTTTGCCTGGGGCTGCTGACTGATGATCAGCCGGTGCTCGAGGAAGGGGTGCGTTACCTCCGGATCATTTGCTTTTCCTACCCGCTGTTTGCGGTGACAAACGTGCTGCTGTGCAGCCTGCGCAGTGTGGAAACAGTGAAAATTGGGTTTGTTGTATCGCTGTCTACGCTGCTGATCAACGTGTTCCTGAATTATCTGCTGATTTACGGCAATGCCGGTGCGCCCCGGCTTGGTGTCCGCGGTGCGGCCATTGCCACGCTTACCGCCCGCGCGGTGGAATGCTTGATTATGCTTCTTTTTACGGCCTTTGCGGACCGCAAAATCCGTTTCCGGCCGATGGATCTGCGCGGAGCCGGGAGCCTGCTGTGGAAGGATTTTCTGCGTTCCGGCCTGCCGGTGTTCCTTTCCAACACCCTGTGGGGCTTTGCCATGATGGTGCAGACGGCAATTCTGGGGCACATGGGCATGACAACCATAGGTGCCAACAGCATTGCGGTGACAGTGTTCCAGGTGCTGACGGTAATTACCTACGGCTCGGCCAGTGCGGCGTCGGTGCTCATCGGCAAAACGATCGGCGAGGGCAATGTCGGGCGGGTGCGGCAGTACGCCAAAACACTTCAGGTCCTGTTTGTGCTGATCGGGGCGGCAACAGGGCTGGTGCTGTTTTTATGCCGGGATGCCGTGCTGCTGCTGTACAGCGGCGTTTCGCAAGAAATCCGGTTGCTGGCCCGGCAGTTTATGACCGTGCTGTCGGTAACAGTCTGCGGTACGGCGTATCAAATGGCGGTGCTCACCGGGGTGGTTCGGGGCGGCGGCGATACCCGTTTTGTGATGATCAACGACCTGATCTTCATGTGGGGACTGGTGCTCCCGCTTTCGCTGGCAGCGGCGTATCTCTGGGGGTGGCCGCCGGTGGCCGTGTTTATCTGCCTGAAGTGTGATCAGATGCTTAAATGTCTGGTGGCGGTGGTCAAGGTCAACCGCTACAAATGGATCCGGGTGCTTACACGCACCGGGCAGGACGGTGCTGCCGGCGTGGTACAGGAGGGATAATGCGAAAAAATGGGAAGTAAAATGACACAGGCGCAGCAGACCCTGATGCACTGGGTTGAGGAGAGCGAGAATACGGTGTTTTTCGGCGGGGCAGGCGTGTCCACCGAAAGCGGTATCCCCGATTTTCGCAGCGAGGATGGACTGTATCGGCAGAAATATGCCTATCCGCCGGAAACCATCCTCAGCCATTCCTTTTTTGAACAGCATACCGAGGCGTTTTTTGCCTTTTACCGCGAAAAAATGCTGTGTCTGGATGCGCAGCCGAATACAGCACACCGCTGTCTGGCCCGTTGGGAGAGTGAGGGCCGACTCGCTGCGGTGGTCACGCAGAATATTGACGGGCTGCATCAGAAGGCGGGCAGCCGCCGGGTCTGGGAGCTGCACGGCTCCTTTCACCGCAATACCTGTCTGCGCTGCGGCAGCCATTACGACGCCGCCTGTATACGGGACAGCGTGGGGATTCCGCGCTGCCGCTGCGGTGGGGTGATCAAGCCGGATGTGGTGCTGTATGAGGAACAGCTTGACCAGACGGTCATACAGGGCGCTTTGCAGGCGATCGGCGGCGCCGATCTGCTGATCGTGGCCGGTACTTCGCTGTCGGTATATCCGGCGGCGGGATTCCTTGACGCGTTTAGCGGCAGGCATCTGGTGGTCATCAACCGCTCGGCTACACCGCTGGATGCCCGCGCGGATCTGCTGATCCAGGATGCGGTGGGAAAGGTGCTGACATTTTGACGATCCTGATCGATGCGGACGGCTGTCCGGTGGTGGATATTACGCTGGAAACCGCGCGGCGCTATGCCGTACCGGTTATTCTGCTGTGCGACAGCGCACACGTTTTCTCCCGGGAAGGGGCGCAGACCGTCACGGTTTCCACCGGCGCGGACAGTGTGGATTTTGCTCTGGTCAACCGTGTTCAGCCGGGCGATATCGTCGTGACCCAGGATTACGGCCTGGCGGCCATGTGTCTGGCTAAACAGGCTGTGCCGCTGCATCAGGACGGTTTTGTATATCACGAGGGGAACATGGACGCTTTGCTGGCGGCGCGCCATTTGGCGAAAACCATCCGCCGGCGCGGCGGTCGTCTGCACGGCAGCAGCAAACGCCGTCCGGAACAGGACGAGGCATACCGCCGTCTTTTGGAGGAGATCCTGCGCACCCGGGCGGAAAAGCAGTTTCCCGGGGAAAAAATATGAAAGAAATTGCAATTTGGACTTGATTTTTTTCGGCCGAGCCGCTATAATAATCTAGCGCTTTCCCCTGAAAGCGGCAAAACAGAAAATAGGGAGAGATGGCTGAGCTGGCCTAAGGCGCACGATTGGAAATCGTGTAACGGTTAACCCCGTTCGAGGGTTCGAATCCCTCTCTCTCCGCCAGAAAAGAAACAACCTTTGTCTAGTAGACAAAGGTTGTTTCTTTTCAACGAAATAAATCCCTTCGAGATTTGTGAAATGCACTTCGTGCGTGAAATCGCTGAGGTGGTAGGTGGATTTCATTTCACTTTCTGCGCAAACAGAAAATTTCGCAATGACTAAAGGGCATTATTTCACATTCGAAGGATATTTCACTTCACACTCCTTTCTTTCCGCTGTATAATCAGTTTGATAAATAAGAATTTGTACGCTCCTATTGAAAAAGCATAGATAACGTTATGTACACGGCGAAAAAGTGTGTCAGGTTCGTATAGTCGCCAAAGGGCGGATGGATTTCTATAACAGTCGGGACATTCTTCCCGCACAGTGTCTGAAGGAACTCAGCGAACTGCTTAGCCCACCGCGCGGAATGCCAGAGCTGCGGCACGCCGTTGACCTGACGCTGGCGCAGCTCCGGATATGGCTCCAGCTGCGCGGAATTCAGGCTGCGTTTGCCGAAGCTGTACTCGGTGTGCAGGGAGAAGCAGGGAAGATGCGGATGAATGTCGGTTTTGTCCAGATGGCCGGCAATCTCCTGGATCCGGGGAGTGATGCCGGCCGGATAGGTGTAGAGCCTGTATTTTACCGGTATGAGCTGTGTCATGGTTCCATCACCTCAGTATATCCCCAAATTAAGGACAAATGGCAAGGAGGGACAAGCGGCAGATTTTTGCACACGGAAGCAGAGTTGGCGGGAAAAGGATCCAATCAGTCAGCTTCTGCCGCCGGGATATCGGATGAGCGGCAGTGCAGAATAGGCACTTAATAGGCCGTGGAGCGGCAGGCGAAAAAGTCGGTTTTTGTCGGGAAAGAATCACACTTTTCTATCTGTCTGTTTCCACGCAGCATTTGTACAACAAGCAGGCGGCTCAGCGGCGAATCAGCATTCAAGAGCGGATTCTGCGCTGCGGTAAATCCGTTCGATGGTCTCGACGATCCGCCGGCCGTATTCGCCTGTGGCGATATCCGCGGTGCCGGACTGAATATAGCGGCAGAACGCCTCCAGCTGACGTTCCATGTGTTTGCCGTCGCTGCGTATTTCGGTGGAATGCCATTCGCCGTCGGTGGTGTAGGACAGTATCGTACCGCTCTGCACCCGCACCGTTCCCCTGGTGAAATCATAGAACGTATCGTATCCGCTCGGTCCATACCCGCTGAAAGTAACCGCCGCACTCAGGCCGGAGGGGAATTTCAGCAGCATCTGGGCATGCCCCTCGATATTGCGGCTGTTTTTAGCGTTTCCGCAGGAGGCATATACTGCGGCTCCCTCGGAAGGGGTCAGGCAGAACAGTTTATCCAGCACATGCGCTCCATAGTTCATCACGATTCCGCCGCCGGCGGTGCGGCGGTCCAGAAACCAGAGGGGACGGTCGGCTGAAAAATAGTCGATGGTGCGCCGTTCGCTGAACATGCAGAACCGGCCGAGTTTTTCGGATGTGACCAGTTCCCGTACAGCCCGGTTGGCGGGGAAAAACCGCTGGAGATGGCCGACAGCCAGCTTTCGTCCGCTGCGGGCCGCTGCTGCCAGCATGCGGTCACATTCTGCGGTGGTGTTGGCCATCGGCTTTTCCACCAGCACGTGCAGCCCGTGTTCAAGAAAAAATACAGTGCTGTCGGCATGCAGATGATGCGGCAGGTTCAGGATCACCGCGTCGGCCTGCACGCGGCCGGGGATTTCCCGATAATCGGTCAGCCACGGGACGCCGTATGGTTTAGCCGCCTGTGCGGCCCTGTTCTCATCGGTGTCGCACACGGCGCACAGACAGCAGCCTTCCGCTTTTTCCAGCGCGCGGATATGCTCCATGCCGATGCTTCCGGCTCCTACCACGGCCATACGAATCATGTCGGTATCTCCTCTCTTTTCTGTACGTATGCGGTCAGCACGTCGGCAATATGGGCGCTGCGGCGCGCCATTTCCTGCTGTGCGGCCAGGTCCCGGCCCAGAAGGCGGGAAAGGGTATGTACATTGGAAAACGCGGAAAAGCAGAACATATTCAGCGAGAGCACAGTCTGCTCAATATCCAGATCCTCACGCAGAACCCCCTGACTTACTCCGCGGCGCAGCAGCTGTTCGGCGCCGCGGAACAGCTTGGGGGATGTCTCCGGAACATGCCGGGCGCCGTTCAGATTTTCCCACAGCACCAGGCGCACAAACGAGGGGTTTTCCATCAGAAAGCCGAAATAATCCAATATGATGCGCCGCACGGCTTCGGGACCGTCAAAATCCGTCTTCATCAGCGTTTCCTCGCACGACGACAAGCGTCCGTACACCGCTTCCAGCACAGCGGTATACAGCCCCTCCTTACTGCCGAAATGGGCGTAGATCAACTGCTTATTTACACCGGCCAGTCGGGCAATCCGGTCCACGCGAGCCGCATCCGGTCCTTTTTCGGTAAATTCCATTTCTGCGGCATCCAGAATTTTCTGCCGGGTAAGTGCGGCCTTTTTCTTCTGCTCCATGCACTTCTCTCCCTTTTACAGCAGGGAGCGGAGCAGCTCCGCTTCCCTGAACAGTCCTTCCGGAGTGGGGTCTTTGAGAAACTCAAACAGCAGGTCGGTACAGACAGACGCCGTCTCCAG
The DNA here is from genome assembly GCA_905198295.1 of uncultured Oscillospiraceae bacterium. Classification (GTDB taxonomy): domain Bacteria; phylum Bacillota; class Clostridia; order Oscillospirales; family Acutalibacteraceae; genus UMGS1591. The sequence continues at coordinate 18,259 of CAJKBW010000010.1, read as the reverse complement.
CTCTGCTAAAAGCGCCCGCCACAGCTCCGGCCCGCCGCTTTCCCCGAGCGACAGGCGCCGGAAGGCGGGGTCACAGTGATATACATGCACCTTTTTCAGAAAGGGCAGAAGGCGCCGGAGTGCCCGGCGATTTTCTTGAGCCGACAGGGTGGGATCGACCTGAAAATACAGTCCGCAATTTGTCATGCCAACCGACTCGGCCAGCCGGACGGCAGCATCTGCATGGTCAGTCAGCGTATGCGGATGATACTCAAACGCCAGTGTGATGTTCTCTTTTGCCGCCATGCGGCACAGCGCACGGGTTTCCTCAACGATCTGCCGGAAGTATACGCTGTCTGCGTCACTGCTGCCCCGGCTGCCGGCCCACAGCCGGATCACTGGTGCGCCCAGCCGGCGAGCGGCCTCCAGATGCGGCGCAAAGGCGGCCTGCGCGTCATCGGTTTCCCCGCATCGGTAGTAGGAGCCATAAGAGGAAACCCGCAGTCCGGCGGCGGCGGTCAGCCGGGCGGCCTGCACCGCCCTGTCCGGGGTTGCGGGCGGCACATGAACATCGCCGCCCCACTCGATGCAGGACAGGCCGGCCTGCGCACAGCATGCGGGAATCTGCCGGAAATCCAGGTGACGAAAGGTTACGGAGGTCAAGCCGAGAGAAAACAAAACACATCCGCCTTTCCGGTAAAGTAAAAACCAACTAATTAGTTGCTTTTTATTTTACACGGTTCCGGCGGAGTTGTCAAGGGACGTTTGCTATGTTATGGGGATGGAGCCGGAAGCTTATCGGCAAATGATACTGGTATAGTTAAACAGGGAAAGAAAGACAAAAATGACAATGCATCGGCTGATCAATAGAGAGTATGAACTTATACGCAGACATAAAAGACATACGGCTGAATTACGAAAAATCCTTATTATAATCTCAAAAGCGAGCACTCCGAAAATGATGCACGGATGCTTGCCTTTTTGCGCGCAGCGTGTTAGGATAAGCAGGAGCGGATCCGGCCGATTCCGGCACGCAGCACAACTCCGGGCGGCTGTGGTTTTGATCCGGTCTATCCGATAACAGACAGGCAAAGGTAGGCGGCATATGGACGATATCCGATGGCTTGATGGCGGCGACGATCTGCATGAGGCGTTTGCTATACGACTCGAGGTATTTTGTGACGAGCAGGGGTATTCCCCGGAAATGGAACTGGATGAGCTGGACCGCACCAGCCGGCATGTGCTGCTGTACCGCGGCGACGAGCCGGTTGCGACCGGCCGGCTGTATGAAAAGCGGCCGGGCGTGATGGGGATCGGCCGGCTGGCGGTGCGGCGGGCGTGGCGCGGTACCGGAATGGGCGGCGAGCTGCTTGACGCGATGGTGAAAAAGGCGGCGCAGCTCGGTGCGCAATGGGCGGAGCTCGACGCCCAGTGCCGCGTGATCGGCTTTTATGAGAAGCAGGGCTTTACTGTATGCGGCGAGGAGCACATGGATGGCCATGTGCCGCATCGCATGATGCGCAGAAAACTGGAATAAAAAAGGGCTGCCCGATGGGCGGCCCTTTTTTATATGCTGTTTGAACCATGCACGGCGGGAAGCGTGCTGCCGATAGTGCTTGTGCAGTGCCGCGAACCGGCTGGTACGAATGGATACCGGGGGTGTGCTTTCCGCAGAAGTGCAGAAACATCGTGTTCGTGCCGGTTTATCTTATCCATAATGCCCGTCGGCGGCGGCGTGTGGTTCATATGGTTTATCCGTCCTTCCGTTATGATGGGCCTCAATTGTAGAGGGCGGTGGGTCTCTGTGAAGAAAACGGGTGGATTCAGCGGGTCGACTGCTGCGCCAGTGACTGAAACAGGCCGCTTTTCCGCATCCGACGTTTCCGGACGGCGGAAAATCCCGGGCGGCAGTTGAAAACAGGAAAGAAAAATGGTAAAATAAAGTATTAAGCCATTTGCCGGCGAGCTTGCCGCATAAGAAGGAGTCGAGGAAACGATGAGCATCAAACGTTGGGTATCGCTGCCGCTGGATAAAGATGCGGCCGCGCAGCTGTCAGAGGACTGCGGCGCCCATCCGTTTCTGGCGCTCCTGCTGAACACGCGCGGTATTACGTCGGCGGAGGACGCAGCAGAATTCCTGTACGGCACCGAACTGAATGAGGACCCGTTCAGTCTCGCGGATATGGATTTGGCGGTCGAGCGGGTGCAGCGGGCGATAGACGGCGGCGAGCGGATCGCCGTTTTCGGGGATTACGACGCGGACGGCGTCACCGCGACGGTGCTGCTGTACAGCTATCTGTCCTCGCGCGGGGCGGATGTGTTTTACCAGCTGCCGGAACGCGAGGGGGACGGCTACGGGCTTCACCGGCCGACCATCGACCGGCTCGCCGAAGAGGGAGCCAGACTCATTATCACGGTGGACAACGGCATCGCGGCGGTGGATGAGGTGGACTACGCCCGCGAAAAGGGCATCGACGTGGTGGTCACCGACCACCATCAGCCGCAGGAGGTGCTGCCGCGCGCGGTCGCGGTGGTGGATCCGCACCGGGCGGACTGTGAAAGCGCATTCAAGGAATATGCCGGCGTCGGGGTGGCGTTTCTGCTGGCCTGCGCGCTGGAGGGCGATATGGATACCGTACTGGAGGAATACGCGGATCTGGTGGCGCTGGGTACCCTCGCGGACGTGGTGTCCCTCAGCGGCGCCAACCGGGTGCTGGTGCGCCGCGGTCTGGAGTGCATCAACCGTCGGGAGAGGCCCGGCCTGCGGGCACTTGCGGAGGCGGCCGGCGCCGGCGGTAAGACATTGACCGCGACCGGCACCGTTTTTACGCTCGCGCCGCGGATCAACGCGTCCGGGCGGATGGCATCGCCGGAATACGCCGCACGGCTGCTGCTGTGTCAAAGCGATGAAGAGGCAGCCGCGCTCGCTGAGCAGGTGCAGGCCCTCAACGTGGAGCGTCAGTCGGTGGAGGCGGCTATTTTAGCGGAAATTTTGGGCAAACTGGAAAAGGAGCCGGAACGCCTGCTCGACCGCGTGCTGGTGGTGGAGGGCGAAAACTGGCATCCTGGGGTGGTGGGCATCATTGCCGCCCGCCTGCTGGAGCGTTTCGGCAAGCCCTGCATTGTTCTGTCGGTTCGTGAAGACGGCATGGCACGCGGTTCCGGCCGCAGTATCCGGGGCTTTTCGCTGTTTGAGGCGCTGACCGCGTGCAGCGATGTGCTGACCGCCTTCGGCGGGCACGAGCTGGCGGCCGGGGCCTCGCTCAAGGCGGAAGATATCCCGCGGCTGCGGGAGCGGATCAACGCCTATGCCGCGCAGCGTTTCGCCTTTATGCCGGTGCCGGAGCTGACCATCGACATCCGGCTGCGGCCGTCTCAGGTCAGCGTTGATAAGCTGCCGTTGCTCGAAGCGCTCGAACCGTGCGGGGCGGGTAACCCAGCGCCGGTGTTTGCCCTGATGCATATGCAGCTTGACGCCATTTCGCCGATCGGCGGCGGCAAGCATCTGCGCTTGTCGGTATCGCGGGACGGCACCCGGCTGACGGTGATGCGCTTCCGCCAGACGGCGGACGCGTTTCCGGTAGCGTGCGGGACGCGGCTGAATCTGGCGGTATCTATGGAACGCAACGAATATAACGGGATGGTCAGCGTATCGCTGATCGCTAAGGATATCCGCATCGACGGGGCGGATCAGGAGCAGCTCGTCGAAGGGATGCAGCTGTACGAAAAGCTCATGCGTGGGGAGCCGCTGACCGCGCATGAGGTTCGCCTTCTGCTGCCTTCCCGGGAGGAGACTGCGGCGCTGTACCGGTATCTGCGGCAGCATCCGCGCTTTACCGGAACCCTTGAGCAGCTGGCTTTCGCGGCGCCTGAAGCCGGCGGGCCGGCGAGGGTGCGCGTCAGCCTCGAGGCGCTTGGGCAAGCGCAGCTGCTCGAGACGGCGGACGACGGCGAATTTTTGTCGGTACGCCTGCTGCCGGTGCAGGGTAAGGCGGATTTGCAGGCGACGCCGGTTATGCGCCGGCTGCAGACGGCCGCAGAAGGGAAGTGAAGCAGGCGATGATTCAAAAAGAGGAATGCATTTCCGATCTGAAAAACCGCATCATGAAAAGCGAGAAAGCCTACGATCTGGACGCGGTCGATCGTGCGATCACCCTCGCCTGCTGCGCACACGAGGGACAGAAGCGCGCTTCCGGCGAGGAATACGTCTGCCATCCGCTGCAGGTGGCCTGCATCCTGGTGGATCTGGGTATGGACAGCGAGACCATCGAGGCCGCGATCCTGCACGATGTGGTCGAGGATACGCCGGTCGAGCTGGCGGAGATCCGCAAGCAGTTCGGCGAGGATGTGGCCAACCTCGTGGACGGGGTCACCAAGCTGAACAAAATCCCCTTTTCCACCCGCGAGGAACAGCAGGCCGAAAACGTGCGCAAAATGCTGCTGGCGATGTCCGAGGACATCCGGGTGATCATCATCAAGCTGGCCGACCGGTTGCATAACCTGCGCACCATCGGCTCGCTGCCCGAGCAGAAGCGCCGCGACAAGGCCAAGGAAACGATGGATATTTTCGCCCCGCTCGCGCACCGGCTCGGTATCCGCGCGGTCAAGGAGGAACTTGAGGACCTGTCGCTGCGCATCCTCGATCCGGTGGCCTACAAGGAGATTGAGGATGCCCTCGCGCTGCGCGAGAACGAGCGCAGCGCCTTTCTCGAAAGCATCCAGCAGCGCATCCGCGACCGGCTGGCGGAATTCGAGATGAAGCCGTTTGTCGCCGGCCGGATCAAGAGCATTACCGGCATCTACCGCAAAATGTATATGCACGGGCGCGCCTTTGAGGAAATTTACGATATCTATGCTGTTCGGGTAATCGTGGATACGGTTAACGACTGTTATAACGTGCTCGGCATCATCCACGACATGTTCCGGCCGCTGCCCAACCGCTTCAAGGATTATATTTCTACCCCGAAGGCAAATATGTACCAGTCGCTGCATACCACTGTCATCAGTAAGGAGAAGATCCCTTTCGAGGTGCAGATCCGTACCTGGGAGATGCACTATACGGCGGAATACGGCATCGCCGCGCACTGGAAATACAAGCTCGGCATTCAGCGCAAGGATAAGCTGGAGGAACGGCTTGCCTGGGTGCGGCAGTTCATCGAAAACCAGAAGGACGTCGACGATGCGGAGGATATCGTCCGCAGCATCAAGACCGACCTGTCCTCCGACGACGTGTTCGTGTTTACCCCGAAGGGGGATGTGCTGACCCTGCCGGTGGGTGCGACGGTGATCGACTTTGCCTACGCGATCCACACGGCGGTGGGCAACCGCATGGTGGGAGCGAAGGTGGACGGGCGGATCGTGCCACTCGACTATGTGGTGAAGACCGGTGAAATCGTGGAGGTTATCACCGCATCGGGACAGGGGCGCGGGCCGAGCCGCGACTGGCTGAACATCGTCAAGACCGGCGAGGCGCGCAACAAGATCCGCTCCTGGTTCAAAAAAGAACGCCGGGAGGAAAACATCGAGCAGGGCAAGCAGGAGCTGGAGCGGGAGATGTCCCGCAACGGCATCCGCCTTTCGGGCGAACGGCTTGAGGAGTTCCTGCTCGGCCAGAGCAAAAAGCAGCACTGCGCCTCGCTGGAGGATTTTTATGCTGCGATCGGCTACGGCGGGGTGCTGCTGTCCCGCATCGTGCCGCGCATGAAGGAGGACTACCTCCGGCAGGTGCGTTCGGAGGAGGAAATCCAGCCCGCGGACGTCGTCACGGTGCCGCACCGGCACAACAACGGCGGGGTCATCATCGACGGCATGGACAACTGTCTGGTGAAATTCGCCCGGTGCTGCAACCCTGTGCCGGGGGACGACATCATCGGATTCATCACCCGCGGCTACGGTGTATCCATCCACAAGCGCGACTGCACCAACGTGCCGCGGGAACTGGCGCTCGCGCCGGAGCCGGAGCGCTGGGTGCACGTCTACTGGGAGGACGACGCCGATAAGGAATTCAAGGCGACGCTGTATATCGAGGCACAGAACCGGCACACGCTGCTCGCGGACATCACCACACAGCTCGCATCCATGCACGTGATGATCCACGCCATCAACGCCCGGGAGCCGAAGGACGGTCAGGCGCAGATGAGTCTGACCCTCGGGGTCAGCAGCCTGGATCATCTGAAATCGGTGGGCGCGCGGCTGGCGAAGATCCCGGGGGTGGAGCGGGTTTCGCGCTCCAACGCCGGGTAAAGGAAAGGAAAAAAGGATGAAAGTCATTTGTCTGCCGGTGGGGGAGCTGACGACCAACTGCTATCTGGCCGCGGATGAAAACGGCACGGCGGCGGTGATCGATCCGGGCGACGAGGCGCAGGAGATTCTGGCCAGAGCGGCGCAGGAGAAGCTGACGATCGCCGCGGTGCTGCTGACCCACGCACATTTTGACCATATGCTCGCCGCCGGAGAAATCCGGGAGGCGACCGGCGCGCCGCTGTATGTGTATGCCGACGATCAGCCGGCGCTCACCGACCCGGTACGCAGCCTGACGGCGTTTCTCACGCCCGGGCAAGACCTGCGGCTGACCGCCGACCGCGTGGTGCGGGAGGGGGATGTCATCGAGGCGGGGCAGCTGCGCTTTTCGGTGCTGCACACCCCCGGCCATACGCCGGGGAGCTGCTGCTATCTGTGCGGGCGCACGCTGTTCTCCGGTGACACCCTGTTCATGGGCAGCGAGGGCCGCACCGATTTTCCCGGCGGCGACCCGCACGCACTGGCCGCCTCTCTGCGGCGGCTGGCTGCGCTTGAAGGGGACTGTGCCGTTTATCCCGGCCACGGTCCCGCCACCACCCTTTCCCGGGAGAGGGCGGAAAATCCATATATAACGGGACGATACGATGAATTTGATACTTAACGGGCACAAATTCCGCTACGAAATCGAAAATATCTGCCGGCTGTTCCTGCCGCAGGAGCCGGTCACGGTGCTGTGGGACGCGCCGGAGGACGCCGCGTCCGGCGGCCTGACAGCGTATACCAGGCTTATACGCTGTCAGGCCGGGACGACTATTCGCTGTGTGCTGACGCTGGAGGATTTCCGGCAGGAACGCGAGTGGACGGTGGACAACGCCGATCCGGAATACCGCGACGAGTGCGAGCTGCGCATGGCGGAAAAGCTGTATGAGCTGTTCTGCGCGCTGTTCGGCTGCACTTTGCAGTGGGGGATTGTCACCGGGGTGCGCCCGGTCAAGCTGCTGCGCCGGCTCATCCGCGAGCAGGGCGAGGAACAGGCGCTGCGCTGGTTCCGTGAACGGCTGCTCGTCGGGGAGGACAAGACTGCATTATGCCGGCGCACACTGGAGGCGGAGGACAAAATCCTGTCGCTCTCCCGGCCGGATTCGTTCAGCCTGTATGTGTCGGTGCCGTTCTGCCCGACCCGCTGCGACTACTGCTCCTTCGTCTCCCAAACGGTGGAGCGCGCGGCGCGGCTGATCCCCGCCTATGTCGAGCGGCTGAACGAGGAGATTGCCTATACCGGCGCGCTGGCCAAAAGCCTTGGCCTGCGGCTGGAGACGGTGTATTTCGGCGGCGGTACCCCGACCACACTGTCCGCCGAACAGCTCGCGGCGGTGCTGCGGGCGGTGGAGGACAGCTTTGACCTGTCCGCGCTGCGGGAATACACGGTGGAGGCCGGCCGCCCGGACACGGTGGCCGAGGATAAGCTGCGCACCCTCAAGGCGGCGGGTGTGTCCCGCGTGAGCATCAACCCGCAGACGCTGCGGAACGACGTGCTGCGCGCCATCGGCCGCCGGCACACGGTGGAGCAGTTCTATGACGCTTTTGCGCTCGCGCGGCGCTGCGGGCTCGACAACATCAACACCGACCTGATCGCCGGACTGCCCGGGGACGACGCCGAGGGCTTTTACGGCACCTTGGAAGGTATACTTTCGCTTGCACCGGAAAGCATAACGGTGCATACGCTGAGCATGAAGCGCGCCTCCAACCTGGTGATCCAGCGCCGCGCCGACTACCGGGCGCAGGATGACGCGGTGCGCATGGTGGCGTATTCGGCCCGGCGACTGCCGCAGGCCGGCTACCATCCCTATTACCTCTACCGCCAGAGCCGGATGGTCGGCAACCAGGAAAACGTCGGCTGGGCACTCGATGGCCGCGACGGCCTGTACAACGTATACATCATGGACGAAACGCATACCATCCTCGCCTGCGGGGCGGGTGCGGTGACCAAGCTCAAGCAGCCGGGCACCGACCACCTCGAACGCGTGTTCAACTACAAGTTCCCGTATGAGTACAACGCGGGGCTGGAGGAGATGCTGGCCAGGAAAGAGCAGGTGAAGGCCTTTTATGAAAAATACGGCGCCAAAACGGATTTTACAGCTTGCGCAGATCAATGAGCACGCCCGCACCGCGCCCGAAGCGCTGGTCGCGGAGGAAAACCGCCGCTACCGGGAGGACCTCGAGGCGCTCGCCGTCTTTCTGGCGGACAGCGACAACGGCCGGCGGCTGACTATGTTGTCAGGGCCGTCCTCATCGGGCAAGACCACTACCGCGCTGCTGCTGCGGGACAGCCTGCGGGCTAAGGGGCTCGATGCCCATGTGGTGTCGCTCGACAACTTTTACCGCGGGCGCTTCTGTGCGCCGCGGCTCGAAAACGGCGAATACGACTATGAGGCGCTCGAGGCGCTCAACCTCGAGCAGCTGCACCGCTGTATGAAGGCGCTGCTGCAGGACGGCTGTGCGCAGCTGCCGCGCTTTGACTTCGTGACCGGCCGCCCCGCGCCGGAAACTACTCTCTTACAGCTCGAACGGGATTCGGTGGTGATTTTCGAGGGCATCCATGCGCTCAATCCGGTGTTTGAACAGCATCTGCCGCGCGAGCATGTGTACAAGGTATTTGTCAACACGCTGACCCCGATTTACAGCGGCGACGAAAAATGGGTGCGCCGGCGCGACCTGCGGCTGGTGCGGCGCCTGCTGCGCGACGAGCGGTTCCGCAGCAGTTCTCCGGAAAACACCTTGAACATGTGGCGGCAGGTGGTGCGGGGCGAAAATCTCTACCTGTTTCCTTATGTCGATACGGTGGACTGGATCATCGACACCACCCACGCCTATGAACCGTGCCTGTTCGCCGGCGAACTGCTGCCGCGGCTGCACACGGTGGCGGACGATCATCCGGACGCCGAACTGGCCCGCCATCTCGAGCAGGTGCTCGACGCCTTCGTGCGTCTGCCGGATGCGCTGGTGCCGGCAGACAGCCTGCTGAGGGAGTTCCTCGGCGGCAGCATTTACGCCGAGTAACCGTTTTTGCCGGCCGGAAAAGGAGCCGTGTGCCTCTTGGACGGTGCCGGATGAGCAGGGAAAACGTATGGTTCGGCTGCTGGTTGGAAGCAAAGCATGACGGCGCGGTGCCTGGTTCATAAGGCGGAGAGGCGGCAAGTCGGGCAGCTTAATGCTGTTTTCTGTCCTTTTCCCGCCGATTTCCGGAAGGGCGGCGTGCGCGGCCGGGCCAATAGGCTGTCGGAGGATAGCCTGCGTTTATTTCCGGTTTCATTCGATGGTTGAATTTACCGGGAAAAAGGAGTATACTAAAGGCAGCAAAGCAAAAAGGTGTTCCAAACCGGATACGGCGGACGATGCAGCCCGCCGCAGCAGGAAAGGGAGGAAGAGAGTATGGCAAGCTTTGAAGAGGTTCTGTATAAAGCCAAGTCGGTAGCGGAAACCGCCGGCAAGAAAACTGCAGATTTTGTGGAGGTTACCCGCCTGAAAATGAATGCGGCGGAGATCGAAAAGGATATCGCCGCGACCTTTGAGGGCCTTGGCCGCCTGATTTACGACGGCCGCAAGGATGAGCAGGACGTCACCTCGATGGTGGACGAATGCGTCCTCAAGGTGGATGAGCTGCAGGCCAAGCTCGACGAGGTACGCAAAAAGATCTACGAGTACCAGAAGGCGGTGCGCTGCGAAAAATGTGGCACGGTCAACACCGACGACTCGGCTTACTGCAAGCGCTGCGGCGCGCGCATCGGGGAATAACCGGACGGTGCACAACATAGGGGCAAACCTGCGGGTTAGCCCCTATGCTTTTATTATGGCGGAATGTCTGGATTGCGCAGAAAGGGGTTGGCGGCAGCCATGAATATCCCGTTGGAACAATACCGGCAGGCGGCGGACTACATCCGCGCGCACCTGACCGGACAGCCGGAGGTGTGCCTGGTGCTCGGCTCCGGGCTCGGCCGTCTGGCTGATGAGGTGGAGGATGCCGTGCGGATCCCTTATGCGGATATCCCCGGCTTTCCCCGTTCAACGGTGGCCTCCCACGCCGGCATGATGCTGTGCGGAAGGCTCTGCGGCCGCGAGGTGATCGTGATGGCCGGGCGATTCCACTATTACGAGGGCTACGACATGGAGACAGCGGCCTTTTACGTACGGGTGATGCACCTGCTGGGGGTGCGCCGTCTGCTGCTGACTAATGCCGCCGGAGGGGTGAACCCCGATTTCCGGGTGGGCGATTTCATGCTTATTACCGATCACATCAAGCTGTGCGCCGAAAGCCCGGCGCGCGGCGCGGAGGAGCCGGCCTTCGGTCCGCGCTTTTTCGACATGACCCGCACCTATTCGCCGGCGCTGCTCACCCTCGCGCGCACTTGCGCGCAGACGCTCGGGCAGCCGCTGCGGGAAGGGGTCTATTTCTTCATGGCCGGTCCGCAGTTTGAAACGCCGGCGGAAATCCGCGCGGTCCGCCTGCTCGGCGGGGACGCGGTAGGCATGTCCACCGTGCCGGAGGCGATCGCCGCTGCGCAGTGCGGGATGGCGGTGCTGGGCATCTCCTGTATCACCAACATGGCGGCGGGCATGGTGCCGCAGTCCACGGTGAGCGACGACGAGGTGACGGTCAACGCTGCGCAGGCTTCGGGGCGGTTCATCCGCCTGATGAAGGCGATCCTCGGGGCCTTGGAAAGGGAGGATGCAGCGTGTGAAAAATAGTTTTTCACACGGCTGTTTATACCGTTCCGGTGCTATGCACCGGGATTTTGTCCGCCTGACGGCCGGCAAAACCGATCCAAATAGAAAAAGGAATGGGGATTGACATGCTGTTTCGGCATATTGATGTACTGCGGGCGGACGGCACGCTGCTGCCGGCGGTATTCGTTGGGGTGCGGGATAAGCGTATTGCCTATATAGGAAAAGAAGAGCCGGCGGGGAACTGGGGCGAAACGGTGAACGGCGCCGCTTACCTGATGATTCCCGGCCTGGTCAACAGCCACACCCACGTGGCGATGACCCTCATGCGCGGTTACGGCGACGACATGCCGCTCGACCGTTGGCTCAACGACCGGATTTTTCCCTTTGAGGATAAGCTGACCGGCGAGGACGTGTACTGGGGCAGCCTGCTCGGCATCGCCGAGATGCTGCGCAGCGGCACCACCTCGTTTTCGGATATGTACTATTTCTGCGACCGGGTGGCGCAGGCGGTGCGGGAAAGCGGCATCAAGGCGAATATCGGCCGCGGCATCAGCTGCTTCGACCCGGATAAGCGGTTTGCCGATCTGCCGGCGTACCGGGAGCTGACGGAACTGCTCGATGGCGTGCACGGGGAGGACGACGGCCGCATCCAAATCGATGTCGCGCCGCATTCGGAGTATACCACACGGCCGGATATCCTGGCGGACGCTGCGCAGCTCGCCGCGGATCACCGCGCCCGCATGCAGGTGCACGTCTCCGAGACACGCAAAGAGCATCTCGAATGCGTGGGACGGCATGGAATGACCCCGGCGCAGGTGCTCGAGAAGACCGGCGTGCTGGATCAGCCGGTGACGGCGGCGCACTGTGTGTGGCTGAGCGAACCGGATATGGCGCTGTTCGCCGCGCACGGCGTGACGGCGGCCCACTGCCCGAAAAGCAACCTCAAGCTCGCCAGCGGGATCGCTCAGGTGGAGAAGATGCAGCGTACGGGTATGTCTGTGGCGCTCGGCACCGATTCGGCGGCGAGTAACAACGCGCTCGACATGCTCGAGGAGATGCGTACCGCGGCGCTCATCGCCAAGGGGGTGTCGCTGGATCCCTGTGCGCTGTCTGCCGGGACGGTGCTGCATATGGCGACCCGCGAAGGGGCGCTCTCACAGGGACGCGAGGACTGCGGCGACATCGCCGAGGGCATGCGGGCGGATCTCGTACTGCTGCGCCGGGACAGCACCCGCATGACCCCCTGCCACAACGCGCTGTCCAACCTGCTGTACGCGGCGCAGTCCGCGGATGTGGCTATGACAATGGCCGACGGCCGGGTACTGTACCGCGATGGGCAGTTCCCGACCCTTGACATCGAGCGGATCCGGTGGGAGACAAACCGCTGCGTGGCCCAGCTGCTGAAAAGGACGTGAATCGTTTGGCCGAACGCAAAAAACAGAGCTTTCTGCAGGGCGCTTTGATTTTGTCGCTCGCCGCGGTGCTCACCAAGGTGATCGGCGCCCTGTTTTTCAAAATACCGCTGAAAAACCTCAATTCCACCGCCTACGGTTATTTTGAGGCCACCTACAACGTGTACGTGCCGATTTATACCGTGTGTACGGCCGGTTTCCCGACGGCGGTTTCCCGTATGGTGTCCGAGAGCATCGCGCTCGGACGCTACCGGGATGTGAAGACCATCTTCCGGGTCGCGTTCCGGGTGTTTCTGGTCACCGGCCTGGTGGGCACGCTGCTGATGCTCGGCCTGTCGTCTTTTTATCCGGAGTTCGTCAACCTGCCGAACACCCGGCTGACCATGATCGTAATGGCGCCGGCGATCCTGTTCTGCTGCCTCGTTTCGGCCTACCGCGGCGTCTATGAGGGGTCGCGCAACATGACCCCAACGGCGATTTCGCAGATCGTCGAGGCGGTGGGCAAGCTGCTGTTCGGGCTGAGCCTGGCGGCCGGCGCGCTCCAGCTCGGGCAAAGCCGGTTCGCTGCCGGGCTGCCGGTATACGGCCGGATGGCCGAAACGGCCGAGCAGGCGGTGGAGCTCAGCCTGCCGTATGTGGCGGCTGGCGCGATGATCGGTGTAACGGCCGGCTCCTTTTTCGCGCTGCTGTATATCATGATCCGCTACCGTGCCCGCGGGATCGGCTTCACCCGGACGGAGCTCGGCGGCGCGCCGCCGTCGCCCTCTTCCCGGCGGATGTTCCGCAGTCTGCTGCGGGTGGCGATCCCGGTCGCGCTCGGCACGCTGGCCACCCAGCTGACAAATATGATCGACGTGGTGTCGCTGCAGAAGTGTCTGGCGATCGTCATGGAGCGCAGCGGCGATATCGTGGAGGGCATGTACGCCGCCCAGATCGCGGCCGACGGCACCACCGACGTGCTGGGCTTTCTGACCGGCAACCGCGGCGCGGTGGTTACCTTTACCAACCTCGTGCCCAACGTCACCCTTACCTTCGGCATCAGTGCGCTGCCGCTGATTACCTCGGCATGGGCGCTGCGGGATAAGCGCAAGCTCAAATCCACCGTTTCGCTGGTGTTGCGGATCACCATGCTGGTGGCCACCCCGTGCGGCATCGGACTGGCGGTGCTGGCCCGGCCGATCATGCGCATGGTCTATGACGACGTGACCGCGCAGGTCGCCGGCCCGATGCTCGAGGTAATGGGCATCGCGGTGATTTTCATCTGTCTGGTGGCGCCGATCAACGCTATGCTCCAGGCGGTCGGACGCGCCGACATCCCCGCCAAGATCGTGCTCGTCGGCGGGGCGGTCAAGCTGCTGCTCAACACCACGCTGGTGCTCAATCCCTACATCAACATTATGGGATCCGCGTACAGTACCCTTGCGTGCTATGTGGTGATGGTGGTGCTCAGCCTGATCGCGCTGCTGAGGGTGGTGCGCGTGCGGCTGAAGTGGCGGGGGATCTTTCTTAAGCCACTGTTTTCCGGCGTGCTGTGCGGGGTGGCGGCCTGGGCGGCCAACGGCCTGCTCGCGCGCATTATGCCGGGGACCGTGGCCACCATTCTGGCCATCCTCATTGCCGGCATTGTCTACGTGCTTTTGCTGCTTCTGCTCGGGGCATTTACCCGCGAAGATATTTTAATGCTGCCAAAAGGACAAAAAATTGCACAAATACTTGAAAAACGCGGCTGGATAGGGTAATATATAAGCAGTTTTCAAAAATCCGCCGTATTTTGAGGGTTTTACATGGCTGTTTCGTTTGAATTTAAGGAAAAATACACAATAAGTGATCTGCTCGAGATCATGCGCCTGCTGCGCACCCCGGAAGGGTGCCCGTGGGACCGCGAGCAGACCCACGAAAGCATCCGGTCGAACCTGCTGGAGGAAACCCACGAGGCACTTGAGGCCATCGACCGCGGGGATATGCCGCTTTTGCAGGAGGAGCTCGGCGACGTGCTGCTCCAGGTGGTGTTCCACGCGCAGATGGAACAGGAAAAGGGCTCGTTTACGTTTGACGACGTGGCGGACGGCATCTGCAAAAAGCTGGTGGTTCGGCATCCTCATGTTTTCGGTGACGTGACGGCGGATGACGCCGGCCAGGTGCTCAAAAACTGGGACGCCATCAAGCGCGAGACCAAGGGCGGCAAAACCCAGGCCGATATGCTGCGTGCGGTGCCGCGCGCGCTGCCCGCGCTGATGCGGGCGGGCAAGGTGCAGAACCGCGCACGCCGGGTGGGCTTTGACTGGCCGGACGTGTCCGGTGCGATGCAGGCGCTCGACAGCGAAACAACGGAGCTCAAACAGGCGGTTGCTTCCGGCGATACCGCCGCGATGGAGGAAGAACTCGGGGATCTGCTGTTTTCGGCAGTCAACGTTTCCCGGTTCATCGATATCGATGCCGAGCAGGCGCTTACCGGCGCGACGGATAAGTTCATCCGCCGCTTCACCGTGGTCGAGCAGCTTGCTGCCGAGCGCGGGGTGGACCTGGCTTCCGCTTCGCTCGAGGATCTCGATCGACTGTGGGATGAGGCCAAACGGCATCCTTCCGCATGAAAACGACCCGCGGCTGGCGGGTGCATCCAACTTGCCCATGCGCGGTATTACCCGCTGGTGATAAAAATTTAGGAGGTACAAAGCAAATGAACAAGGTTGAACTGATTGCTGCTGTTGCTGAGAAGGCCGGACTGTCCAAGAAGGATTCCGACAAGGCTGTCGCCGCTGTCCTGGAGTCGATTGTCGACGCGCTGGCGTCCGGCGATAAGGTCCAGCTGGTTGGCTTCGGTACTTTTGAAGTGCGTGCCCGTGAGGCGCGGACCGGCCGCAACCCCCGTACGAAGGAAACCATCCAGATCCCGGCTTCCAAGCAGCCGGTTTTCAAGGCGGGTAAGTCCTTTAAGGATGCCGTCTCGAAATAAGCGGTTCGTATCGTGGAAAAGCCGTCCGTTTGTGCGGGCGGCTTTTTGCTTGGAACAAGCAGCAGGTCACCCGTGCGGCGGAGAGCGCGCGGCGGATGTGTACAGCCGCCGGCAGTTTGCCGGCGCGCCCGGTGTGCCTTTCCCGACAGGCGTACCTTTGTCGGCGCTGCCCAGATGATCATCCACGGAAAGGAATGTCGATATGCGTTTGGATAAATATCTCAAGGTATCCCGCCTGATCAAGCGCCGCACAGTGGCGAACGACGCCTGCGATGCCGGCCGCGTGACGGTCAACGGCAAACCCGCGCGTGCCTCCTACGAAGTGAAGGAGGGGGACGAGCTGGGCATCACGCTTGGCGCCCGCGCGGTGCGGGTACGAGTGGTGTCGGTGCAGGAAACGGTGGCAAAGAACGATGCCGCACTGTTGTATCAGATGCTCGAATAACAGGCAGAGGAATCCCCGGCGCCGTTGTCCGATGATTCGGGCGGCGCCGGGGATTTTTTGTGTTTTCGCCGGGTTTAACGCCGGCGTGGGCAGATTGCCGGCCCTTGGCCGTCCTTTCCGCTGGACGCCGCGCACCGCTGACCGGCCGGCAGGAATATTCGCCCTGCCGGCGCTTACAAAAAGAGAGAAAATTTTGGAAAAAGGGGTTGACAACAGTGGGATAGATTGCTATACTGTTTTTGTAATCAATACAACAAAATAATAAATACAAAAAAGAGGAGGCCTATGGATACTCGCACACTAGCGGCGGCGCTGTCGGCGGCCGGGCTACGGCCCACCCAGCAGCGGATTGCCGTATACGCGTACCTTTTGGCGCATCCGACCCATCCGACGGCGGATACCATTTATCAGGCGATGGCTGCTGAGTATCCGACTTTTTCCCGCACCACGATTTACAATTCCCTGCGCGCGTTGTCGGCAGCCGGTCTGATCCGGACGCTGAATATTGAGGCGGAGGAACAGCGCTTTGACGGCACAGCTGCAGATCATGGGCATTTTCGCTGTGCCGCCTGCGGAGAGATATTTGATTTTCCGCTGGATGAAGAAAAGCTGGCCGCGCTTTGCCCGGAGGGCTACGAGGTTCAGGTACGGGATGTGTATCTCCAAGGGAGATGCCCGGCCTGCGGGACCCTGCACCATTGTCCGCAATAACCTTTACATATCACTTTAACGTATCAGGAGGAAACAAAAATGAAAAAGTATGTTTGTGCGATCTGTGGTTATGTCCATACCGGCGACGAGCCGCCGGCAGTCTGCCCGGTGTGCGGCGCAGGCGCCGATAAGTTCAACGAGATGGCGGCCGCTCCCGCTGCTGCGCCTTCCGCTCCGGCGGCTGCCCCGCAGGCTTCCGGCCGCGAGTGGGCGGATGAGCACCGCGTCGGCATTGCGGCCGGCCTGGATGCGGAGGTCGTGGAGATGCTCCGCGCCAACTTCACCGGCGAATGCAGCGAGGTGGGCATGTATCTGGCGATGGCCCGTGTCGCGCATCGCGAGGGTTATCCGGAAATCGGCCTGTACTGGGAAAAGGCCGCGTACGAAGAGGCGGAGCACGCCGCGAAGTTTGCGGAGCTGCTCGGCGAGGTCGTGACCGACTCCACTCAGAAGAATCTGCAGATGCGCGTTGACGCTGAATGCGGCGCGACCGCCGGCAAGATGCAGCTTGCCAAGCGCGCCAAGGAGCTGGGCTATGACGCTGTGCACGATACCGTCCACGAGATGGCCAAGGACGAGGCCCGTCACGGCAAGGCGTTCGAGGGTCTGCTCAACCGGTATTTCAAATAAGCGAAAAACTGCATAAATAAAGGGTTTATGAGACATTCACCGCTTTTGGTGGGTGTCTCTTTTTTTGCGTGGTTTTCGGGGGGGATAAAAAGTGGATATTCCTCTACTCCATACTATAAAAACACATGAAAAGTGGAATAGTCAAAAGTGGATATTTTGGTTTTCCTAGATTCCCATTTCCTTTGCCCTGCGGTAAAAGGTGTTGGGTTTTAAGTTCAACCGCTTCATTGCTTCTGTTGCTGTGATTTCTCCCGACCGCCACAAAGCACGTTCTGTTTTCCATTCAAAAAACAACTCGATTTCTTCCCGAGGCTTACCGAACAGGGCCTTGCTTTCGTCTTGTCCCATAGGGTTCCTCATAAAATAAGAAAAGGTATGAGGGAAATAGAAATTTCCTCATACCTTTTCTTGGTTTTCGTGCAAACGGTAATCAACCAGCATCTCTATCATTTGATAATCCGACGCTGTTAATTGTGAAAGCTTATCCGCTAAATTATTAAAATCGCTATCTGTACGTTTGCCGGTCAATATATAATCGGTGCTGGTTTTGAGTATATCGCACAACTTCAGGAGATTTTCAATTTTTATCGCCTTGTTTCCTCTCTCGATGTTGGAAATCATTTGGATAGATACGTTCATACGTTCGGCGGTCTGCTCTTGGGTTAATTTCAATTCTTTTCGCCGTTCAGCAATGCGGACGCCAATTTCTTTCAAATCCTCTGTTTTCATATATTCACCACCCATCCTGTGGTTTTAGTATATGGCTTTTTAGGTCGATTTATAATCGCCTAAAGATTTATAATGTTAATCTTTAGATGTATAATAGCGAAAAATACACCTAAAAAAGGGGGATCCGTTGTGAGAAGTTTTTAAGTATAAGAATTTATTTAAAAGGTTATCGGCAGATAGAGAAAAACGGGATGATTTGGATGCTGTTCCACGGAACTGCAGAGAATGCGAATTATTAGGGATTTGCAGGGATAAAAATAATGACTGGAAATGTCGTCACGGCTGTATGGTGTTGCACTCTGAACAAGAGATATGGCGGAAAGTAAAAAGTCTACTTTAAAAAATTTTTTAAGAGGAGTTCGTCGTTTTTGTATATGGAGACGACAGGCTGATGAAACAGAAAAGACAGACGGAGGGAAAAAGATGGCGCCTCTT
>CAJKBW010000009.1 GCA_905198295.1 uncultured Oscillospiraceae bacterium | reverse complement strand
GCCGGTCACTCTGACCGGCAAGCGGTTTTTCATGGGTGATTGTCATAGACAATCACCCCTCGATCATCCCATACAGCGCGCCGATAGCGTCGGACAGCGAACCAAGCTGATCAATCAGCCCTTCTGCCACCGCCTTTTCGCCGTCAAGTACGCTGCCGACATCGGTCACGAGTTCTTTGGTATTCATACACAGCTCGGTAAAGCGCTCCGGTTTCATGCGGGAATTGCCCGCGACAAATCCGGTGATACGCTCCTGCATACGCTCAAAATACGAAAATGCCTGAGGCACACCGAGCACCAAGCCGTTCGTCCGCACCGGATGCAGCGTCATGGTGGCAGTCGGCGCAATAAAGGAGCGCTTGGCTGCAACGGCGAGCGGAACGCCAATGGAGTGCCCGCCGCCGAGCACCAGCGATACAGTCGGCTTGCGCATACCGGCAATCAGTTCGGCGAGGGCAAGCCCCGCCTCGATATCGCCGCCTACCGTATTGAGCAGGATGAGCAGCCCTTCGATCTCTCGGCTTTCCTCGATCGCTACCAGCTGCGGCATAACGTGTTCATATTTGGTGGTTTTGTTCTCCGCCGGCAGCACATAATGTCCCTCGATCTGCCCGATAATGGTAAGACAGTGGATGACGTGACGGCCGTTGTCGGTGGTCACAGCACCGGTCTCCTGCAGCCCTTTCAGCTGCTCGCCCAGCGTGTCACCCGGCGTATTTTCCTCTTGCTTGTCTGGCTGATTATTCATGAAACGTCCCTCCCTTGTACCGGTTAGGGTGCACAGGGAGGGAAGGATTATACGCCGGCAGCGGCCGACTGCACAGCAGGCTCCGCCGGTTTATCCGCAGGCGCCGCCTTCTGCGCGGCAAGCCGTGCATTCGCCAGCATCAGCTTGATGCGGTTCTCCTGATTGATGCGGGTCGCGCCCGGATCATAATCGATGCAGACAATGTTGGCCTGCGGCTGCTGATCTTTAATTTTGCGGACCATCCCCTTGCCGACCACGTGATTCGGCAGGCAGCCGAACGGCTGGGTGCACACGATGTTGGTGATGCCGGAATCAATCAGTTCGAGCATCTCGCCGGTCAGCAGCCAGCCCTCACCCATCTTGTTGCCGTAGCCGAGATAGTCCCGAACCAGCTCTTTGATATGGTCGAAGGTACAAGGGGCACGGAATTCCGGATGCCGCTTAACAGCGGCGATCATATCGCGCTGCAGCTTGCGGCAATATTTTTCCAGCACGCCGGCGCCCAGCGCTTCCACCGTACGGCCGCCGTAGAGTTTGTGATCCTCTACACGGTTGTCGCATTTGAAAATGATGAAATCCACCAGCCCGGGCACCACCGGCTCGCAGTCCTCCGACAGCAGGAATTCCTCGAGGTTATTGTTGCCCAGCGGCGCATATTTGATGTAAATCTCCCCGACGATGCCGACACGCACCTTGGGGACGCGGTTGACCGGCAGCGAGGCAAAATCGTCCACGATCTTCTGAAAATTCTCCCGCATATGCGCCGGACGGAAGCTGCCCTTGCCGCTGAACTCTTTTGTCAGCCGCTCCACCCATTTGGCCACCCGGCGGTCGGTTTCGCCTTCGACGATTTCATACGGCCGGCACTGGTTGGCCATATGCACGATCAGATCGCCGTATATCATCGAATACGCCATCTGCACGAGCTTTTTAACACCCAGCGAAAAGCCGGGATTTTTCTCCAGTCCGGACAGATTCACCGAAACCACCGGGATATAGCTGTACCCCGCCCGTTCAAGTGCCTTGCGCAGCAGGTGGATATAATTGGACGCCCGGCATCCGCCGCCGGTCTGGGTGATCAGCAGGCCGACCTTGTGCGGGTCGTATTTGCCGCTTTTGACCGCATCAATGAGCTGGCCGATCACCAGCAGCGCGGGATAGCAGGTATCGTTGTGGACATATTTGAGCCCCTCGTTGACGATACCGCGGTGGTTGGTGGTAAGCATATCGATTTTGTAGCCGTGCAGCTCAAACACCTTTTTGAGCATGGTGAAATGCACCGGCAGCATCTGCGGCATCAGCAGGGTATATTCCCGTTTCATTTCTTCGGTAAACAGCAGGCGCCCCTGCTCATTATAGACGAGTTCTGCCATACACTATGTACCTAGCCTTTCTGGTCAAACACGGTTATTCGCGCGCGTCGATCGCGGCGAGCAGGCTGCGGATCCGGATGCGCACCGCGCCGAGGTTGTTGATTTCGTCAATTTTCAGCTGGGTATACAGCTTGTCGCCGTCCTCCAGGATTCGCCGCACCTCATCGGTGGTGATCGCATCGATACCGCAGCCGAAAGATACCAGCTGCACCAGCTGCATATCCGGCTGGGTGGTGATATACTCCGCCGCGCTGTACAGCCGGGCGTGGTAGGTCCACTGGTTGAGCACCCGCACCGGCTCCTTCGGCGCGCGGTAGGCCAGCGCGTCCTCGGTGATGACCACCAGTCCAAAGGAGGACAGCAGCCGGTCGATGCCGTGATTGATTTCCGGATCCACATGATACGGCCGGCCGGAAAGCACGATGATGCGGCGGTTATTCGCCCGCGCGAAATCGATCATCTCCTGCCCCTTGCCGCGGATCCAGTCGAGATACCGGTCATAGGCGGCATAAGCCTCCCTGGCGGCTGCCTTCACCTCACCGGCCGGAATGCCGAATTCGCGGCCGAAATAGTCCGCGGCATGCCTGGCGAAATCCTTCGGCCGGTGCAGGCCGAAATACGGGGTGAGATAACGCGTCTCCTTGAGCCGATCGATATTCGCACCGAGCAGCTCGGGGTAATAGGCCACTACCGGACAATTGTAATGGTTGTCGCCCTTGCCCTCGTCGAAGTTATATGGCAGGCAGGGGTAGAAAATCGCGTCCACCCCCATATCCAGCAGCTTTTCCACGTGGCCGTGGATCAGCTTGGCCGGATAGCACACCGTATCCGACGGGATGGTATGCTGGCCGCAGGCGTACAGCTCGCGGGAAGATTCCGGCGACAGCACCACTTCAAAGCCGAGCTTCGTAAGGAACGCATGCCAGAACGGCAGGTTCTCGTACATGTTGAGCGCCATCGGGATGCCGATGCGCCCGCGCCGGTTTTCCCCGCCCTGCAGCGAACGCAGGTAGGCATATTTTTCGTGGTACAGGTTCGGGATATCCTTTTCCTTCCCCTTGCCGAGCGGCCGCTCGCAGCGGTTGCCGGAGATAAATCTGCGGCCGCCGCCGAACGAGTTGACCGTCAGTTGGCAGTGGTTGCCGCACAGCCCGCACTGGGTGGATTTGGCCGTATGCGCAAAACTTTCCAGATTCTCGGCCGTCAGCAGGGCGGAGCGTTCCTGTTCCGGATGCTTCGCCATATAATCCTTCGCCGCCAGCGCCGCGCCATAGGCGCCCATGATGCCGGCAATGGTCGGCCGGATCACTTCGGCGCCGAGCTCCAGCTCAAAACTGCGCAGCACCGCATCGTTGAGGAAGGTGCCGCCCTGCACCACAATGTGCTCGCCAAGCTCGGACGGGTCGGCGGCGCGGATCACCTTGTAAATCGCATTCTTGACGATGCTCATCGACAGTCCCGCCGAGATATCGTCCACCCCGGCGCCTTCCTTCTGCGCCTGCTTGACCGAGGAGTTCATGAACACGGTGCAGCGGGAGCCGAGATCCACCGGCTTTTCCGCCCGCAGGCCGAGCTTCGCAAAGTCGGCAACCGTATAGCCGAGCGCCTTGGCAAAGGTTTCGATAAACGAGCCGCAGCCGGAGGAGCAGGCCTCGTTGAGCATGATGGAATCGATCGCGCCGCCGCGGATCTTGAAGCACTTCATATCCTGGCCGCCGATATCGATGATAAAATCCACCTGCGGATTGAAGTGGCGGGCGGCACGGTAGTGCGCCACCGTTTCCACCAGCCCGAGGTCGATGTGGAACGCATTTTTGATCAGATCCTCGCCGTAGCCGGTCGCCGCACTGCCGCGGATGGTGATCCGGTCGCCGAAGCGGCGGTAAATCTCCTTGAGCTGGCCGAGCACCACCGCCACGGGATTCCCCTCATTGGAGGCATAGTAGGTATACAGCAGCCCGCCGTCCGCCGAAATCAGCGCGAGCTTGGTGGTGGTGGAACCGGCGTCGATGCCGAGATAGGCGTCGCCGCGGTAACCGTCTGCATCCATCGGCGGCGGGCAGTGCGCGGCGTGCCGCGCCCGGAAAGCCTCGTACTCTTCATCCGAGGAAAACAGCGGCGGCAGGGTATTGGTGGTGTTTTTCTGCGCTGAAGCGTGATCGATGCGCTCAAGTAGCTCGTCGAACGAAAGCGGCGCCGTGTTTTCGGCATAACACGCGGCGCCCACCGCCACAAACACATCCGCGTTGTCCGGGAAAACCGCGGTTTCCTCGGTCAGATGCAGCGTTTCGACAAAGCGCTGCCGCAGTCCCTTGAGAAAGAACAGCGGGCCGCCGAGGAACAGCACCTTGCCCTTGATCTCACGCCCCTGCGCGAGGCCCGCGATGGTCTGGCTGACCACCGCCTGGAAAATACTCGCGGCGATATCCTCTTTGCGCGCGCCCTGATTGAGCAGCGGCTGGATATCCGATTTGGCAAACACCCCGCAGCGCGAGGCAATCGCGTACAGCTTTTCGTGTTTTAAACTCAGTTCATCCAGCTCATCCGCCGTGATGCCGAGCAGGGTGGCCATCTGGTCGATGAACGCACCGGTACCGCCGGCGCAGGAGCCGTTCATGCGTTCTTCCAGCCCGCCGGTCAGGAAGATGATTTTGGCGTCCTCGCCGCCGAGCTCGACCACCACATCGGTGTCCGGCAGGAACCGTTCCACCGCACCGGCGGTGGCAAATACCTCCTGCACAAATTCCAGGTTCGCCGCCTTGGCCACGCCCAGCCCCGCTGAACCGGTAATCGCGACCTGCACCTGCTGGCCGGCCAGCTGCCCTTCGAGCAGGCGCAGCATTTCTGCCGTTTTTTCCCGCACCTTGGACATATGCCGTTCGTAGGTCTTGAAAATGGTTTTGTCATTATCGTCGAGCAGCACCACTTTAACGGTGGTGGAGCCGATATCGATTCCTATACGCAACAGAGAGCCCCCAATCCTCGCGAAAAACGCTTTTTGGACATAAATGGCCGTTGGTTTCAGCCGGCATTTCATTTTATTATAGCATTTTTGTCCACAAAGGGCAAGTGCCTGAACGTCCGATTAGCCAGGGAAATTTCGTCAGCCTTTTTGCTGTCCCGACACCGGGACGTACCTTGCAAAAGCCCGTGCTTTCGAAAGAAAGCACGGGCTTTTGTTTATCGGCTCACCCGGTCAGACGGTTCGATCACCAGCACCATCGGCGGCCGGCTCTGCCAGGCTTCTTCCGGGAAATCGCCTTTTTCCACGGCCTCCCGGATGACCGCCATCGGGATGGCATAACAGCTGTATTGCCGAAACGCAGCAACGCGGCTGCGCAGATGTGCCGGAACCGGGAGCTTCATTTCCGGCAATGCACGGCGCAGCGGCTCCGTCAGAACTTCCGCCAGCCGGTTCATGGCATCGATACGCAGCCTGTCCATCTCCTGATACGCCGCTTTTGAAATCACCGGAATGTCCACCCGGGCTTTCCCGTTTTCATAGCGGAACACCCCGCACGCCGCCAGATGCGGTATCGCCCGCAGATAAGCCGGCTCAAAGCCGACGGCGTCAATTGAGATGCCTTTATAGACCAGATACAGCAGCATGCACAGCTTGTCGTCGCGGATTGGAACCGGTCCCTGCTCATACCGGTTCAAATCGGGCTGCGTGTCGTAAACATGCAGACAAATCGACTTTTCGCCCAAACACGCCTCGTACTCCGAGCGCCGCTCGCCGCCATAGGTGTAGTGCCGGAAACGATACTGGGCAAAATCAAAATCCTGCGGATAACGGCTGCCCTGCGCGATCCATCTGCCGCCGCCGGGGCGGTCCGGAAAGTTTTCTTCCGCTGGCACCAGCCGGCGCACGGCGGTATACAGGGCGGTCGAAAAGACATGCAGCAGAAAATAATACGCACATTTCCGCTGCCACGCGGCGGGCATGGCGCTGTACCAGCCAAGCCTCTCAAGCGCAGCCTCCGCTTCGCGGATACAGTTCCAGATTGCCGTATAATGACGCTGGGCAAAAGCAATCTGTCCGTCCAAAACCCGCAGCATCTGCTCTGGTGAGGTAATCAGGAAATCCGTAAACACACGGGTTCCGGTCTGAGCCATCAGCTGGCTGGACAACAGATCCCGGACCGCCCTTTCGATGTAGGCCGTCGGAATACCGAGTCCCCGTGCAATTTCCACACAGGTCAGCGGCTTCTCATAAGCCGCGATGAGGATATTCTGTTTCATCATATCATCCGCCACAAGCGACCACGGCTCTCCATGCAGCCCTTCCTGGCCGTTGCAGCTGACATCCAGCCTTTCCGGCTGATAGCTGTGCTTTTCATACGCATCCATAACATCCAGCCCTTTCTTCATTTGTTCCCTGCCGGCGGCAAGCCTGGACAGGACCGTCCCTCTGGGCAGTCCCATCTGTTCAGCGATCTGCTGCACCTTTTCGCCATACAGATAATGGCGGACAATCACCTCGCGGTACTTTTCGGCCAGATGCGCCACCTCACGCCGCACCGCTGCCGCATCCGGCCGGTCGGAATCCGCCGGATCATCGGCTGGTTCGGCTTCTTCCGGCATCAGATCGATGCTCACCGTCGGCAGCTTATATTTTTGGCGCAGCAAATCATAATACTTGTGGCTGAGCACCGCCGAAAGCCAGGCCTTCCTGTTTGCAATCTCTCCGGGATGCCGTAGGGCAGCAAGCAGTACCTCTTGTGTTAGGTCTTCCGCATCCTCGATGCTGCCGCTTTTCCGGAGGGCGGCGGAAAAGAGAAATTCCATATCGTTTTCCGGCTGTTCCAGACGCACAGGCATTCTCCTTTCGAAAGCTTTCAATCATTAAGTCGCGGATTCCGGCGTTTGATTCGCTGAAAAATCCGATAAATCGTCGCATCTGCGCCCTTGCAAGCTGTGCCGAAATACGGTATACTGAAATACAAACCGGGATTATGCCCGTGTTCCCCGGAAAGGCAGGTTTAGGTTATGGACAACAACGATTTTCAGGAACTCGGCAGCCGCATCAGCAGCGCGGTGCAGAACGCCCTGAATTCCAAAGAATTTGTACAAATCAAAAATACAATCAACAACAGCCTTCAGTCCTTCCGCACCGAGCCGGTCCGTCCGCAGCCGCCCGTACAGCCGGTTATCGTCCCATACGCGCAGCAGACCCGCGTCAAGGTGCCCGGCCGCTCAGCGGGCATCCTGCTGACCGTGTTTGGCGGCATCGGC
Organism: uncultured Oscillospiraceae bacterium; assembly: GCA_905198295.1. Classification (GTDB taxonomy): domain Bacteria; phylum Bacillota; class Clostridia; order Oscillospirales; family Acutalibacteraceae; genus UMGS1591. The sequence goes on along the minus strand of CAJKBW010000009.1, from coordinate 40,666 downwards.
CTCGGCATTGTGGCTCTGTTGTTCCTCATTTTCAGCATCGCCAACCTCATCGACCTGAACGCTGCCGGTCTCGGCAGAACGGTAATCGGCCTGCTGACCCCGTTTCTGCTTTTTTCCGGCATGCTGACCGTGGGCGGCCGTTTGCGCAAAAGGACCAAGCGCTATCTCACCTATCGCCGGAAGATCGGGGAAACGCCGCTTTGCCCGATCGATATTCTGGCCTCCGCCATCGGCCAGTCACCGCAGTTTGTGGCCAGAGACCTGAAAAAAATGATCCGCCGAGGCATGTTTCCGGACGGCCATCTCGATGACGAGGAAACCCATCTGATTCTCGGCTACGACACCTACCGCCGCTATCAGGAGATGAAGGCCAAAACCGAAAGACTGCGCGAGGAGCAGAAGGCGGCCGAGGCGGCCAACCCGGTTGTGGCGGAAGGACGCCAGTACATCCTGAAAATCCGCGAAGCCAACGACGCCCTTCCGGAAGAAGATATCTCTCAAAAGCTCCAGCAGCTCGAAACCATTATCGGCAAAATCTTTGCCTGTGTGGAGCAGCGGCCGCAGAAGCTGCCGGAAATCCGGCGTTTTCTCAACTACTACCTGCCCACGACGCTGAAGCTCGTCACCGCCTACCGGGAATTCAGCGAGCAGCCGGTGCAGGGCAGCAACATCCAAAACGCGAAAAACACCATCAAACAGACGCTCGACACCGTCAACGACGCCTTTGCCAAACTGCTTGACGGCCTGTATCAGGACGATGTCCTGGACATCTCCTCCGACGCCTCGGTGCTGGAAACCATGTTGGCGCAGGAAGGTCTGACCGGCGGAGATTTCGAGAAAAAATGAGTTTTTCAAACGAGCGGCCTTTTACGGCCGCTCGTTTTTTACAGCCGCCGCTCCGCCCCGGGCGTCACGCCGTACTGAGCCTTATACTGCCGGATAAAATAACTGGTATGGGCAAAACCGACCGCGCGCGCCACCGCTTCCACCGGCTCGTCGGAATACCACAGCCGCTGCCGGGCCTTGAGCAGCCGCAGACGGTTCAGATACTCGTGCGGGGTGTACCCGGTTTCCGCCTTGAAGCGGCGGATCAGATGCGCCGGGGAAAGATACAGCCGGCTGCTGAGTTCATCCAGCGTTATCCGGCGGGTATAGTGCTGTTCCAAATACTGAATGGCCTGCCGGCAGGTATCGCTCTGCACCGTTTGCGCTGCCTCGAGCACCAGCTTGTGCAGCAGCTCCGCGAGCTGCTGCGACGCTTGTATTTCCGCAGTCCGCGCAGGCTGTCGGTACAGCGTCAGCAGCTGTTCCACCATCTCCCCATAAACCGCCGCATGATGAACCGGCAGTATTCCGGTTCCCAGCTGCTGCACAAACTGCAGCGCCAGCCGTCCGCACAGGTGAATCCAGGTAAATTCCCAGATTCCTCCCGCCGGCGTGCCGTACTCATGCGGTGCATCCGCCGGAATAAATGCCACGCTTCCCGGCTTCAGGCGCCAGCTTCCCGTGTCGATGCGCAGCTGTCCCTCCCCTTTCGCCGTGAACAGCAGCAGCGGATCGGTATTTCCCTGCGGCCGCCGGATGGCATAGCGGTCATTGCACCGGTGCCAACCGGCGCCGGAAAAACAAAACAGCGTGTCCAGAGCCTGCTGCGTGTGCAGTGGTTCCGCCAGACGCACCTGTCCGAAATCCCCGTCCCGACTGTACATGCCGCTCACCTCAATAGCAGAAAATTGATAAATTTTAAAACAATCCATTCCAGTTTGCTATAACGAATTGCATTGTTTTCGTCAAGGCGATAGAATAAAAGAAACTTTTTTACAAAAGCAGTCTGGAGGCGTAAAGTATGACATCAAAAGAACGTTTTACCCGCATGTTTGAACATCGCGAGGCAGACCGTATCCCGATCATCGATTCCCCCTGGGCCGGTACGATTGCCCGCTGGAAGCGGGAGGGCATGCCGGCGGATGCCGACTGGCGCGACTTTTTCGACGTGGACAAATCCGAGCTGATCTATGTCGATACCAGCCCGCGGTTTGAGCAAAAGGTGCTGGAGGAAACCGACCGCTACCGTATCGTCACCTCGCCGTGGGGCGTAACCATGAAAGAATTTAAGGAAGAGGATTCCACGCCCGAATTTCTGGATTTCAAGGTGATCACGCCGGAAGAATGGGAAAAAGCCAAAGCGCGCATGACCCTTGACCGCGACCGCATCGACTGGAAGCGCCTCGAAACCGAATATCCCCGTTGGGTGGCCGAAGGCCGCTGGATCGAAGGCTACATGTGGTTCGGCTTTGATGTCACCCACTCCTGGATGGTGGGAACCGAAACCCTGCTGATCGCCATGCTGGAAGAACCGGAATGGGTGGTCGACATGTTCAACACCTATCTCGACCGCTGCATTGCGCTGATGGATATGGTGTGGGATGCGGGCTACCGGATGGACGGCATCTTCTGGCCGGATGATATGGGCTACAAAGGCACGCCGTTTTTCTCCAATGCGACCTACCGCGAGCTGCTGCAGCCGGTACAGCGCCGCGCCGTGGAATGGGCCCATAAAAAAGGCATCAAGGCACATCTGCATTCCTGCGGCGATATTATGCCGCTGCTGCCGGATATTCTCGACACCGGCATTGACGCGCTCAATCCCATCGAAATCAAAGCCGGCATGGATGTGGAAAAGATCAAGCGGGAATACGGCGATCACCTGGTGCTGCACGGCGGCATCAATGCGGTGCTGTGGGATCAGCCCGAAGCGATTATCGCGGAAATCGACCGGCTGGTGCCGATGCTCAAGGAAAACGGCGGCTATATCTTTTCCTCCGATCATTCGATCCCCAACGCGGTTAGCCTGGATAACTTCCGTACGATCGTGGACGAGGTCAAACGGGTCGGCACCTACGTATAAAAAGGGGCTGCGGCAATTGTTAGCCGCAGCCCCTTTTGTCTTCACGCTTCTTCGTTTTTATCCGTATCTTCGTCCTTATTCGCCTTTTTCGCCCACAGGCGGCTGCCCGCGGCAAGCTCACGAATCTTCACCAGCACATCGTTATACCGAACGGATTTCCACCGGGGGAACGCCTTCATCAGCCGCCGCTCCTGCCCGTTCAGCTTTTCCCGGAACCGTGCAAGCCGTGCGCTTGCACGGGCATGCAGCTCACTTTCCATCAGCTGTTCTTTCGTCTTGCTGAAGAATTCCGCGGAGTTGGCCACATTCTCATGGATAAACGTCTGGATTTCCTGCAGCTTTTTGTTGAAGTCCTTAAAGCTCACCACCGTAAAGACCGTGTCCGCCGCCATCACGACGGCCAGCACAACGGCCAAAACGATCACGGCAATATCCGGCAGCAAATCGGTCATCCGGACAACGAACGGATGAATCACCTCAATCATCAGCACCGACATGGCGCCGAACACCACCAGCCCCGCCAGGCAGATGCGGCCGTTGAGATTAAATTTCCACCCGCTGTAATCCCACCATTTCGCGTCAAACAGCTTTTCCATTGCCCAGCTGGTAAAGTACTCCACCGTTCCGGTGACCAGCATACCGGCGAAAAAAATCAGCACCGGGTTGTCAATCCAGCCAAGCAGTAGCAGATCCAGCACCGCGCCGGCGCCATAAATCGGACAGTACGGCCCGTTGAGGAAACCGCGGTTGACCAGTTTACGGCCGGTAATGGAGCATAATGTCGATTCGTACAGCCAGCCGACCATGCTGTACAGAACAAACCAGATAAACCAGCGGCAGATCATCATCGGACCGTTCCCTCCAATACGCGGTAAATTCTGGCGCGAAGCCGGGGATAAGCCGGACGCCGAAAGCACTCGTAAACCGAACAGGCCTTGTCCACCGCGCTCACCAGCAGGCTTTCCCGATAGCGCGGCAGCGCCGGGGTCAGCGGAAACATATGCTTGCGGATGATATCCCGCTCAATATCGCTGAGCACAAAATCCCGCTGAGCATTTTCCAGCGCCCGCCCCGGATGCCGAAACCCATGCAGCCGGTGAGTCGGATCAGGGATATGCCAGTCATAGAGAAAATAGTCGTGCAGCAGCGCCCCGCGGATCAGATCGCGCTCGTGAAAAGCGGCGATTCTTTGCAGCAGGCGGGCGGTGCGATAGCTGAAATACGCGACGGCAATGCTGTGCAGCAGACAGGAGGTATCGCCGTGCTGGATGTAGCGCCCGGTTTCCCGCAGCGCAGAACGCCGCACAACCGCGTCGAGCTGTGCGCAGAAATAGGCATCGCGCTTTTGTCTGGCTATACGAAGATCCGCCATGCTGCCGCCATCCTTTCACTGCCATATGTGCCTTACTATACCACACATCGCACAAAAGTACAATAAATCCATTTCTTTTAAGAAAAGTGTTGCCGAACGACAACTTCGCTATAAAAATTTATTGATGCAGAAGCTGCCGTGCGGTATAATCAAAGAACGATAAATTGGAATTTTTTGGAGGATATTCGTATGAATATCTACGAAGTGCAAATCAGAACGCCTTTACTGATACAAAACCTCCTGATGATCTGGGAAAAGTCAGTCCGTGCCACACACCAGTTTCTTTCCGATGCAGAAATCAGGCGAATCAGGGAATATGTTCCGCAGGCATTAAATGGGGTTGCTCACTTGGTCGTCGCAGAAAGGGAACCGAATGTCCCGATTGCTTTTATGGGAGTAGAGCATAACCGATTGGAAATGCTTTTTCTCACACCATCAGAGCGGGGCAGAGGCCTTGGCAAACAGCTTCTTCAATCCGGTATTCAGGACTATGGTATTCTGGAACTGACGGTTAATGAGCAGAATCCACAAGCCGTCGGATTTTATGAACATCTTGGATTTGAGACATATAAACGCACGGATTATGATGAAGAAGGAAATCCGTATCCCCTCTTGTATATGCGGTTAAGGAAGTAATTGTCATCTTATCGGACGGTTACTTTTTTAAGGTGACCGCCTGATTTGAATTTTTTGACAAACAGGTTCATCCCCTGCTTCTGAGCAGCCCCATCGGAAAAGAGAGGTTTCCCCCGGACAACAGAAAGGCCGCCCCGGCGAAGGGCGGCCTTTCGTTATATTGGCAAAAACGTGTGCTGATCGATCGCCTTCTGTGCGGCAACCGCTGCCGTATAGGCAGAAAACACCTCATCGATGGTCGGGTTTGCCGGCACATCCCGTTCAATCATGGCGATGAGATGCTCCAGCTGCGCATACATGTCCTTGTATTTGGAGCGGACATTGATGGTACGGTACTCCCCGTCGGTATTGGTATACAGGCGGATGAGATCCCCCTCTTCCTGATTCTCCGCGCGGTTCTGCTGAAGCGTCAGGGTAAGCCGTCCCTTGTCCCCGATAAATTCCTTGCGGTTTTCTGCCGCAAGGCTGCGGCTCCAGCCAGCCTCGTAAAAACCGATGCAGCCGTTTTCCAGACGGGCGTGGATCATACCGTAATTGCTGCGGTCGAGATCATCATCCACCCGGCCGCCGAAGCCGCTGACTTCACAAATCCGCACCCCCGTGAACCACTGCATGACATCCAGATAGTGCACGCCGCAGTCCACGATCGGTGAACAGTCCTCCATCAGCCGTTTATACCGGGGCCAGTCGAGTGCGTGGTGATTCTGTACCATCCGCATCAGACGCACCTCACCGATTACACCCGAAGCAATCAGCTCCGCCAGCTTCTGATAAGAGCGGTTATGCCGCAGGATGTGGGCAACCAGCACCTTGCATGGCGATGCCTTGACCAGCGCGTAAAACCGGCGGCCGTTTTCCAGGGAATCCGCTATCGGTTTTTCGCACAGGACATGCTTGCCGGCCGCCAGACAGTCCTCCAAGATCGGCAGATGGGTATTCGCATAGGTCGCGATAATCACGATATCGACCGCCTTGCTATCCAGAAACGGCCGGTAATCGGTGCCGCTGTGCCGGGCGCCGTACTTTCGTGCAAACAGCGCCGCCCGTTCGGGCTGTTGGTCCACCACCGCTTCGATCCGCACATTGTCGCGGTAGTAAATATCGGCAAGATGCTCTTCCCCGATATGCCCGCAGCCGATCAGCATTACCCCATAAACCCTGTCCATTTTTAACCATCCCGTTCGTATCCGTTTGCCCGTATCATGGCATGGCCGAACCAAAAAGTCAATCCTTTATCCGCCGATGGCCAAAAAATGACAAATTTTGTCCGCACGCCGGCTAAATTCACAGTACGTATCGTCCCCGAAATGCGGCCCGGCAATCCAAACACCTGCCCCGGTCCCGAGAAGACCAGAGCGGGTGCTGATTTTATTTATTGTGCAAAAAAGACAGGCTTTCTCCGGCATGCAGACGGCAGAAAAAGCCGCCCTTAACCGCCTGCTCCGCTCTGTCCGCGCCGCGGATGAAAACCTCACCGCAGAACTCCGGCAGACGAACCTCAATCTCCACCTCGCGCTGTGCCTCTATTTCGCCGCGCAGCATCCCGGCGGCAAAATCCCAGGAAAACGAGACGGTGCCGCCCGCAAAATGCAGCCGGCGCACCCGTCCGGCGGATAGTCGGGCAGGACAGGCGGGCAGCAGCTGGAGATAGGCCGGATGCACCCGCAGGAGCATCTCCTGCACCGCATTGACAAAGCCCATGTTCGCGTCGAGCTGGCGCACAATATCCTGTTCCGGCGTTTCAAGCGACATGCCCATCTGCCGCCAGTCGTTGTGCACCGTCATCAGTGAAGTCGTCAGACAGGCGCGCGTCAGGCTGTCCAGGCACTGCAGCGCAGCGTCGCCGCGGCCGAGGCGCGCATAAATGTTGGCCATATGGGTCAGTGACCAGCCGGACTGTCCCCCCAGTTCCCGCAGATCCACCGCGCGGGCAAATGCCGGCAGCCGGGAATCCTGAAGTCCCACTTCATCTCCCGGAAACACCGGGTACAGATGCGAAAGATGCCGGTGGTGGTAATGATCCTCAAGCGCCGGGTGCATCCACTCCTTAATGGCGCCGTCCGCATTGACCATATAGGCCGGAATCCGCTCCAGCAGTTCCCGCCAAGCGGGCTGTTCCTCTGTATATACGCCGTAACGGCCGCTCAATTCCAGCAGGGAGGAAAGCAGTTCCTTCATCACCGCAAAATCCATCGTGGCGTTCATTACGGTCGGCAGGATATGTCCCATATGATCGGCAAAATGCGGCGGAATGAAATTTTTCGGGGTGTTTTCCGGCGATACCGATGGATACAGCTTAACCTTGCCCTGCTCATCAAGCACCGCGAAATCCTGATAAAACAGGGCGGTTTCCCGCATAAACGGCAGCACCTTCTGCCGCAGGGTTTCCTCATCCGCGGTGTAGCGGCAGTACTCCACAAAATGCCGGGACAGCCAGCCGGCGGCGCTGATCCAGTTGACAATCACCGGCACGTTGACGGTGGACAACCCCATGCCCGGCGAGGTGTAGGCGGTCACGCAGATTCCGCGGCAGCCGAAAAGCTTACGGGCATTCTCGCGGAAATCCGCCGTCAGCGAAGTAAAATAATCGATCAGCGGCTTCACCAGCTCAGCGAAACCGCCGACACAGGCATGCCAGTAAATCATTTCCACGTTCTCATTGGCCACATGCTGGCTCCACGGCAGCGCATAGCCGGCATACCACAGCCCGTACAGGGGAAAAGCCCAGCCGTCCGGCGCGCTGCCGGAGACAAACAGATACCGGCCGAACCGCCACAGCTTTTCCAGCAGAACGGCGGATGCCTTGTCTTCGTATGCATCCAGCAGCAGTTCTTCCACCGCGCGTCGGTCCTCACCGGCATACAGCTCCAGCTGTGTGCGGCCAAACAGTTCACCGTGCACCGCGGCGTGCTCAGCCAGCAGCGTCTCGTAATCTTCTTCTGCTGCGTCCAGTTCCGCTAAAACCCTCGGCAGATCACTCTGCCGGTTCCCGCGGGAAAACGCCTTGATCAGCAGCAGGCAGTCCGTCGCTTCATCCACCTCCAGCATGCCGTCCGCCGCACGACAGCGGCAGCCGATCAGACGTGCCGCCATACCGAAGTCCTCCCCGTTGTCGTTGGAGGAAGCCAGCAGCAGATGCCCATCCTCCCGGGCTTCATAAAACGCATGCGCCTCAAGGTCTTCCACAAATGCCTGCATATGCTGCGGGGTGAACCGGGTCATGGGATACAACCGGAGTGTCAGCCGGCCGGTGATGGCCGGCCGGGATGCGGTCAGCCGCATCACCAGCATGTCCCGGCAGCGGGACACAAAACAGCGGCGTTCAAAAATGATTTCCCCCAGATTATACCGCACCGTTATCTCGCCGGTATCCATATGCAGGGTGCGGCGGTAGTGGGAAAACGGTTCTTCACACGGGAAATCCATCCACAGCTGGCCAAGGGGAAACGGCTCCCCCACACAACCGTCAAATCCGGACGTTTTCAGCGCATCACATGCGGCCCGGTTGCCATAGGCAAAATCGCCGCGGTCGATTGCCTCCCGCACTTTCGGCAGTGTGTCACTGATATCCGGCAGCTCCCGCCGGATGGTGTTTCGCCACAGATCGAAGCGGTTGACCGTTATCTGCTCGGTCCGTACGCCGCCCTGTACCAGAATCCCGGTCTTTCCGTTTCCGGCCGGCAGCGACTCCTTGCTTCTGTCGTTTTCCCACCCAGCCGGGGTTTTCAGTTCAATCGTATTTCGCCGGTCATTCATACAGTTCTCCCCTTCTTCCATACAGCTATTCCGTGCTGCTGCACAACCGCATCTCTCTCGCCCGCTTTTATGACGGTCAGAACAATGCGCCCGGCGATACTTTTTCTGCCTTCCGCCGAAAGTGCGGCAGCCGTCAATCCGTCAGGCCGTACTCCCGCGGCGGCCGGGATGCGCCGGATCCGCTGCCGATTGCACTAAAGCTGAGTTTACCACGACGGCCCGGAGAACACAATGCGGAAAGTTGCGTAAATCCACGCGCCGACGGTGCAAAAAATAACGGGCGCCCAACAGGTTCTTCTCCTGCCGGGCGCCCGTTTACTACCGCATTTTGTTTTTCCGGCACCTTACATTGCCGTCGGCAGCGGGACACAGGTAAAGCAAAGCAGCAGCTTCGTGCCGTCTTCGCTGATATCCAGTTTGTGTATGATTTTGTATTTGTCGCGCAGGGCATTGACCTGTTCTTCGTATTCCGGTGAAATCGGCGCGCGGAAAGTTTCTCCGGTATCCAGCGAAAGGCATTCCACTGCTTTGTCTCCATCTGTATAGGTATAAAGAACGGAACCGCGCGTGCACAGCGCGCTTACATTGGTTTTGCGCATATGCATTTCTCCGGTAAAGACCGACTTCGTATAGATCTCCATATTTATATACGTACGTTCGGCATGCACGATGACGTTCACGCTTTCCTTTTCCCAGTCTTCCAGCATGCAGGTATCGGTTATATCTTCGCCGGTTGCCGTATCGTATACCGCGCCGCCGTTTCCCAGATCCACAACAACCGCCTTTTCTTCCTGAACAAAACGAACGACTCCTCCGCAGCCCTTCCAGGAATCTCCGGAATCCAGATATTGCATAATCCAGTTATATTCATCCTTTGAGGCTGTCTCTTCATGTTCCGGATCAACATAAACCAGATACTGTCCCCGAGGGGAAAATTTCAGTTTGGCATACAATTTTTCGTTGAAATTTTCATAAGTACATATAAGCTGTGCCGTCGGCATATCCTGCTGCGTATCGATACAATACAGCCCGGCCGGCTGCCCCTGCGTAAAGCTGTCCATCGCCAGCACATACCGCTGGTCGCAGGAAACCATCATCTCCAGATCCATCTGTACAGCGTTCTGGGCAATCAGCTCCGGCAGCGGCTTGAGTTCATTTGTCTCCCAGTTGAAGAAATAGGCCTCCCCGGGTTGTTCAGTGTCCGGATCACGCACGGTCAGTATACACCGCTGATTCCGGGCGTTAAAGCTGACAACATGAAGCTGCGCCCCGCTGCCAAGCGCCGGCAGCCGCCCCGTAAGCAAATGGGTCAGACAGATAACCTTTTGTGTTTCGGTATGATATAGGAAACCGCGGCACTTTTCATGTCCAGGCACCGTCGCCGCGTCCTCCAGCAGCAGCCAGGCGGCGTTCTCCGCGCTGAGCATCTCTGCGTTGGGGGCAAATGGGATTGTCTGGTTATAACGCTGCGCCTGCTTCATCGGTTCAGCCGGCAGATGCAGATCTCCCGCCGAAAATGCCACCTCGTTGTATTCCGTATAGGTCACCGTCTGCACCGTCAGTTGCCCGGGAACATACCACGCCGGCACATCCTCTTCGGCCGCATTTCCCAAAGAAGAGGATGGTGCGTTCGGCACCGAGAAGCCGCGCAGGAGCATCACGCTGAGCAGGGAAACACCGGAAACCACCGCGACAATCGCAACAGCGGCCGACAGCCAGACTTTCTTTCGGCGGACGGGCTTCAGCGGAATAACGGTCTCCTCTTCAGCCGTTGTCGAATTGCGCTGAATCTCATTCTGTTCCTCTGCAAGCAGTTCTTCCACATATTGAGGATCCACATCACCCAAAGCCCGGAACAAATCATCCGCTTTCATACCTGTACACCCCTTTCTTCCAGAAATACACGCAGTCTCTGCCGCATACGATATAGGCGAACACTGACCGCATTTTCTTTCATCCCATATTTTTCAGCAATCTTTTCTACATCCTCCGCCAGATAATAGCGTTCGAGAAAAAGACGCCGGTCGCTTTCGCTGAGCGTACCTAAAAAATTCTGAAGACATTCCGTCAGCACGGCGTTCTCACAATAGATATCCTCCAGATCCGGCCCAATGCTCTCCTGAAGTTCATCCAGTATCTGCGCAAAGCGGTCGCCGCTGCGCTTTTGGGCGGACAGATAACGATAGCGGTCCAACGCGCGGTTGCGTACCAGCGCATAGGCATAGGATAACAGGGACTCCGGATGCTTTGGCGGAATGGAATTCCAGACGTCCATGGCCGCGTCATTCACGCATTCCTCTGCATCCTCGTGCGTGTGGACAATTCTCTGTGCGTGGTTATACAGCAGTTTGCCATACTTCCGTATCAGTTCTTCCAGCGCCCCCTCCGAACGTTGGAAGAACAGCGCAATAATGCCCCCGTCATCCATGCCTTGGGCTCCCTCCATCTAATAAGACGATAATGGCCGCAAAATATGACAGCTGATTTTAAAAAAATGCGGTTTACAGCAAAATATTTTTTCAATTCCGGTATTTCGTCCTTTATCATACCGCATCCATGCCTTGACGTCAAAGGGAAATTTCCCATGAATCGACGTTCTTCGATAAACCATTTTTACGCCTTTATGCACAGGAGTAGCGGGCATGACAACAGCGCGCCGTCTCGTCTCAGACTGCGCGCTGCCGGTTTACCTGTTTAAAACGCATACGTTTTGAACGGATGTACTCATCCGCACGATAAAAAATCAGCGTCGGGAACCGTTCTCTTCATCGCGGAAGATTCTCGAACCGGTCGCCCCGCGCTGTCCCTGATACTTGCCGCGGTAGGGCTTTTCAGCGTCGCGGTCCAGCTGCGCAAACACCAGCTGACCGACGCGGCGTCCAGCCTGCAGCTCGATCGCGCAGGGACTGGCGTTGAACAGCTCCAGCGTGATCTCTCCCTCAAAACCGGGATCCACCCAGCCCGCATTCTGGATAAACAGACCCAGCCGTCCGATGGAGCTTCGGCCTTCCACAAAAGCCGTCATGTTGTCGGGAAGACGAAAATATTCCCGCGTTGTCGCCAAGACAAACTGTCCGGGCTGAAGGACAAACCGCTCTGCCTTCACTTCGCGATAGGCAATCGGCGCATCCATTTGGATCTGTCCGTCGGCTTCCATCAGACGAAAGGAATCACCCAGCCGGATGTCTACGCTCGCCGGCTGGATCTGGATATCCTCCAGCGGCGAAATATCCAGCTGACCTCCGGCCAGCAGCGTGCGTATCGTTTTATCGGATAAAATCATGGTTTTTCTCCTTTTTCTCATCTCTTTCGGCATTATAGCACATTTGATGCAAGGAATCCATAGGGCATAAAGCCGCATGCCGGTTTTCGCTTTCTGCCCGGGTGGGTATAATTTCCTTTTTTCTGTGCAAACCTATCGGTATACCGAGTAAAGAAAGGGAGACGATCATGGCGCCGATTCTTCTGAGCTGCTGTTCCACCGCCGATCTGACCGCAGAGCATCTCCGGGAACGGAACATAGCGCATGTCTGTTTTCACTATACGCTGGACGGCAGGGAATATCCGGATGACCTGGGACATTCCATGCCGTTTGACGAATTTTATAAGGCTATGGCAGCAGGGGCGGTAACCAAAACCTCGCAGGTCAACACGGAAGAATTTATCACGTATTTTACGCCTTTTCTTGAACAGGGGATGGATATTCTGCATGTGTCCCTCTCTTCCGGGCTGTCCGGTGCTTTCGGCGCAGCCAATATGGCCAAAGAGGCGCTTGCTTCCCGGTTCCCGCAGCGGAAAATCCGGCTGGTGGATTCGCTTGGCGCCTCGTCCGGCTACGGTCTGCTGATGGATAAGCTGGCAGACCTGCGGGACGCGGGTGCCGATATCGACACACTGTACGCCTGGGCTCAGGCCAATCGCCTGCGGCTGCATCACTGGTTTTTCTCCACCGATCTCACCTTTTACGTCAGGGGCGGGCGCATATCCAAGGCCTCCGGATGGTTCGGCACCATGCTCAAAATTTGCCCGCTTTTAAATATGGACAGCCAAGGCAGGCTGATACCCCGGGTTAAGGTGCGCGGGAAAAAGGCTGTCATTCAGGAAATCGTCCGAAAAATGGAGCAGTATGCCGAGGAAGGAACCGCCTACAGCGGCAAGTGCTACATTTCCCATTCCGCCTGTCCCGCGGATGCCCGTGCCGTCGCTGACCTCGTGGAAGCCCGCTTCCCCAGGCTCAGCGGCAAGGTGGAAATCGATTCGGTCGGCACCACGATCGGCAGCCATACCGGTCCCGGCACCGTGGCGTTGTTTTTCTGGGGAAGTGAAAGGGGCGCCTAAACGGTTCTCATCCGCTTATCGAAAAAGGCCGGCATATGCCGGCCTTTTCTCTAAACAGATGCAAAAGCGGGGAAAATCAGACGGCTTTCCCCGCTCTTTGTCGCCTGCGGGCGGATTTATCCGCTTCGCCCGACGCGGAGTGGGCTTCGAGGTCTGCTTACGCAGCCTCGACGAGTTCCACCATCGGCGGAACATCTCCCCTGCCGGGAGAATATCCCTTTATCGACAGTCTCCGTTTTCTCCGAGCCAGGCATGGATATGCCCGGTGGTCAGTACGTGCCGGTCATCCATTACCTCAAAGGATGCACCGGCCGGGATATCGTCCAGATGGTAAAGCTCCGGTTTCAGAAATCCCATCTTCCAGCCGTCTTTCTTTTCCAGATACACCGGAATCGGCTTCCCGTATTCATCTTTGTGTATCGCAGCTTCCCGCGGCGGGTCAATAAACCGGATCGCAAAGATTTCCTCCCGAATCAGCGATACCAGCTGATCCAGCACGATCGCGGCCTGCGTGGGGATGGATAACCTCTCATTACCAATATCCGCCGCTCTTGCCGCCGGCGTTATCCAATATTTCCACAAAGGATCAAGCATAAATACGACGACTATCAAAAGAGTAAGAAAGCCCCAATTCAAAATAGCTTCCTGACGGCGGCTTATTCCCAGATATAAAATCCACCCCATTGCTGCCAGATAGAAAGCAGCGATCAGAAATCTGGATTTGGGTACGTAGCGTTTGTTGCATACAGGACATCGGTTTCCCTTACGAATCTGTCCAGACATCACAAAACAAAACGCTTTGCTTAGTCCTGTAATACACACTTCACCGCACCACGGACAACGAAAGGTCTTCATCTTGATTCCACCCAGAACGCCGGTCTTCCTTGCGGAACAGGAGCCTATTATTGAGCACAAGGCCACCTTTTTATCCCCGTATTGAGGATTTTCTTTTATTTTATCATAAAGAGCTATCCTCACGAACCCCATAAATTGACTTTTTCCGCCCATTTTTCATCATTACATTTACTTTTTTATGACATATATGAGCAAAGTTTGTCCTTTCTTCTCCAAAATCTATATATCTCAAAGCCGGATTCCCTGTCCGGCCGGTATTTCCATATGGCCCCCTCCCCTTGCGCCGACTCTGGGTATGTGTTACACTTTGTAGCGCATACGTCCGGAAGAACTGCTCCTGCGCAGCCCGCCCATTCAAATCCGGCCAAAAAAGGAGTCATTATGAACGAGAAGGAAATTGCGGAAATCCGCCGTCGCTTCCGCTCAGATAAGAGCAACATTACGCACGTGCGCGGCTGTTATGTGAACGAAAAAGGGGAAATCCTCTCTCAGCTGGACCAGCCTCTGTCTCTCATGTCTCAGGAGGAAACCGACGAACTGCTGGCCATTCTTCGGCGCACCCTGTCCGGTACGCCCGGGAAAAACCTGATGGATATTTCCTTTTCTACCCAGCAGGTAGCCGGCGGCGAGGAACACGCCCTGCTTATGGCGCTGCGGGATTCCGCCCTGAAAAACGATGAGGCTGTCCAGTTCTTCTTCCAACAGGTAATCCAAAACCTCACGTTGGAAGGACAATATTTGATTCTGCTGGTTCACGACACCTACGATATCCCCTACCGTTCCAAGGACGGCGAACGACAGTATGAGGCTTCCTCGGAGGTATATTCCTATGTTCTGTGCAGCATCTGCCCGGTGAAGATCACCAAGCCTGCATTGAGTTACTACATGTACGAAAACGCCTTCCATACCTGCAAAACCGACTGGCTGGTATCCCCTCCCGCGCTGGGCTTTCTTTTTCCGGCCTTTGACGACCGCAGTACAAACCTGTACGGCACATTGTATTACACAAGGGATATTGCCGAAAACCATGATGAATTCGTGAAAGCGCTGTTCTGTCAGGAAGCGCCGATGCCCGCGGCGGTACAGAAGGAAACTTTTCAGTCCCTTCTGGGCGATACGCTGGCCGATGACTGCAGCTACGAAGTGGTGCAGGCTGTACACGATCAGCTCTATACCACCATTGAAGAACATAAAATCAACAAGGAGGAAGAGGCACCCGCAGTTTCCAAAGCCAAATTCAAGCAGGTGCTAACCTCCTGCGGTGTTGACGAAGCACGCGTGACAGCGTTTGAAGAACGATACAACGACTGCTTCGGTGAGGAGACGGAGCTGAATCCCCGAAATATTGTGGACACCCGGCAGATGGAGGTGTGCACCCCTAATGTGACCATACACGTGAAGGCCGAACGCAGTGACCTGGTGGAGACGCGGGTCATCAACGGGGTTCAATATATTCTCATCCGTGCGGACGAAGGCGTGGAGGTCAACGGCGTACACATCCATATTTCCTGAAAACGGAAAGCAGGTGCTTTTTTACCCGTTTCGTGCATACAATTATATGGCTAGAAAAAGGGCTGTGCAGTAAAATTTCTGCATAGCCTTTTTCTTTGTTGTACAAACTACCGCTTCAAGTCCACCGGCATCTTCTTGACAAATAATCAAAATCCAAGTATATTTTAGAGAGGTTATTTATATGATTTTACCATTTCATATAAGGAGACGCCAATGCTAATATCCAAAACCATATTGAAATATTTCTCCAGAGACACAACCGAGCCGCCTTACGAGGTGGCGCAGCACCGGCATGAATACTGGGAACTCGTCTATTACGGGGGACTGGGCGTCTCTACAGTAAACGGGGTCGCCTTTAATTATCTGCCGGGAAGCTATGTCGTCATCCCGCGCAACGTACCACATGCGGAAAAAGCCCTGTCGCATGGGGATCTTTTCTGCCTTGGCTTTGAGGCAGAGCTGGAGTTTACCGAACTGCCCACAGCACTTTTTATCGACGATGCGCAGCAGTCCATCCGCAAGGGCCTCGAGACTATCGAGACCGAAATAAAAACCGAACCGCCCTACTATTCCCAGCGGGTCAACCTTCTGCTGCGGGATATCCTCCTTCTCACGCTGCGCACCTGTACACGAAAAAAGCAAAAAGCCGACGATAAGCTGGATATGATTATCAGCTATATCGACGCTTACTGTACCATGAATATTGATTTCCGCACGCTGTCCAACTCCATGAACTACAGCTATGACTACCTGCGCCACTATTTCAAGTCTAAAAAGAAAATGTCACTTAAGCAATATGTCATCACCAAAAGGATTGATCTGGCCAAGGAACAGCTGACTACTAATATGCCGGTTTCCAAGGTGGCCGAAGTATGCGGCTTCGCGTCCCCCGCCTATTTTTCCGCCGTCTTCCGGCAATTTACCGGTATGACACCCAGTCAATATCAGGAACACCGCCAACGGTTTCCGAGCGAAAATCACACCATCTTATGCGAAGCCGAGGAATAATGTCTTCGCGAACAAACGGCGTTCTATCCTTTTTTCACTAAATAACGCGGACACCGTTTGATCGGTGTCCGCGTTATTTATCACTATTGATGCCTGTTCAAACCTGTGCAGAAGCGACGGCATACGGCGGATGATAAGGTCAGTTGTTCAAAGACCTGCCGTAAACTATCCTTTGGTCAGCATTGCGGTAAGAACCGGACGGATAACACGGGCCATACGAGTATAGCCGATCTCATTCGGATGAACGCCGTCACGGGTAATACCGGGCTGTACGGTCAGGCCGTCGGCCGCGGCCAGCGGCGTGTGGTAGTCTACGCAGGGGACGCCGTGCCGGGCACAAAGCCCCAGCAGCTCCGCATTCATCCGCACCACCGCTTTCTTTCGCGCCTGTGCACCCGGAGAAGGCTCTTCCGCCAGCGGTGTGATGGTACCAGCAATAACCCGCTGTCCCGCCTGCCGGCAGGCCGCAAACATCGCCTCATAGGCGTGCACAAAAGTGTTTATGACCTCTTCAGCCGCCGCAGGAAGTGTCGCTGCCTCAATCTCAAAAAACGGAAACGTATTGTTCACTCCGCCGTTAATCACTGCCACCCGCGGCTTGAGCTGGAGCACATCAGCAGCAAAACGCTTTTCGATGATATCGATCACGTCACCGCTGATCCCCCGGTTGACCGTGTTTCCCAGATCCCCAAACTCCCGCCGGACATCCCAACCCTCCGTTATGGAGTCTCCAATAAAAACGATATCCACTGCTTCTTCTGCCATGAGGAGACGTTCATTGTCCGCGTCGAATTCGTCCCGCCGCAGATCGGCCGGCGGGAACAGTTTCCCTGGCTTCAGGATTTCTCTTTTCATCCGGATTCCTCTCTTTCCATACAATTCCTCTCTGCTTCTTCCGTGCGGAAGAGACTGCCTGTTCACCCGCCCGTGTATGGGCGGGTGAGGCTCTCAGTCGGAGGGAACCTCCGCCGTGCCGCTCCCGGCCGCGGGCGGGCGATCTGCCCGGAACAAATCAAGCGGTCCCTGTCCTCCAGCCGCCTTTTGATACGCATAGGCGCCGGGCTTGGGTGAACCGGCAACCCGGCATTCTCCCGTTTTGGGGAGGACATCCTTTCTATGCGCCACCGGATCACAGAACAGGCCCGCTGTGTTGTGGTTTTCGGTGACGTCGTCAAACAGGCGATAATAATGCAGTGCTTCCACATAGGGCATCTTTTCCTCTACCACCGCAAACAGCCGCCCGATCGCCGCGGGAATATGGGCCATGTCCCACAGGGATTCATCCCAGCCGAATTCTGTCAGAAAAACCTTTTTCTCCTTGTTCTCCCGGCGGCGGATGACCTCGTAAATTTCGTTGTTTTTCTCCACGAAATAATCGTCCGGCGGGTTTTTGTAATAATACGGATGCCAGGCGGCGACTTCGAAGAAATCATCCGGCCGGGTGCTTCCATGCCGGCCGCTTTCAATCGCATCGTACAGCGCCTCCATAAAATTGACCATCGTTGTTCCGGTATCCGTCTCCGGAATGCCAAGTCCGTAGGGATCCACGATTCCGCCCAGCACCGTAATCGCCTGCGGGTTTGCCCGGTGTATGCCCCGCGAAGCACGAAACAGCATATCGGCAGACATTGCTGCCAGTTCCCCGGTGGGCAGTTTCTCGCCGAAATGCCCCTGAATATACATAAAGTCCTTGTTGTTGAGTTCGTTGTCAATTTCCCAGTACAGGATTTCGGGGAACTCGCGCACGGCCAGATACCAGTTTTCTTCGTATATTTCCAGCCATTGTGTATAGTTGACACATCCTCGTGAAGGCTTTCCTACGCAGAATGTTTTCTCTTCCAGAGACCAGTTCACATGATTCATACCGATCACCTGAAAACCGAACCGTTGCGCCTCCTTCAGTATATCGTGCATTTTCTGCACAGCCGCAGGACGGAATGTATGCCAGTCCTCCATGTATTCACCAAAGTGCATCCAATGGCGGACTGACCGCACACCCAGATTGTTCAGCAGCTGGAAACCGGTCCGATAATCCACACCATTCTCATCCCACATAAACGACAGATAATCCATACCGTACAGAAACCCCTTCTGCGGTTTTTCCGTGGAGGGACGTTCCGAGAATTTCACGCCATCATCACCTTTCTTTTACAATCCGCAATGCGGTTTCTCTGCTTATGGATTTTCCGCCGGCGTCATCAGCACATCCAGACTGCCCATCCCGCCGGCGGCCTGCTGATAAGCGTAGGCAAACGGCTTGGGCGCTCCCGGCGTGCGGCGGACGTCGGATCCCGGCATTACATCGATGCGGCCGGGATTGGGATCGTAGAACATGCCAGCCAGTTCTCCGTTATTGCTGATATTGTCAAAAGCACGGAAATAGTGCAGGCTTTCCACATAAGGCATCTGTTCGGCGATCACCGTATAAAGATCCCGCATGGCCTCGACAATGTTTTCCTCTCCCCAAATGGATTCGTTCCAGCCGAATTCTGTCAGAAAAACTTTTTTATCCTTACCTTCTCTCCGGCGGATCACCTCGTAAATCCGATTGTTTCCCTGAACGAAATAGTCATCCGCTTTCCCCTGATAATAATAAGGGTGCCAGGCGGCGACCTGGAAAAAGTCATCGGGGTAAAAGCTGCCGTGATCCCCGCTCTCGATGGCATCATACAGCGCTTCCATAAAATTGACCATCGTCGTTCCGGTATCTGTTTCCGGGATACCGAGTCCCAGCGGATCCACAATACCGCCCATCACCGTCACGGCATTCGGATTCGCACGATGGATACCGCGTGACGCATAAAACAGCATATCGGCGGACAGGGCTGCCAGCTCCTGCGTGGAAAGCTTCTCGCCGAATTTCCCTTCCGTATACATAAAATCCTTGTTGTTGATCTCGTTATCGATTTCCCAATAGGTGATTTCCGGAAATTCCTCGGCAACCAGATACCAGGTTTCCTCATAGCATTCCAGCCAGCGGTAGTAGTCGCTGCCCTCCCAGGGCTGCCGGACCGGCTTGCCCGCGCCGAAACGCCCGGATTCCAGTGACCAGTTGACGTGACTCATACCGATCACCTGGAATCCCTGCTCCCGCATTGCGGCAAGGATGTCATGCATCTGCTCAACGGCTTCCGGTTTAAAGGTTTGGTAATCTTCCATATAATAGCTGAAATGCATCCAATGACGAATCGACTGCACGCCGAGATTTTTCATCAGCTGCAAGGCCTTTTGATAATCGATCCCATTCCCGATGCCTTCCCAGGCTAAATAGCACATACCGAACAGATGGCCGTCCTCCGGCGTTTCCATATCTGCCCGGTAGTTGCTGCCGTATTTCCGCAGAGTCTCCTGTGCGGACGCTGCCGAACTGCCGGATGCGCCGCCGCACCCCGCACTGCCCAGCAGCACAAGCGCCAGAAGAATCCCCAGTATGCGGCGGTTCATACCTTTTCCTCCCGTTCTTTTCGTTCATACGCCAGAAGTGCCATCAGATTCACGCCGCCTTCCCACACCCGCCAGCGCATACCCGCAGGCTTTCCGGCGGCATAGTATTCCGCCCAGATCCCCTCCTCGTCCCGGCTGTCCAGTACGATCCGGAAAAGCTCGTGCCGCAGGGGGCTGTCCGTCATCGTCAGTCCGTAAAGCAGCAGGCCGTACTCGTATCCGGTACATTTTCCCGCCGCGCCGTTCCCGTCGATACAGCCCATACGGATCACATCTCTGGCCAAACTTTCATAGATATCCCGCTGCTGTCCAGCCGTCAGCAGATCGCTGTGGATGTAGGCCGGCATCATCTGCACGCAGGAAAGCGCATAAATGCGGTCGGAGCGGATGTCCTCGGTTTTCGCGGCACAATCCGGACAGGTGTACAGTCTGTACCGGTTCGGTTTGAGGTCGTCCATATACCGGTAGCAGTATGGGCACACGCCCTTCTTTTTTGTCGGGCCGGGTGCGCTGCGCCGTTCGGGATTATTGGTAATCAGGCGTCCGTCCCGCAGAAAATTCTCTGTGAACCGTTGCCTCGCCTCTTCCACACCCTGAAAAATTTCTCTGCGGTGTTCATACGGCGTCATACGCCTCCCGGATTCGATGAGCAGCATGGTCGCCTCACAGGAGCCATCGTCCACATCCACCCGAGGCAGCATCCCCCCCGCCACATAGGTTTCATCCCCGCAGAACGGCATCATCCCGCGATAGAGATGCCTGACCTGAACCTCCATTGCCCAGCGCAGCATGGGCATCAGCTCTTCCAGAAACGCCGGATCGCCTGCCGCCTCGCAGTAATCGAACGCCTGGAGAATCAGATAGCCGGGGTTTTCCGCCTCATCGCATTCGTGAATGTGCATGGCTCCGTCGGTTCCCACCGACTGTGCGGTGGCCAAAAAGCCTTTTTTCTTCCAGACGCCGAGATAAAAGGCCAGCAGCTCCCGGACTTCCCGGTAAAACCCGGCGGCGAGCAGCCCCCTGGAGGCGCCGTATAAGTCACGGATATACGCAAGATTCCACTCTATCGCGCTTACGACGCCGCCGCAGTCCGACCGATAGTTAGCGAAAAGATACCAGTAGTCCTCCACGATATCCTTCAGCGCCGTATCCTTCATGGCGGGACAGAGCGGATTGTACTCCTCTCCCTCGCAGTCATCCAGTACCTGCTCCGGCGTTTCGCCGAACCGGATCAGCAGCCGGGAATGTCCCGAAAGGGTAACATGAATGCCATCCGGCGCGGTGAGAATCTCCGCCTGATCGCCGCAGACACGAAAACAGGCGTCGCGGTCCGTAGGATAGTCGTTGACATAATAAGCGCCCTTCGGTATCGTGTACACACCGGAAGCCGGCGCATAAACGGCCGCGGCATCCGGCCGGATGACAAAATGCAGCGGCCGGTTCAACGCAAATTCCCGGACAAAAACATCGCGGTCGGTCAGATATTCCTCCATCACACCCGCGTCTTCCCCGGCTACCTGTATCCGGTACTTCCAGCGGTCGCGGCCACGGATGCGTTCGCTGTACGCTTCGGTCAGCGGTTCCTCCGGAACATACCCGGACAGGGCGTTCCGGCCGGCCAGATGGTTTCCTTTTGCCATATAAATATCCAATCCGCGGACACCGACATTTATCCGGCCGTTTCCCAGTACATGCAGACAGGTGTTGCTGCGGTCGCTGCTTCGATAATATCTCATCTTCCGTCTCCTATTCCAAAACCGTTGTCAGCAGTTCCAGACTGCCGTTTCCTCCGGCGGCCTGCTGATAGGCATACGCGCTGGGTTTGGGAGATCCGGGGTTTGCCCGCCGGCCGGTCCCCTGCTCCATATCCTCCCGGTCCGGGTTGGGATCACGGAATATGCCGCCCTGACAATTGTTGTCCAGAATGTTGTCAAACGCACGGTAATAATGAATTGACTCCACGAACGGCAGACTTTCCGCCGTCGTCTGGTATACCGCCTGGATGTACTCCGCCGCTTTGTCCGCACTTTGTGTGGCGTCCCAGTTCCCAAGTTCGGTAAAATACACTGTCTTGTGCTTGCCTTCATAGCTGTAAGCGATATCGTAAAGGCTCTGATTGGCTGTAACAAAAGCCTCCGCATTAAAGCCGTTGGTATACGGGTGCCAGGCCAGTGCCTGAAAATAGTCATCAGGATCGGTGCTGCCTTCGCCAAAACTGCCCGATTCTATGTTCTCATAAACCGCCTTCAAAAAACCTTCACCGGACCAGGTGACAAAACCGCCCATCACGGTGATAGCCTCCGGATTCGCCCGGTGCACGCCGCGGGAACCGTAGAAAAACATATCGGTCGAAATATCCGCCATTTCCTGAAGGGAGAAAGCAGCGGCCCCCTCCGCATTGTGCATAAAATCAATGTTGTTGGTTTCGTTGTCGATCTCCCATATAGTAATCTCCGGAAAAAGCTTCGCCAGCTCATACCACCCGCGTTCGTAGTTCTCGATCCACTCCGCGTAATAGCTGCTGCTGCGGGATACCTTGTCGTTGACGTGGGAGGGACCGTATTTGTTGATATTGTGATGATTCATGCCGACCAGCTGAAAATCGTATTTTGCCGCTTCGGCCAGAATGGCCTTCATGGTATCCACATTGTTCTGCCTGACATTGAACGACTCATCAAAGAACCAGTCCACATGCATCCAGTGGCGGATCGACTTTACACCCAGATTGTGCATCAGCTCAAATGCCTTTACATAGTCGATTCCGTTGCCGATCCCTTCATAAGCGATATAATCCATCCCGTAAAGATAGGTTTGATCCGCCGTCGGGGAATCCTCTGTTTTTTCTCTGCAGCCCGTCAGCACGCCGCACAGCAGCGCCGCGGCAAGCAAAAAAGACAGCAATCTCTTTCTCCTCATCGGAAAATCCTCTCTTTCTCAAAAAAGGGGGCGGTTCTCTCCCGCTTTTTTATCACCATTCCCCGGCAGAACGGCGCAGGGACCGGGACTGCCTCCCTTTCTTTCAGCACCTGTCCGCAACCTCCGGACAGCAGGATTTCACGGGCCATCTATTGTCTGAACAGCCCGTGAAATCCTGCATCAGCTCATTCCGTCAGCAAGCCGTGGCTTTCCACCGCATCGGCATAGGTTTTATAAATCTGTTCCAGCCCTTCGTCCTCACAGGATTTTTTCAGCGCGTCCCAGTCGGTCGTCAGGTTTTTCTGTCCGGCGATCACCTGGACGGCATAGGTGCTGCAAAGGTCGGCAATCGCCACCGTCTTTTTATTCATCGCCTGCGGCAGCACGGTAAAGTTCACCAGTTTGCTGGTTTCCACATTGTTGAAATACTGCGCCGACTGTTGCATCAGCTCCGCATACGCCGGGTTGATCGATTGATAATCCTGAAAAAATGTGAAGGTGCCTGACCGATCGTATTCGTCCCACTGAATCGGCGGACCGCCGAGAAGGCTGGCAAACCGGTATTTCCCATACAGATCGGTTTCGCCGTTCGCGCCTTCGGCGCTGGAAAAGGCTCCCTCCGGTTCGGCATTCCGGTTTTCCAGATTTACTACTATGGAGGTCTTATCCTCATTCCAGGACCAGTGCGTACCTTCTATGCCGTAGGTTTTGGTCATCTGGCCTTCCGGCGAGTACAAATAGTTGAACAGACGAAGCGCGGCATCGGTATTGGTGCACGCCTTGGTGACCGAGAAGCCGCCCCATATACCGCCCCAGTTGCTGAATCCGCCGGCTCCCTCTTCGCCGAGAGCGGCTGTCCCGATCGGCGGCGGCCCCATAACGCAGGTGCCCTTACCCCAGACATCCTCCATGGGTTTGGCATTCCAGACCACGGCCTCTCCGCCATTGGTAATCAGGATGCCGGTGCGTCCCTCTTCAAACGCCTTGGCGTCACCACCGCCGCCCGGTGTATTGGTATAAAACTGCGGATCAATCCAGCCGTTTTTATAGCAGCCGCTGAACCATTCCAGAAAATTTTTATACCCCTGTGTCAGGCACATGTATTCCACATTGCCGTTCTCATCCAGATCATAATCCGTCGGCGCACCGAACGCGTGATAGAGGGGCTGGTTTGCCCACTCACCGGCAAACGGCGACATGCCGTAGGTCTTGGTTCCGGGGTTCAGATTGTAGCTGGGATCGGAGAATTTCATCATAACGTCCTGAAACTCGTCCATATTGACTGGCACGCGGGGCTGTTTTTCCCCATTCTCATCCTCCGTGTAATACCCGATTTTTATCAGCCAGTCGCCGCGGTAGTAAATACCCCAGCCGCTGTTGGGCACATCACAGTTCGGCAGCAGGGTGTGCGCCCCTTCAAAGGCGACGTTGCGGTATTGCTCAGAGGTAAACAGCTTGTTCAGATAGGGATACTGCTCCTCCTTGCCCGCCATCAGATTGGTCCAGTCGTAAAGGATTCCGGTGGCCTGATTGGCCCAGGTATAATACGCACCACCCGTACCGTTGGGCACGCTGAAGAAAACATCCGGCATATCGGTCGCCGAATTCAGGCGGGGACTCAGCGTGGTGTAGTAGTCGTCGCTGTTTACCATGCCGCTGATTTCAATGTTCACGTTCGCCGCGTCTTCAATGGCTTTCCATACCGAATCCTTGGTTGCGCCCTCGCTGTAATTGCCGTTGATGATAAAGAGCCTGAGTGTCGGCCGCTCTCCGTCCGAAGGGCCGCCGGCCGGCCCGCTGCAGCCCGTAAGAAGCGAACCGGCCATCAAAGCCGCCAAAAGAATGCCGCGTAGTCTTCTCATGAAAATCCCTCTCCTTCATTGAAATAAAATCAGGACAGCTGCAGCACGATCCGCATAAAGTCGGCAATAAACTCTCTGGACCGCACAGCCTTTGCCACAAGCAGCCGGGCTCCTTCCAGCTCATGAGGCAGATATTCGTAGAGCTGATCCACATTGACCGTCATGCCGCGCGTAAGAGTCCCCTCGGTTTCCACCTGCACCAGCGTCGGCTCGGTGAGCAGGATTTCCGGATGCGCCACATAATAAACCGTCAGCGGGTCGTGCAGGATCGGCGTATTGCCGGTGGAGGCGGTATAAAGTTCCACCAGCCGGGACAGGTACGCCCGCTTTTCATCGCCTTTTGCCCCCAGAAGCATCTCGTGCTGCCGGCGGCTCAGCCGGGTCTGACTCGTCACATCCAGTCCGATGCAGACGACTTCTCCCTCAAATTCCATCACCCTCTTAGCCGACAGCGGATCGCAGACGATGTTCCACTCCCGGAACTGCCTCTGAAAACTGCCGCCCATCAGCACAATGCGCTGTACCCGGCGCATGCTCTGCGGTGCCTTCTGAATGGCACGGGCAATATTCGTCAGCGGACCGATGGCCACAATGGTCAGCTCTGGTCCGAACTGCTCTGCGGACCGGATGAGAAAATCCACCGCGCCCATTCCCTCATCCTCCGCCGGTACGTTGCAGGGCGCATATTCCGGACTGTCCAGTTCCGGGGTGTACTGACAGGGTGTCTGCGCGTAAGGCATACCGGCTTTTTCCCCCAAGGCTATACCCGCATAAACGGGAACGTCCCGTCCCCACAGCGAAAGCATTTTTCTGGCAATCCTTGCCCTCTTTTCCGTGTTCTGGAACACCGTGGTCACGCCGACCAGCTCCATTTCCGGCATTTCCAGCGCAAGTGCCAGTGCCAGCGCATCGTCGATATCGTCCCCGATATCGGTATCCAGCAGGATTTTATATTTTTCCATCATGACCTTCTCCTTTTCTCTTCTGTGAATTTCGGAAATAAATCAACGGATCAGCGGACTGGAGAAGGTTGTTATCCCTTAACCGAACCGAGCATGACTCCCTTGACGAAATGCTTTTGTACAAACGGATACATCAGCACAATCGGCAGCATGCCGACAACCACAATCGCCATGCGTATGCTGGTGGACAGGTTCAATATCTCCGTATCGGCCACGCCTCCCGTCTGCGTGGTCGCTGCATTCAGGATTCTGCGGAGAAACGTCTGAATCAGCTGCAGATCTGGCTTTCCCTGCATATAAAGCAGGCCCGTCATCCAGTCGTTCCACTTGCCCACAAAACTCCATAGCCCCAGCGTTGCCATAATCGGTCCGGACAACGGCAGATAAATACTGAAGAAAATGCGGTATTCGCCTGCGCCGTCCAGCTGAGCGGATTCCGCAAGGCTGTCGGATATGCCGCTGAGGAAGTTTTTGGCGATAATGATATCGAAGCCGGACACCAGCCCCGGAAGGATGTAAATCAGCGGATTATTCATCAGATGCAAATCCTGAATCAGCAGATAATAAGGGATCATTCCGCCGCTGAACAGCATGGTAAACAGGATAAACAGCAAAATCCCCGTGCGGCCCTTCAGGCTTTTTTTCGTCAGCGGATATGCCGTCAGCATACAGCAGAACACATGCAGCGCCGTTGCAGCCAGCGAAACAATCAGGCTCCAGACAAATGACCAGACCAGGCCGTCCACACCGGTAAACACATAAACGTACGCTGACAGATTATACACATACTGCGGGCTTCCCGCCGTCCCCGGAATCACACTCTTCATGGATTCCAGCACCACAAACAAAAACGGATACAGCGTCAGTCCGGCAAAGACGATGAAAAAGAGATAAAGCAGCACATTGAAAACAATATTTCCCGGGGTTTTGCCGAAAATCTTCTGCAGCCACATCCTCAACGGACCCTTCCTCACGGTACGGGTCGTCACCATATACCCTCGCCCCCCAGTTTCTTAATCACCTTATTGGCCAGGATCACCAGAATAAAAGCGACAACCGAATTGAAAAGCCCCATAGCCGTTCCCAGCGAGTAATCCCCGCCGATCACGCCGTTGCGGAACAGATAGGTTTCCAGAATATCCGCTTTATCGTAAACGAGCGGATTGTACAGGTTATAAATCTGATCAAAGCCGCCGTAAACAATGCCGGACACCGAAAAAATGAGGTTGATGCTGACCGCTGGCAGGATCCCCGGCAGGGTTATGTACCGCATTCTCTGCCAGCGGTTGGCGCCGTCCACCATCCCCGCTTCATACAGCTCCGGCCCAATGCCTGTCAGAGCCGCAAAATAAATAATGGTTCCCCAGCCCACGTTTTTCCAGACGTCGGAAACAATCAGCAGGCCGATAAAGAGATTGCTGTTGCTGAAGAAATTGACTTCATGCCCGCACAGGCTGGACAGGAGATTCTGCAGGGCGCTCTGTGAAGCGGTGAGGTCCTTGAGAATATTGGCGATAATCACCCAGCTGATGAAATAGGGCAGATAGGAAATGCTCTGGACGGTCTTCCGGAATTTGTCGCTGGTCAGTTCATTCAGAAACAGCGCCAGCAGTATAGGCATGGGAAATCCGCATGCCAGACGCAGCAGCGAAATGCGCAGCGTGTTAAAGAAGGTGGGATACACCTTTGGATTGGTAAACAGCGTCTTGAAATGCTTCCATATATCCAAATTGCCCAGTTCATCGGTTGCCCAGGGACTTCCCCAGACGCCTCCGGCCTGATTGCCGATGGGGATCACCCAGTCCTTAAAAGCCAGCTGCAGACCGGTCATGGGCCAGTAATTGAAGATCAGCAAGGAAACAAACATCACCAGCAGCATCGAATACAACTGCCAGTGCTTGGCAAAATAGCGGCGGTTAGAGGCTCTCTTCAGTTTCGTCATTCGCTTTCCCCTCCCGGGTCGCGGGGGATCCCGGTTCCCTTTGCATCGTTTTCAGACCGATTATTCCGCTTTGGTGCGAGCCTTTTTTCTATGCAGAACCACGAGGATCACCACCACTATGACCACCGCCGCCAAAACCACGGCACCGCAGATGACCCAGAGTGTCATGTCCGGCCCCTCTTTTTTCTCTACGCTGTCAATGTCGGCCTTTGCACGGGCGACGATCGTGTTGACAGCCGCGGCGGACTGCGCTTCGTCCAGCGCAGCATTTGCCTGTGTCAGGTATTCCTCGATAACCTTCCAGTTTTTGGTGGAGTAGTCTTCCTTTTGGGCATAACCCGCCAAATCGTTTTTCTGCTTTGTCATATAGGCCTGAAGCTCTTCCTTCTCTTTGACCAGCGTCGGCACCGCATCCATTTTGGCGGCTGCCTCTTCAAACGCTGCGTTTACCTCATCTTCCGAGGAAAGATCCGCAAAGCTTCCCACCGCTTCATCGACGATGCCTTCCAGCTCGGCGGCACGCGCAGTGGAATAGGCTGTACCGTCACCCACCATTCCGCTGTACTTCTCTTGCAGAGCCTCCTCTTTTTCCTTTTTCAGGTCCTCAAGTGCCGTCACCGTCTCATATTGCGGCCGCTGTGCCGCGTCATACGCCGCCGTATCCATGCTGAACTGCGGGATGAAGGAGGCCGTGGCAGTTCCCGGATCGCCATTCATGATGGCATAAACGATATACAACGTGTCGCCCTTGGCCAAATGCACCGTAGTCTTTACCGTATCGGGTGACATCGTAGCCACGACATCCATCCGCCTGACAACCATCCGGATTCCGTCGGCGTTTTCGGAGATGAAGCGAAACGCGGAATGGGTCGCCCACTGGTCGGGAAGGGTATCATTCTGCGTAATATCCAGCTTCATGTTTTCCTTTGCCGTGATTTTCAGCACCGTGGCGCTCGCTGCCATGGCGCGCCACTGCCAGCGCCACAGCACATTCTGCCCGTTATCCGGAGTGGCAGCATCAGCAGGCGCGGCAAGCGCATCCTCCGGCGTTCCGCTGCCGCCCCCGAACCATTTTTGAAACGCCTGCAGGCTGCCGTTCTCAAAATCGCCGAACAGGAACTGATAGTCGACAAGTGTCTTGGATATCGGCGCTCCTCCGGCGGCCACTTCCTCACTTACCATCGTGGAGTAGTCCAACTGTTCCGCGGCGGCAGATACGCTCAGCGGTATCTGGCAGATCAAAAGGGTCAGCAACAGATAAAGGATACCGATTGTTCCGAACTTCTGAATGGCTTTCATAATGCAAAATCCCCTTTCGTTTCTTGTTGGGTTTTGCCCGAATACGCAGAGGCCTGCCGGGCCGCGGTGTAAGACGGGAATTACAGCCCTGCGATGGTTTCCGGGGAGCTGAACAGGTCGCAAAACCCTGTTCTGTCCGTTCAGGCCCGGCAGGCTGCGGTTCAGCGGGCTTTTCCGGCCTTGCCGACAGCCAGAAGGGTACCCAGGGCGGCCGTCAGCACGATAAACGCAAAACCAAGGAACAGTGTATTGTATCCGGTCTGCGGAATCTGCTGTGCGTCAAAGGCATTGGGATCCGCTGTGAACTGCGCGGTAAAATAAATGGTCTGAACATCCGCTGTATCGTTCCCAAAGTAGAACAGCAGGCTGTCCCCGGCACGAAGATGGGCGACAATCTCTTTGTCCACCACCACCGGTTTATCCGCCGTTCCTGACGCAATGGCGGTGTCGCTGATCTGCCGGCGGTTTCCAGCCTCGTCAATGACAACCGCACGCAGATAGCCGGAGGCCCAGTCGGATTTTGCTTCATAGGCTATGGTAAGCGCGATATCCTTTTTAGCGGTCATCCGGAAAGCGACATTAGCATCACTCTCCGCCTTTCCGCCCCGGAGCTGGAAGGAACTGATAAACCGTGTTTCATCCGCGTACGCTGCGGCATCCTTGACCTTGGGCGTATCCCCGGAATCCCCAAACGTAAATGGCTTGAGGGATCCGTTGGCATTGCCCATCAGCAGCTCGTAATCCAGATTGACGCCATCCGTTACTTTGCTAAATTCATGTTCGATAACCGCCTGTATCATATCCCCGCTGCCCCAGCGCTCAACCTTGCCCATCGGAACAACCGGTTTATCGGGATCCGGCTCCACAAACGCTTTCGGATCGGCTGTGAACGAAGCGGCAAAATAAATCGTCTGCACGTCGGCATTGTCATTACCGAAATAGAAGATCGCGGTTTCCCCCGACCGCAGATGGACATCCACTGTTTTCCGGACAATAACGGGATCCGCTTCGGTTCCGGCCGCAACAGCGGTTCGATCGATTTCCATGACGCCATCCTCAGCAGTGGTGATGGTACGCAGATAACCGGCCGCCCAATCGGACTTTGCCTCAAATTCGATAGCCAGCTTGATATTTTTCTTGGCCGTAATGCGGAATGCGACGTTGCTGCCGCTGCCTGCTTTGCCTCCGCGGAGCTGGAAGGAACTGATAAACCGCGTTTCATCCGCAAAATCTGCCGCGTCCTTGACCTTTGGGGCATCTCCACTGTCAGAATGGGTAAACGGTGACAGGATTCCTTCTGCATCGCCCATCAGCAGCTCATAGTCAAAGTTCTCCGCTGAGGTCACCTTCCCATAATTCTCCCCGATTACCGCCCGCACCATGTCTCCGCTGGTCAGCCGCGTGATGTCCTCAGGAAGGTAGCCGTCAGGATCCGCTGTGAAGGCGGCTGTAAAGGAAAGCGTCTGCCAATCCGTTGTATCGTTACCGAAATAAAACAGCAAAACCTCCCCTGCCTTCAATTGAACCTCAACCGTTTTATTGACGATTACCGGCTCATCAACTGTTCCGGCGGCAATATCCGTCCGATCAACCTCTCCTGCCGCTCCGCCGCCAGTCTTCAGCGTGCGGAAAAAGCCGCTGGCCCAGTCGGACTTCGCCTCAAATGCAATGCTGAATTTTATGTTTTCTTTCGCGGTAATGCGGAAACCCACATTGCTTTCGGGCTTTCCGCCGCGAATCTGCCAGGAACTGATAAAGCGACCCGGTTCGCCTTCAGCGGCATCCTTAACCTTGGGGGATTCGCCGGTTTCCGCAGCAATAAAGGGGAGCATCGCGCCTTCCGCATTGCCCATGAGCAGCTCGTAGTCAAAGTTGGCTGCTGTGGTTACTTTGCCGAACGCCTGATCGATAGTCGCCTGCACCATGTCCCCGCTGGCCAGCGTCTCCCGTCCTTCCGGCGGCGCAGCCTTGACATTCATCCCCAGCACAAGGGAACTCAGACCGACTGCAAGCGCGCTGACAGCTGCCACAACCTTACCCAAACCCATGACCGATTTCCTCCTCTTAAATCATTTGACCATACAGTACAAATCAGCGCAACCTCACAACCTCTGACGACGGCAGGCGATTCTGCCGTTTCCCGGCCGAAGAGTCATGCGCATTAGCTAAAATTATATTTCAGCCCTTCGTTTTACTGTACATTTATCATGTTACAAGTCCATTACAGAAAAATCAAGCGGCTTATCCCTCTACGCCCATTTTACAGATACCATTTCATCAAATAACCATTTTCTTATAGTCGATTTCCACCGCCGCCGTCTGCTGACGAACGTTCCTGCTGTGCTGCCGTTTCTGCGTCTGTAAAAATCATGCCCCGGCAGGACTGATCCTGCCGGGGCATGATACAAGCATAATCTTCCGAAAGAGCTGATTTTTTGCCTTGGGCTTTTGATTTTCGTTGCGGATAAGCATACATAATTTTTTCAATTCGGTGATTCCTGTCTTTTCCATTTAGTTATCTCGTATATCCGATTACATCCGGCTATATCCTCATATGAACTCTGCAGTGTAGCTGCGGCTAAAGCACCAAGAGCATATCCCTGACACGTAAGGGCATTGGGCTGCTCTGTTTCGCAAAACGACTTTTGGTGAATATCGAGATATTTTTGAGCAGTATCTGTGTCCCCCATACGGGCCGCGGTCAGCGCCAGCATACTCGCATTGTTTAGCATATTTCCGCTCAATGCATCGGGAGGATAATTTTCATAAAGCTCCCGATACAAATATTGCGCCCGTCCCGAGTCTTCTGCCTGTATTCCCATTAGTATGGGAAAAGCCTGTGCCATGGCATCCGGATAAAACTGTTGCCAGCTGAATGCCGACGTTACCGGTGCGCCGATATGATCCACTCCAACTTCATAATAACCCTGATTCCGATTCCACAAGCAAGTTTCCAACGCCTGACTCAGGCGCTGAAGGGTCCCGCGGAGAAATTGACCATCCAGCATGGGAATAAAGCGGCTCAGGCGGACTGCACTTGCCAGTCCAGCAGCTACTTCGCAGTTGTCCATAGTATATTTTATGGGAAAATCCGGTTTGGCGTAGGTGAGATCCTGATCCAAAGTCCCCAGCATCGCGTGAATCACCCGCTGAATTTCGTCCGCGTGGCGGAGGAGCAGCCCTATATCCCCGGTTTTATGCCGATATTGCACCAAGACCATTAAAAACAACGCGGCATAAGAATCGGTAGAATCGTATGTTGGCTTGCCGTTTTTATCATATACCGGAGTTTCTGTCAGAACACCGTCGGATTCCTGAATCGTGTAGTCGTAAATGGTACCGTCCAGACTATTGCAGTCGGTCCCGGTGGTATTGAGATGTGCAAAATGCCACTCGATATACTGCCGGACGTTTTCATAATAGCGAGAAGAACCGGCCAATAGAGCCAACGCCGCGAACGAAGAAAAATAGGGACAAATCCGTCCGGAATGTCCTGGAAGCAGCGGCCACATAGGCAGTGCACCGTTAGAAAGTTGCATGGATGCCAGTCGGTTAAGTTCATTTTCCAGAAATGAGGATAACGGGATATAACATCGGATGGCATTGGCCGTGTTGGTTTTCATAAGACAGATTCCTCCTTAGGGCAGTTCGAAAAAACAGACTTTAAGACGGCTGTGGAATAACTGTTGGGCTGTATATCAGGCCAAAGGCTTAGCCTGTTTCCGGGAAGCCCCGACGAAAATCCCGTCGGGGCTTCCCGATTTTGTTACGATTTTGGTATTGGCCGGCAGCCTTCAAATCAGTTACAGACGGTGGATTTTCTGGTTATGAACAAAGCGGCCGCTGTCACAACGACAAGAACGATTGCCGCCAACGGAAAGGCTGCGCCAGTGGAGGGCGCGGAAGAATTGCTGGTGATGGAAACGCTCGCCAGACAGGCAAGCCAGTTTGGATCCATCTTCTCTTTAAATTCTATTTTCAGGAATTTGGGTGAGCCTTTGCAGGAACCGCTCAAGGTGCAGCCTTCCCAATATTCCTGTCCGGAAACCAAGGTTTGTTCCGTGGATTTCAATTCTATTTTTGTCCAGTTTTTACCATCATCCGAGACATAGGCAAACAGATTATTGACCGCTTTATCCGCCCCGGTTATGCTGTAAGCCTCCAGCTCAAGCGAAATGCCGTCCGTCACGTCGAGACATTCCTCCAGATTATAAGTAATATATTGTGCTTCCGGTGCGGTTTTTCCGAGGAGGTAATCCAGCTTTAAATCCGGGTTTGGGGTAACCGCCAGCCCTTCAGAGTGCTCACAGGTCTTTGCATATTCCTCGGAAAAATCATCTTTGAAGTTTAAACGGAGATTGTCCCCGGGCTTCTCTCCGGAGTTGATATAGGTTATTTCCGCCTTGCGCAGACCCAGCCCGTAGTGTTCGCGAAGCGTTTCCAGTTTTATATACGCCGTGTCGGCCGGCAGCGCCCCATCGGGAGTGATTTCAAAGGTGGACGTGATATCCTTTGCCCCGTCAGGGTATTCCTGACTGCCGATTTCGGCCAGCGGACTGGTTTTGACCGGAATTTTGGTATAATCCACGTTATCGGCAGAGGCATAAACGTTAATCTGCATCGAATAATCGAATTTGAAGTTGTTCATAGTAAATTTGAAATCTTTGATTGTACTGCCTTCCTGACCATAAACCAGCCATCCGCCGAACGGGTCGGGCTGCAGTTCCTTTCTTTGGATGAATTTTTCCCCCTGTACATATGGGCACTCAATTACTTCCCATACCGATTCTCCGGTTGCTTCCACCTTCATCGAATCAAAAATTTTATTCAAGTCATTGCAATCATCTACAAAGGTTTCTTCCGCAGCGGAAACAGACAGCATGCCGATACCGGAACAGAGCATGATCCCTCCCAGCAGAACTGTAGCGATCTTTTTGGGGATACGTTTGAACATGTTTTACCTCTCCTTTTTAATAATATTTTTGGTGTATGGGGATTCCCTTAACCGATAGGGCATTCCCCTTCCGACCGATGTCTGGACTGGCGTGGGCGGTGATTTTATTCGCCATAAATTTCCCACAGCCGTTTGGTTTCCTGCGCCAGAGCGGTAATTGAAGTATTCTCAAAGCCCAGAATCTGTGCATCAAACTGGTCATTAATTACGTTTTTCCATTTTTCAGGAATTTTTTTCGCACCGTTGTATGCTCCCATAATTGATCCTACGGTGGCACAATTGCAGTCTGTATCATGCCCGCTCATCGCCGCAAAAGTTATCGCCTTTTCAAAATCACCGCCGCTGTATAGTACTGCGGCAGTACAAATCGCCGCATTGGGAATGGTGTGAATTACGTTGTATCCACCGAAATTTTCCTGAATAAAAGCGATGATTTTCTCCGGATCTTTATTTTGATTCACGAAATCTCTGGTTGTGACAACCGCTTCATACAGTCTGGTCTGCTGCGGAATTTCAGCAAGCGCCCGGTTTACCATTGTACTTACCTCTTTTTCACCAAAAGAGGCAGCGATCAGGGCAGCGATGTACATTTCGCCGTAGATGCCGTTTTTCACATGGGTGAGCGCCGCGTCCTTGAAAGCGATTTTAGCGGCTTCACGAGGATTGCCCGCAAAAGCATAACCCCACATATCCGCCCGTATCTGCGCGCCGATCCATTCCCGGTAAGGGTTCATATATGTGGCGGATTTCCGAACAATTTCCTTGTGATTTGCAGGTTTCCCGCCCATGTAATTGTCATCAAGGCAGGCAAAGTTCAGATAGGCTGTTCGTTCCGCCGTACAGAGTAAACGGAATGGCAGCGACCACAGCCAGATTGAGCCCAGATCCCAGGTGTCCCAAGTTATGTTATATAAGCGTAAAACCTGAAGATTCAGCACCGTGTAGCGTGTATCGTCGTCACTGGGGACCTGACCTATATGCTCCAGCGTGGTTGTCAGACTGTTGAGCTTTAGGCCGTCCTCCTGCGCAGCTCGTGAAACTGCGGGCACGTAATTATTCAGTGGCCAGGCATCGGCTTTCTCATACCAAGTGCGGATGGATTGCGGAGTCCACATCTCAATGGGCATACCCAAAGAAGAACCGATGAAACGTCCCAGCCAGGCGCCGTAAAATCGATCATCCATTTCGCTGTTGGGCGGATTTTCGACAAGCCCCATACTTTCGGGAACCTGCTGCATGATACTTTCGTAATCGGAAGGTTCCTGATAGGGATAGTCAGCCCGCATGGGTAATGCATGCATGGCATAGTACAGTTTTTCTTCCTCCGTTTTATCTCCTGCACACAGAGAAGCCTTCGCCTTGAAGGCTTCTCTGTCTATGGCGACCCCCTCTTCCCACAGCTGGTCGATTTCCGCTTCCAACCAAGCATTCCGGGAGATGTCTGGATCTCGCGGAATATCCACCGGCTCTACGGGAGATTCGATTGCCGAGCTGGATGGATCAAGAGCCTCTCCTCCGCTGTCAGAGGGGCGGGTGGCATCACAAGCAGCGAAAGCCAGCAGCAGACAGCAGCAGATGCATAGTGCCGTCAGGCGTTTGAACGTCAACAGCATGTCTTCCCTCCTCGAATATGTTTATTTTATGTACCGGGTTTTTGACATATTTACACTCCCTTGACCGGCATCTTTGGTCAGCTCTCGTCCAAAGGCGGAAACAAACAGCAGCTCATGCTTGCTGCCTGTGGAGATTTTGAATTCTGCGGATTCATGGAAAAATGTTCCCGGCAACTTAAGGGGGCGTAAACAGCTTTATTTCATAGACCTTATTTATGGGATAGCTGCCAGTCCCGTCCACGGTTAATACGATCGAAACCGGCTGAACGATCAGCTTTTGCCGCAAACCTGTATTTGACCGATACTGAAAAAAGAGGGGAATCCACCAGGGGTAGCGTACAGGCGGATGGCAGTCCCTTCTATTTCATCGAATGTAAAAGGATAGATTTCAAAATAATCTCCGAAATCCCCCATACCCTCACCCTGCGGATAGGCTTTTTCGCATTTCTGATTCTTCACATCCACCCATTCGCCGTTGACTTTGACCTGAATTTTAGGCTGTTCAGAGAACCAACCGCCATTCCCAAAATGCATACCCTCCTGAAAAGCAAAAGAAGTAAACCTGTACGTTTCGCTTCCATAGTCGATACCCACATAACCTTCCTTCTGCTTTTTGCCGGTAAAGGTATCATATTGCGACGTATTTGTGGCGGCAAGGGCGTTGACCCAGGAACCCGACCGGATAATTTCGATATCCTTGTTGCCGGTTCCGGTGATGTTTTCCGGCATTACGGAACAGATGATGGAACCTTTTGCGGTGATATCGTCTTTGCCGCCAAGTTTCGGCGCACCGGAGCCCTCTGAAGGATCCGGTGCCACACATGCCTCTTCCTCGGTCTGCTCCACTACCTTACACGACTCAATATACGCGATGCCTTTGGAACATGCCAGAGCCACCATAGCCACATCCGCGTTGTATACCGGCCAGAGACGTCCGTTCTGAATACGGTAATTGTAAAAAATCATAAACGTTTCCGTGCGGTTCATATCGCCCATGGAGGCACCACACAAAGCATTATTAGCCGAAACGAACGTGCTGCCTATGTCAAGCTTCTCCCATGTTCTTTTCGCGTCGCCGGTAGACCAGTGCTGGTTAATGCCGGCGTAAATTCTCTTGGCGCGTGGCGATTCGGGATGAACAATGCCCATGGCAATCGACTCCACCTGTGCCATTGCACAGGGATAATTATTGTTCCAGTCGAAGTCCATATACACATTTCCGTTGCTGTCCAGACCAACATTATAATAACCATTTTCTTCATCCCAAAGGCATTCTTCAATCTTTTTCAGCACGGTATTGGCGGCTTTTGTGTGCTTCTTGAAGTCGTTTTCATAAGCATCTTTATTTTCACCGGCTGCGGGAATAAAGACTTCTTTATACATGTTCGAAAGCGAAGATAATCCGCGCCAGACCTCAAAATTATCCATGACATATTTAATGAAATACTTTGGCGTAGCCCAAGTCAGGCCATCATCCATTGTCGCGTAAACGGCATTGGCAAGGCGGTCTATCTCTGTCTTGTGATCGAGCAGATACTGCTCGTCGTTGCACGCCTGAGCATAATCCCAAAGTATTTTCAGTGTTATGGCTGCATACGCATCGGTAGAATCATAGTGATTCTCTTTAGTGGTGTCATTAACTACCACCTTTTCCGTTACCTCTTTGCCATCGGCACTAAAGGTTAAGTCGTAGTCATACATTGTGCCATCCACGCCCGATACATCTGTTTCAGCCGTGTTGAGATGAGAGAGATACCAGTCCAGATATTTTTTGACATTCTCCCCGTATTTCTCGGGTTTAAGCAGCAACGCCATACATGTCTGCGCCGAAAAACAGGTAATGACACGCGCCTGCCGGTTTGCATCCGGCAGGGTTTGGGGAATCGCACCATTAGGTGCCTGCAGGCTGGCCAGCCACTCCAATTCTGCGTTCATGGTTTCATTGAACAGCTTGAGTTGTCTTTCCTTGTCGATTGAGCCGATTTCCTTTTGTTCACTGTTTTCAGGGTTTATGGTATCGGCTGGAAAGCGCAGCTCCGTGTCGCTGTCCAAAGCGGAATCGTTTGGCATTTCTGCATTCGGTACGCTGATTTCGGAGCTGTTCGGCGGGGCGTCAGCTTCGCTTTTACAAGATGTAAAAAAAACAAGTCCCATAATGACAGCCAGTGACAGGCTCGCCGCCCGGAATAATCCGTTTTTTTCATAGAAAGAACCATCCTTTCTTGCTGTCGATTTTTTCGCCTTCAGGAACCGGTTATCTTTATATGTATTCTCACCTCCGTATCCATTTCTGTTTTGCGCACAATCTTTTGAATCTTACAATAGTAAAATACCAATTAATTTACACTTTTTATAGCCGAATTCGGACGTTTTGTATATTGAATAGGTGAAAAATCTCTCCATCAGCTATAGATCGAGCCACTTTATAAAAAAGTCAAAATGTAAGAAGAGTCATACGGCAGCCGAACGGTGCACGGCTGCCGTATGACTCTTCTACTGCTTTTCTGTAAAAGCGGGTATCGGCATTGCGGCTGAAACCAGCCGGCCACTTTTGGTTTGAAGCGAAAAAATTGTTTTTCGACCACCATCTGCAGCTTTTTATCAAATGGATATACGATAGAAACGGCAGCATCGGTAACCTGTTTGTGCCGCGAACGCACATGGGGGAAGTCCAGGTTGAAGGTGGACTATTTGTCGCTGGTGCTGTTCATAATGTTATTATTTTGCTTTCGGTATTCCGTGGGGGATACGCCCATTTCCATTTTGAACAGATGAGCAAATTGGGAAGATGAACAGAATCCACATTGGCTCGCAACATTTACAATGTTCTCGCTGGTAAGAGCCAGCATGCCCTTTGCGTTGTCCAAGCGCCTTTTAAGAATATATTCCGAGGGGGAGCAGCCTGTTTTTCTTTTGAAAATTTGTCTGAAATGCCGTACAGAGTATCCGCACATATCCGCCAGCTTTGTCACACTCAGATCTTCATTGAAAAAACGCCTGATATAGGTAATAACATAATTGATGGAGCCGGAGACATTGCTGCTGTCGGTATTCCGCAAAGCGGTATAATATAGTTCCTCGCAATAAATGTTGCTGAACTGGGACATATAGGGCATGGCAAAGGTATACTCATCCCGAATTTTGCTGATGCAGCGAAAAACAGTGCTGTCCTGATCGGCATACAGTCCAGCGGGAAGCTGCTGTTCGCCAGGGCCGCAGCCGGAAAAGGTAAGAATGTGAATATTGCTGTCAGTTTCGCAGAATTCGTCATGCGCAGTATTGGGGGGCAGAAAGGCATAGGTACCGGGAGTATAGTGGGATTTCTTCCCTTCAATCGTCGTATAACCGGCGCCGGATTCATAATATACGATTTCATAGAAATTGTGATAGTGCAGATTGCCTCTGGTGCTTTCTTCCCGAAACAAAGTGTAATAAAGTTCAAATTTAAATGACATAAAGTATGACCACCTTTCAAAATCTGCCGTTTCCATGTTGACGCAGGGAACTAAACTTAGAAAGAGCAAACAATCTCCTAATTCCTTCTGAAAAATGCCGCTTCTGTATATAAACCAAGAAGATAATCCTGTACAATAATCATATACAAAGCGAAAACATCAAATATAAGGAGATTGATAGAAATGGCCGGGTATCAGATACTGAGTACTCTTTTAAAGGAGGATCTTGACCAGCTGACTGAAGAAGGACGCCTGTTTGACCGCGAAGAGATGGCGTCCAGAATCAGGGAGGCGGAAAACGATCGCGATAAGCTTATGCGTTTGTACACGGAGATGTGCGGTCTGCCGGTACGGGAGGATTATGTATATACCGAACCGAGTGAATATGAAGAAATCCTGCCACTATGCCAGCTTGGAAATACCGTTCATCCTGTGGAGGAGGATAAGCTGTATGATAAGCTGTACGGTGCCTGGCTCGGTCGTTGTGCCGGGTGCGCACTGGGACAGCCGGTTGAGCTCTGGTCTCGAGAGGCGATCCGCAACTGGTGCGAAAAGGCTGATGCCTGGCCGCTTGATCATTACCTCCCCGCCCACTCCCGCGCTGAGGAGGAAGGCGCCAAACTGAATAACACATACAGTACCCGGGATAATCTTCAGCATATGCCGACAGACGACGATATCCGCTATACCATTATTGGACTGAACCTTATGCGCGGTCAGGGCGATTCCTGGGATTCTTGGGACGTGGGTGCCGCATGGCTCTATTCCCTGCCATTCCGGCAGCTTTGCACAGCAGAAAATCAGGCGTATCTGAATTTTATCAACGTGGATGAGAATGGCCCGTGGGGTAAGCCCGAGCATGCCGTTGAACTTCTTCGACGGGACAAAGTCAACACTTACCTAAACCCTTACCGTGAATGGATCGGTGCGCAAATCCGAATTGACGCGTATGGATACGCCTGCGCCGGAGATCCCCACAAGGCCGCGCGGCTGGCTCATACCGACGCCTTTTTTTCCCATATTAAAAACGGTGTGTACGGCGCCATGTTTTTTGCCGCCTTAATTGCAGCCGCTGTAACAGAAACCAGTATGGATCAGGCGATCGAATGTGCTCTGCGGGAAATCCCGCACACCTCCCGGTTTTACGAAGCTATGATCCGAGCCATCGAGATTGCCGATTCGGCAGCAGATGAGGACGAACTGTTGACTCGAGTGCTGGAGGAATATAAGCAATATAACGTTGTGCATACCATCAACAACGCAGCGCTTTGTCTTGCAGCCATCCGCTTCTCCAAGGAGAATTTTGAAAAAGCACTGACGCTTTCGGTTATCGGTGGCATGGATACCGACTGCAACGGAGCAACTGTTGGGTCGGTGATGGGGGCATTCTGCGGTGCTTCCGGTATTCCTGAAAAATGGAAAACCCCATTGGGGGACACGCTGTATTCCGGACTGGCAGGAACTCACCCGATCAAAATCAGCGAGCTGGCCGAACAGACCTGCGAAGTATACCGGAGGTTCTATCGGTAAAGCCTGTTGTGAATAAGATGTTTGGCAAAACCGATTAGGAAGTATCCTGAGCGGTTTTGCCATCATCTGTAGAATAATATGCAGGTGAAACGGAGGAGGAACCGCTCCGTTTCAGGCGGAGCAAATCAGCATTCGGAACGTTTTGGTGCCAAACAAATGACTTTATTATACCGTAATGTATTTTATTTGCCAAGCGGCATTTTTTCATAACAGAACCTTTATCCGACCAACCCGGTGCGTTCCATGCTCTCGGTAAAGTATCGCTGGGCGAAAATATATAAAACAATCAAGGGAAGAATGACAA
>CAJKBW010000008.1 GCA_905198295.1 uncultured Oscillospiraceae bacterium | reverse complement strand
TGTGGCAACAGGTCAGAGATAATTACATATACAAAAAGAATATAAACATTGATGATAATAAAAAATCCAGATCTATTTTTGCTGAAACAATTCATCAAGTGTGTCAGCAAAACGGGTATTATCGAAACAGTAGATGCGGGCGGGAGATAATATGACAATGGATATGAATTCGGGGGGATTACATATTAAATCCGGTTGGTCAAACGATGAAGATGATAATTAAGATAACGGCGGCAAAGAGTTTTTGCATCTCTCTGCCGCCGTTATCTTGTGAAATTCAAGTAAGACAACTTCCACAGCGCCGCCGAAGTCCCGGCCGCAACACCCTGAAATTTCAACACCAAATTCCTGGCGGCTATGTCATTCTTTTCATAAAAATACATTTTCTTTTTTCCTGGCTATGGTATACTGTTTGACAATAGCAATCATAAGGGAGGTTTCCTGTTCATGGCTATTACTGAATCCTTCATCCTGTCGCAGGCTCCCAACCCCACGGCAGCGGAAAACGGCCGTAAGCTGTCGAAAAAGGGCAGCTTTTCCGCCTGGCACAAGACGGAAGACGGCACGCTGTACTGGGCGGACTGTACGGGCAGCGGAAAAACACCCTACCATACTTCCATCGATTTTGTGAATCCCGATGCCCCCATCTGCCGCTGCTCCTGCCCGAGCCGGCAGTTTCCCTGCAAGCACGCGCTCGGCCTGCTGTTTGAAATCCTGGCGGATAAACCGTTTGCCGTGGCGGAGCTGCCGCAGGATATCGCGGATAAGCGTGCCAAGCAGGCCGCCCGTGCTGCCAAAAAGGAAGAAGGCAGCGATGCCGGCACCTCCGTACAGCCGAAAAAGCCGAATGCCGCGGCACAGTCGAAAAAAATGAAAAAACAGCTTGAAGGGCTGGACATGGCGCAGCGCATGATTGACGACCTTCTGGCCGCCGGACTGTCGACTCTGGCGGGCACTTCGATTCAGTCGTATGAAAAGCTGGCAAAGGATCTCGGCAGCTACTACCTGACCGGTCCGCAGCTGGCTTTTTCCCGCCTCGCCCTGACCGTACGAACCATCCAGCAGGATCCCGCAAACGCCGCACGCGGATATGCACAGGCCTCCCGCATCCTGGTGGCGCTGTCTTCCACCATCAAAAAGGCGCGGGCTTTTCTGGAAGCCCGGCTGGAACAGGACCGGTTCACCGCCGAGGATACCATTCTGTTTGAGGCGCTCGGCGGCATCTGGCGCTTGGAGGATCTGCGGGCGATCGGCTCATACACGGAAAACGCACAGCTTGTACAACTGTCCTTTGACGTCCGTTACGACGAAGCCCGACGGGAGTTTATCGACCGTGGTTACTGGGTCGACGCCGACACCGGTGAAATCGGCCAGACGCTCAATTACCGGCCAGTCAAAGCGCTGAAATACGTCAAGGCCGATGATTCCTGTTTTGATCTTGTCTGCGTGCCGGAGCTGTTCCAGTATCCCGGCGAACTCAACCGCCGCATCCGTTGGGAGGGCTGCACCATGCAGCCGTTGACTCCGGATATCCTGCTCCGGCTCCGAGATCGGGCACAGCCGGATCTGGCGACGGCGGTCAAGCTGGTGAAAAACCAGATCAAAAACACCCTCTCCCCGAAATACGCCGGCGTGCTGCTGCCCTATGCCCGGCTCTGCCGTGCAGGCGGGGAAACGGTGCTTGAGGACCCCGCCGGCGCCCGCATTGTGCTGCGTGACCGTGAAGAGGACGGCGACGACCACCGCACCACCGCGCGGCTGGCCATGCTGCCGGATGCCGCCATGCTGGAGAACCAGCTGATGTTCGGCCTGCTTTTTTACGATGAGACCGACCGGCGCATCTGCGTGCATCCATACAGCCTGCTCACGGAAAATCAGATCGTCCGCCTGCAGTACTGACTGAAAGGAGGGAAACTATGAATCTTCAGCCTGTTTATGCCGTGAAGGAACGGCTCGAACATACCATTCTCGCGGGAACCAACCTGCTCCCGGAGGACTTCCGGCTCCGCCGCGCGGCGGAGGAGCTGGCACCGCTCGCGGCGGCCAGCCCGGTTTTTGCCAGAATAGACGCCGGGGTGAAACAGCTGCTGCAAGCGCCTGCCGAAGCGCGCGCCTCGCTGCTGCTGGATACCCTGGCCCTCGTCGACGCGGTGCTCTACACCCAGGCCGTTACCGGTCTGGATGGGGAAGCCTCCCCGCTGCCGGTGGGCGGCGGGCAGTACGTTCCGCTGCGGCACAGCCAGCTGCAGCCGCTGCTGACCGCGCTGAGCACCACCGGCTCCGGCCGGTTTGAGGTGCTGCGCAGCGCCGTGGACAGCCATTCTCCCGCGC
The DNA here is from genome assembly GCA_905198295.1 of uncultured Oscillospiraceae bacterium. Classification (GTDB taxonomy): domain Bacteria; phylum Bacillota; class Clostridia; order Oscillospirales; family Acutalibacteraceae; genus UMGS1591. The sequence continues at coordinate 47,330 of CAJKBW010000008.1, read as the reverse complement.
TCGGGGACTACCGGGTGCTTTCCGCGATGGTGCACGGTCTGGGCGATCCCTACGGTGAGATGGCCGAACTGATCGCACATTGCCTGATGCAGGGCGGTCCCGCCGTTGTCCCGTTGCTCAAGGCTGGCTTTGATCCGGCCGGCGGCAGAGAGATGGTGCGCCGGGTAGAAATACTCACCGGGCTGGATACCGATAACACCTGGTTCGTCACCCAGCTGGACACTGCCCAGAAGGAGGTGCGCGAAGCTCTGATCCATGCCCTCGGCAGACACAGCGAAAACGCTCCTTTGCTGCGGGATCTGGTCAAAGCCGAGAAGGGCAGGGCACGGAAAGCCGCCCTCTGGTCGCTCGCGCAGATGGAGGATGCCGAAACCGTCGCTTTCTGGACAAAGGAGATCGCCAAAAATCCGCAGTCGATCCTGTATCTCACCTCTGCCGGCAGCGAATGGGCCGCGGATCTGACAGCGGCGCAGCTGGAAGCGCTCCTGCATACGTTCGACGGCCGGGACGGCGTCACGCCAAAAGAGCAGGAGCAGCTGGAAGCCGTGCTCTCCGCAATGGCGGGCAAATGCTCCGCCCGTCTGCTCGACGCCTGGCGCACCCTGGCCGATCGGCTGTCCCGGCTCACCCGTCTGCGTACGGCAGACGGCAAGGCACTGACCGTATCCGCAGGTACATATGGAACCATACCGCTGGATGAACGAGCGGCGGATATTCTGCTGATCAGTCTGGCGGTGACGGCCGACGCCCGTCTGCGGGCGCTCGCCGGGGAACTGTACGCCGCTCATGGCGCCCCGTGGCTGACTCCGGCGGTGACGGCCGATATTCTGGCGAAACCGGCCGATAGGGTATTTGCCGCCTATTCCCCCTGCTTTGTGCGCAGTGGCCTGCTGCGGCGGGAAACCGAGCAGGAGGCGCAATTGCGCGAACAGGTGCTGTCCGCGCTCGGCCACATAGCCTGCACCGACGGCCGCTGGGCCTTCCACATCTGGCAGTATGATCCCCGCAGTGAGACCATGCGCTGCCTGTCCTTTGACATCGCGCCGCCTGACCCGCGCTGGTACGCGCTGCTGACCGATCCGCGGGTGCAGAAGCCCAAACGGGTGAAGGTGTCCGCCCCGCATCGCCGCGGAGAATCCGCCTATGACGATTTTCTGACGCAGTGGGCCGCACCGCAGACGCACGCCTGCTGTGAGACGCTCGGCGCTTATTTCCGCCAGCGCGGCCTGCAGACGGGGGATTACGTCGGCTATGGCCGGCGGATGCGTCTGCTCGACTGGACCGACTGGACGGGGTTTGTACCGGAATGCGCGAAGAAAAAGGGCGAAATTGTTTACAGTACCATGCGCGATTTCCTTCAGGATCTGGATTTGACCCCTGAGCAGCTCGCCGACGAAGTGGAGGCAGTGTGGAAGCTGTCCTGCAGCGGCAAGCTCAAATTTGCGCTGTACGGCAAACCTTCCGGCGATTTTGAAGTGCTGATCCGCAACCTCCGTGCCGGAAACGGCTGGCATTTTGATTAAGACAGAAAGGAGCCTGCCCCATGTCCCAAACCAACGCACAGCGCCTGCCTGCAGAAGCGCTGTTTCAAACTGAACTCGATGCCCTGATTGCGGCCGAAACCGATCCGGTTCCCACCGGCTGGCGGATGTCGCCGCGCTCGGTGCTCACCTATATCACCGGCGGTACCAGCATTAAGGGAGTACCGATTACCCCCAAATATATGGGAAACCGCCGGTTGGTGGAGATCGCCATTGCAACCCTGGTCACCGACCGGGCGCTGCTGCTCATCGGCGAACCCGGCACTGCCAAATCCTGGCTGAGCGAGCATCTGGCTGCAGCCGTCAACGGCGATTCCACCAAGGTGGTGCAGGGCACTGCCGGCACCACCGAGGAGCACATCCGCTATTCCTGGAATTACGCGATGCTCATTGCGAACGGTCCCAGCCCGGAGGCGCTGGTGAAAAGTCCGGTTTACCGCGCGATGGAAAGCGGTTCGATCGTACGCGTGGAGGAAATCTCCCGCTGTGCCAGCGAGGTGCAGGACGCACTGATTTCGCTGTTGTCGGAAAAGCGCCTGTCGGTACCGGAGCTTGGTCTGGAAGTGCCGGCGCAAAAGGGCTTTTCGCTTATCGCCACCGCCAACACACGGGACAAGGGCGTCAACGACATGTCCGCCGCACTCAAGCGCCGGTTTAACATTGTGGTGCTGCCCGCTCCCGCGGACATCGCCACCGAAATGGATATTGTGAAAACCCGGGTTGCCCAGCTGTCTGCCGGGCTGGATCTGAACGCCGCCCAGCCGGACGGGGATACGGTGGAAAAGGTGGTCACCATTTTCCGGGAGCTGCGTTCCGGCGTCACCCTGGACGGAAAACAGAAACTCAAGGCCACCAGCGGGGTACTCTCCACAGCGGAGGCCATTTCCCTGCTGGCCAACTCGATGGCGCTCGCCGGCAGCTTCGGCAGCGGCACCATCACCGCAGAGGACCTGGCCGCCGCCCTGCAGGGCGCGGTGGTCAAGGATGAGGAAAAGGATAAGCTGTCCTGGAACGAATATCTGGAAAACGTGATGAAGAAACGCGGCAGCGCCTGGCTGCCGCTGTATCACGCCTGCCGGGAGCTGGAAAACTGATGGCCGGGCCATATATATTCGGGGTGCGCCACCTCTCTCCGGCGGCGGCCTGGCATCTGCGCCGCACGCTCGACGAGGTGCGTCCGCGGCTGATTCTGGTAGAGGGACCGAGCGATTTTTCCGATCAGATGGACTGGATGTGCCACCCGGATACCGTTCTGCCCGCCGCCATGCTGGCCTACACCCGGGAAAGCCCTGTGCGTACCATCCTCTATCCATTCGCGGTGTATTCCCCGGAATACCAGGCGATCCTGTGGGCGCACCAGAACGGCGTGGAATGCCGCTTCATGGATCTGCCGTCATCGGTATTTCTGGCCTTTGACACGGACGAACCGGAGGACAGCGACGAGACGCCTGCCGTGGATACCCCGACAACCGAATGGGTATATCATCGGCTGGAGACCCTGAGCGGCGAGGAGCACGACACCTTCTGGGAGCGGCATTTTGAGCAGCTCACTTTCCCCGATGCTTACCGGGCGGCGGCGGATGCCTTTGGCCGGCAGCTTCGGGAAGCAGCGTACGCGGATGCGCCCCGCCGAACGGCCGAGAATCTGGTACGGGAAGCCTACATGAAGCGCACGATACAGGCGGCGATGAATTCTGGTATTCCAGCTGAAGCGGTCTTCTGTGTATGCGGCGCATACCATGTGGCGGGACTGGAAAACGGCGCGGTGATGACCGACGCCGAAGAAAAGACGCTGCCACGGGTGGAGTGCTGCTCCACGCTGATGCCATATTCCTACTATCGGCTGTCCACCCGCTCAGGCTACGGCGCCGGCAACAAGGCGCCGGCCTATTTTGAACTTTTGTGGGATGCACTCAGCGGAGAGGGCCCTCAGCAGACGGCTTATCTGTATCTGACCCACCTCGCGGCTGCTCACCGGAAAATGGGCAACCTCACCTCCTCCGCGGAGGTCATTGAGGCGGTGCGGCTGGCGGAACAGCTGGCCGCCATGCGCGGCAGCCGGTATCCCTGCCTTGCCGACCTGCGCGACGCCGCCGTGACCTGCATGGGTCACGGGCAGTTCTCCGAAATCTCCCTTGCCGCCGCCGAAACCGAAATCGGTGCAAAAATCGGTTCGCTGCCGGAAGGGGTGAGCCGCACCTCAATTCAGGATGACTTTTACCGTCAGCTTAAGGCTCTCCGGCTGGAAAGCTACCGCACCGTACAGGTGCAGCGGCTGGAGCTGGACCTGCGGGAAAAGCTGAACGTTAAATCCGAAGCGGCCGCCCGGCTGGATCTGAACCGCTCCCGTTTCCTGCACCGGCTGCGGGTGCTCAGCATTCCGTTTGCTGAACCGGCCGCCAGCCGGCAGGATAAAGCCAACTGGGGCGAATACTGGGATCTTCACTGGACGCCGGAGGCGGAAATCGTCATCGTGGAATCCGCTCTGCTCGGCGATACCGTAGCAGGCGCTGCCTCCTTCTCCCTGAAAGAAAAAGCCGAAGCCGCCGCTTCGCTGGCTGAAACCGCCGCCCTTTTTGAGGATGCTTTCCTATGCGGGATTCCGGAAGCGGCGTCATATATCCTCTCGGTGCTGCAGCGGCTGTCGGTGGACGACGCCGCGCCCGGCGAACTTGCGCATGCCGCGCAGCGGCTGTCGCTGATCATCCGCTACGGCGACCTGCGGCAGTTCGACGCCGCGCCGCTGATTCCGCTGCTGACGCAGCTTTATCTGCGCTTCTGCCTGACGCTGGAGGGTGCCTGCGTCTGTGACGACCAGGCTGCGGCAGGGGTAATGCAGGCGATGGATCTCATCAATACAATACAGCTCAGCCATGATTTTCTGGCGGAAGACCGCTTTCTAACCCTAATGTCGCGCCTCTCCGACCGGGACGACCTGAACACCCGCTGCTCCGGCTTTGCGATGGCAATCCTGCTCGAACGCGGCAAAGCGGACGAAGACCTGCTCGCGCGGGAAATGGCACGGCGGCTGTCCTACGGCGTGCCCGCAGATCTGAGCGCCGGCTGGTTTGAAGGGCTTGCCCGCAAGAACCGGTATGCCCTGATCGCGCGGCTTTCGCTATGGAAGCAGCTCGACGACTATCTGCAAACCCTTTCCCCGGACGAATTCAAACGGGCACTTGTTTTCCTGCGCCGGGCCTTTGCCGATTTCACACCGGCGGAGAAAAGCGATATTGCCGAAAACCTGGGAGAGATCTGGGGCGTCGACGCGCAGCAGGCGGCCGATCTGCTGATGCGGGAAGCCACAGCCGACGAACAGGCCGTGCTCGACAGCCTTGACGAATTCGACTTCGGCGATATCTGAGAAAGGAGGCATTCCATGACCACCGAAGAACGTCTGAACCGCTGGCGGCTCATTCTGGGCCGCGAAAGCGACGAGCGGTTCGCTCCAATGGGCGCCGCCCCACTTTCCGCGGAAGAACTGCTGATGGATCAAGCACTCGCCGCTATCTACGGCGGACCGGGTGAAAGCTTCTCCGCCGGCGGACGCGGTGCCGGAAACGGTCCTTCTTCCCCGCATATTGCCAAATGGCTTGGCGACCTGCGCTCGCTGTTTCCTCAGGATATTGTAGCGGTAGTGCAGAATGACGCTATCGAACGCAAGGGATTAAAACAGCTCCTGCTCGAGCCGGAGCTGCTCGACAATCTCGAGCCTGACCTGAATCTCGCCTCCACGCTGCTGATGCTCAAGGATCATATCCCGAAAAAATCCAAAGAATCCGCCCGTCGGTTTATCGCGAAAATTGTGGAGGACATCAACCGGATGCTGGAAAGCGACATGCGCCGGGCGGTAACTGCCGCACTCAACCGGCGTGCGCATTCTCCGCTGCCTTCCGCTTCGGCGATTGATTTTCCGTACACCATCCGCCGCAATCTGCGGCACTATCATCCTCAGCTGAAAACCATCGTTCCCGAACGCGTCTACTTCTTTGACCGTTCCAGCCGTACAAACCGCTGGAACGTCATCCTGGACATCGACCAGAGCGGCTCGATGGGCGAATCCATTTTTTACTCTTCCATCATGGCCTGTATCCTCGCTTCGATGTCGGCCGTAAAAACGCGGGTGGTCGCTTTTGACACGGCAGTCATGGATCTGACCGATCTGTGTCAGGACCCGGTAGACCTGCTTTTCGGCTTCCAGATGGGCGGCGGCACCGATATTGCCAAATCCATCGCCTACTGCCAGCAGTTTGTGGAAGAACCGAAAAAAACGCTGTTTTTCCTCATTTCCGACCTGGAGGAGGGCGGCAACCGCGCCGGCCTGTTACGGCGGCTTGAAGAAATGAAAACATCGGGCGTGACAGTGATCACCCTGCTGGCCATCGCCGATGGCGGGCGCCCCTACTATGACGCGCAAACCGCCCAACGTATTGCCGCAATGGGTATTCCCTGCTTTGCGTGCACCCCCGAAAAGCTGCCGCAGCTGCTCGAGCGTGCACTCAAAGGGCAGGATCTCACCGCTCTGGCCAAATCGTTCGAGTCCAGAAGAGCTAACTGACAAAAGGCCGCATGGAAAATCTCCATGCGGCCTTTTTCCTATATTCGGTTTATGTTTAGTCTTATTTCCCAAGGCTTTCCAGTTCTTGACGGCTAAAGCGGTACACCGCGTCGCAGAAACGGCAGGTTACCTCCGCCTCGCCATTTTCGTTCGGCAGCTCCCGCCGATCCTTTTCCGGCAGCGACGCGAGCGCGCGCTCCACCCGCTCCCGCGAGCAGCTGCAGCGATACGCCGGTTCGGCGGTATCCAGCCGGTCATACGGCATGCCATCCATCACCATGGCAACGATCTCTTCCGGCGTCTTTCCCGCGTCAAGCAGCACAGTCATTGGAGGCAGTGCGGCGGTGGACCGTTCCAGATGCGCGATCACGCTTTCCGGGCAAAACGGCAGCAGCTGCACCAGCAGACCGCCGGCCGCGCGCACCGTCAGATCCGGGTTGACCAGCACGCCGAGCGCACAGACAGTCGGAATCTGCTCGCTGTACGCATAGTAGCTCGTGATGTCCTCGGCAACTTCACCGGAGACAAGCGGCGTACAGCCGGAATACGGCTCTTTACCCCCGGTGTCCCGCAGGACATACAGCATTCCCTCATGGCCGATCGCACCGCCGACATCCAGCTTGCCGTCCGGACGCAGCGGCAGTTCCACCACCGGATTTTCTGCATAGCCGCGCACATTGCCGTGATAATCGGATACCGCCATGATTTTTCCCGCCGGTCCGTTGCCGGCGAACCGCACCGTGACCGAATCCTTCTCACCTTTAAGCATCATGCCCATCAGCGAAGCGGCCGTCAGCGTGCGTCCGAGCGCCGCCGTCACCACAGCAGAGGTTTTATGAATCTGTTCCGCTCTGGCGCAGATATCGGTCGTGTCCGCCACCATAACCAGCGCGGCGCCGTCCTGTGTCAGGCAGCGAATTGCTTTTCCCATATTCCTATTGTCTTCCTTTCCTACGGCGCGTCCGATTTATAGCCGCCGCGTCACAAAAACCCAGCGTTCCTCCTGCGGTCCGGGCGGCGACAGCATATCCGCGCCGTATACCGCTTCAATGCCGAAACCCGCATCGGCCAGCAGCTTCTCCCACGTACGGCGGGAATAAGCCCGCTCCCGCACCGTGTCAGTCAGCCGCCGGTAGCTACCGCCGCTGTCCACAAAGAAATCCAGCTGCATATCCACAATGCCGCTGCGTTCCTCCAGACGATTGCGCCAGACGCACACAAAATCATCCTCTTCAAACACAAAGGCGTTGTCGCCGAGCACCTCGCGGTGCTTGTACGGCGTGTTGACGTCAAAAATCAGCAGTCCTCCCGGCGCCACAAACAGATGCAGCCGCCGGAACACCTCCCGCAGATCGGCGGTGCGGCACAGGTGGCTCAGGCTGTCGAGCATGCAGACCGCGGCATCCACCGTGCCGTACAGGTCGAGTTCACGCATGTCCTGCTGCAAAAACAGCAGCGGCTTTCCCGCCGCCGCGGCCTTTTCGTTTGCCTTTGCCAGCATGTCCGCCGATCCGTCCACGCCGATCACATCCACACCGCGCTGCGCCAGCTCCACACTCAGGCTGCCGGATCCGCAGGCGAGATCGAGCACCGTTTCCGGTTCTGCACAGCCGTAATCGGCCAGCAGCCGCAGCACCTGTTCCGCCTCCTGCGCATAATCGATGTCCCCCGTCAGCCGGTCATAAAAAGCGGCAAACTCCCGGTAACCGTTCACCGTATCCCTCCCGGCGGTCAGTCCGCCTTATCCTTTTCCATACGGGAAAAGACCATGTCATAGGCATCGCAACCATAAATCAGCGAACGGTTGACCCGGCTGATGGTTGCCGTGGAAGCACCGGTCGCGGCCACAATATCGCTGTAAACCCGCTTGTCACTGAGCATTTTTGCCACAACGATCCGCTGGGAAAGCGCCTTGATTTCCGCAACCGTACACAGATCCTCAAAAAAGCGATAGCACTCCTCCATCGTTTCCAGCTTCAGAATCGCCTGAAACAGGAAATCCGTGTTATCGTCCTTGATTTTTGAGTTCATAGGAGTATCCTCCGTCCTTTCGTACACTGGATTCCATGGCTTTGCATTATATTTTAGCAAACTACAGCATGAAAGTAAAGAGGGGAAACAAAAAAGACGGTGCGTCCCGCAGGATCGCACCGCCTTTTATTTCCCTATCAGCCGAGGACTGCCTTGTGGTAGGTTTTTTTGCCCTTGCGGATCACCACATATCCCTTTTCAAATGCCGTCTGCGGCACAGCCGCATCCAGCGCCGTAACCTTTTCGTCATCGACCGAAATACCGCCCTGCTCAATGAGCCGGCGAGCCTCCCCGCGGGACGGCGCCAGCTTCGTCGCCATCAGCAGATCGATGATGCCCGCCGCACCGTCTGTGAACAGCTCCGCACCGATGACGGTGGAGGGCATGTTTTCGCTCACCGCACCGCCACCAAAGAGAGCGCGCGCCGCTTCCAGCGCTTTGTCAGCCTCCGCCCTGCCGTGTACAAGAGCGGTCAGTTCGTGCGCGAGGCGCTCTTTGCAGGCATTGATATCTCCGGCCGCCATCATCGCCTCAATTTCCGGCACCGGAAGGAAGGTGAGCATTTTCAGGCATTTTTCCACGTCGGCATCGTTGATGTTGCGCCAGTACTGGAAAAATTCGTACGGCGGGGTCTTCTCCGGATCCAGCCACACCGCGCCCTTTTCGGTCTTGCCCATCTTCTTGCCCTCGGAGGTGGTCAGCAGCGCGAAGGTCATGCCGTAAACCTCCTTGCCGGCTTTGCGGCGGCAAAGTTCCACGCCGCCGATGATGTTCGACCACTGGTCGTCGCCGCCGGTTTCGATCTGGCAGTTGTAGCGCTGATTGAGGCAGTAGAAATCATAGCTCTGCATGAGCATGTAGTTGAATTCCATAAAGGACAGGCCGCGCTCCAGCCGGGTCTTGAAGCATTCGGCCGCCAGCATCCGGTTGACCGAGAAATGCACGCCGACCTCACGCAGGAAATCGATATAGTTCAGGTTCATCAGCCAGTCGGCGTTGTTGACCATCAGCGCTTTGCCGTCTGTGAAGTCCACAAACCGTTCCATCTGCTTTTTGAAGCAGTCAACGTGGTATTGAATGGTCTCCGGCGTCATCATTTTACGCATATCGCTTTTGCCGGAAGGGTCACCGATCATGCCGGTGCCGCCGCCGAGCAGCGCGATCGGCCGGTGTCCGGCCCGCTGCAGATGCGCCATCACCATCAGCTGCACAAAGTGGCCCACATGCAGGCTGTCCGCTGTCGGATCGAACCCGATGTAGAAGGTTACCGGGTCACTGCCGCCGAGCAGCTCCCGGATTTTTTCCTCGTTGGTCATCTGCGCAATCATCCCGCGCGCCTGCAGTTCGTCAAATACGTTTGCCATTTCTCCAACTTCCTTTCACATGCCGATTTGCCGTGCAGAAAGCAAAACGCCCTCCGCACGGGTTTATCCGTGCAGAGGGCGAAAAAATCTTTCGCGGTACCACCTCTGTTGTCCGCGCCCTCACGGGAGCGGCCTCAGCGGCTTCGGTCGTCCGAAGTCCGGCGTCCATCAACGCCATCGCGCGATAACGTGCGCACACGGCTTTCCTACTGCCGCCGTCCGGCGGGTTCAGTCCGCAGCTCCCGGAGGTATTTCGCCCCGCCCACACGCCGCTTTACACCAGCCAGCGGCTCTCTGCGCTGTCAGATCGGGGGTACTTCTTCCGTTCAATGCCTGTTTCGATGCCATTAAAGCACACATTTACGGATTTGTCAAGCATACCGTTTAGCCGTCGGATATAAACGCCCAAACGGACAACGATGTAATCCCGTATCCAGACATTCCGTCTGCTGTCAAGCGCCCGGAAAATCTTTCGATTTTTTGTACTATCCGCCGCAGCCCTCTCCCTTTTCTTGACAACTTTTTGATTTTATGGTACCGTCAGAACACAACTTGACTATCGGGCATCCGGGTGTGCGGCTTCGGTCGCATGGGAATGAGGTGCAAATCCTCAACAGAGCCGCTGCTGTGAGAAACGGTTGTTTTCGTCGGTGTATCCGCATGGTACGCCGGCCACTGGGAAATTTCCTGGGAAGGCAGAAAACCGCTTAACGTTTCAAGTCAGAAGACCGGCCCGGATTGCCGCGCACAGATACTTCTTCGGGATCTAAGAAGGTGCGACCAGCTTTTGCCGTCACGGCAAAGGCTTATCGTGCCGTATTATGCCAAAAAGCATAATGCGGTTTTTTTGCTGTTGTTTTCGGCAGCAGAAGACAAAGAAAAAGGAGTGTATGTCCAACATGTACAAACGCATTCTCGCCGCCCTGACGGCCGCCGTTCTGGCCCTGTCGCTCGCCGCCTGCTCGCAGCAAGAAGGCAGCAGCTCCGATGTCTCGAAAGGCAGTTCCAATGCGTCCGCCATTTCCCAACAGCCGACCAAGGATCGTGCCGGCAATACCATCACTGTCCCGGAGACGGTGAACACCATTGTCTCGCTGGCGCCGTCGGTCACCCAGGTGCTTTGTGAGCTGGGGCTGGCGGACAAAATCGTCGGCGTCGACAATCAGTCGCCGAATTATACCGATCAGCTCAAGGCCGATCTGCCGCAGTTCGACATGATGAGCGTGGACACGGAAACGCTCATTGCCCTCAAGCCGGACATGGTGTTTGCCTCCGGCATCAGCTATGTCGGTGCGGAAGACCCCTTCAAGAGCGTGCGGGATGTGGGCATCTGCGTGGCGGACATTCCCTCGAGCAGCAGCCTCAACGACGTAAAGCTGGACAATCAGTTCATCGCGGACTGCGTCGGCAAAAGCGCCGAGGGTGAAAAACTCAACAACGACATGCAGGCCACCATCGATAAGGTTGCTGCCATCGGCAAGACCATCACCGATAAGCGGAGCGTCCTGTTTTCCATCGCGGACTCCTCGGCGCTGTACAGCTTCGGTTCGGGCACCTTCCTCAACGAGATGATCGAGCTGATCGGTGCTGTCAACGTATTTGCTGACCAGCAGAGCTGGATTTCGGTCACTACCGAATCCGCCGTGGCGGCGAATCCGGATGTCATCCTGACCAACGTGAATTATCTTCCGGATCCGATTGCCGACTTCACGGACAACGCCGCCTTTGCCGAAGTGAACGCAGTGAAAAACAACCGTGTATATCTGATCGACAATGCGGCGAGTTCGCTGCCCAATCACCATGTGGTGGACGCACTGATCCAGATGGCTCTTGCGGTTTATCCGGACCAGTATGCGGAATTCGCGGAATGAAAAACCGGTATAAGGTGCTGATCGCTGTCGCTGCCTGTATCGCCGCGCTTGTCGCGGCGGTCGGCGTCGGCAGCGTCGGCATTTCTCCGGCCGCAATCCTGCAAATATTGGGGTACAAGCTGTTCGGCCTGGCACTCCCCGAAACGATCGACGGCATTACAGTGTCGATTTTGTGGAACGTTCGCCTGCCGCGCGCCCTGCTTGCCTTTGTGGTGGGCGCGGCGCTGGCGGTCAGCGGCACGGTGATGCAGTCGGTGCTCAAAAACCCGCTGGCCTCCTCCTATACGCTGGGGGTTTCTTCCGGTGCGTCTCTCGGTGCGGCCCTGGTGATCATTTTTGGGCTGACCCTGCCGGTCGCCGGCATGTTCACTCTGCCGCTGGCCGGCACGCTCTGCGGCCTTCTGACGGTATTTCTTGTGATGGCTTTTGCCGCACGGCTCGACCGCCACGTGGAAAATCAGACCATCATCCTCGTGGGCATGGTGCTGTCGCTGTTTGTCAACGCCGTTCTGACCCTGCTCACCTACCGGTTCCGGGAACATATGCAGCGGCTGATCACCTGGCAGATGGGCAGTTTTTCCGGCCGTGACTGGTCGCATCTCGGCGTGGTTTTTCCGATTGCGGTTATCGGTATTCTCCTGCTGGCCGGCTTCGCAAAGGAAATGGATATCATGACCTTTGGGGAAGAACAGGCGATGACCATCGGCGTCGAGCTCAAGCGTACCAAGCTGATTCTCATCGGCCTGTCCGCGCTGCTGACCGGTGCATCAGTGGCCTTTGCCGGCGTAATCGGCTTTATCGACCTGATCGCTCCGCATGTTGTCCGACGGATTTTCGGCTCCTCCCACAAGCTGGTGGTGCCGATGTCCGCTTTATTCGGCGGCGCTTTCATGGCACTGGCCGACCTGCTCGCCCGCACCTTGACCGCCCCGTCGGAGCTGCCGGTGGGCGCTGTCACTGCACTGGTCGGCGCGCCGTTTTTCGCCTATGTCTACTTTAAGAAAAGAAAGCGGGTGTGAGTATGCTGGAAGTAACCGGTCTGTGCGCCGGCTATGACGGCACCGACGTACTGCACGACGTTTCCTTTTCGGTGCCGCCCGGACAGAATCTCTGCATTCTCGGGCCGAACGGCTGCGGCAAAACCACCCTGCTCAAGGCGGTGGCCGGCCTGATTCCCTCCCGGGGCGAAATCCGGCTGGACGGGCAGGATCTGCGCCGGATGAAAAGGCGGGACATCGCCGCTAAAATTGCGGTGATGAGCCAGACCTCCGGCATCTATTTTTCCTATACCGTCCGGGAAACGGTCATGCTCGGCCGTTATCAGCATATGAAACGCGGGCTGTTCACCGCCGCCACCGCCGCAGACCGTGAGGTGGTTGATCAGTGCCTTGCCGCTACCGGGCTTGCCGATCTGCAGGAAAGGCAGATCGATACGCTTTCCGGCGGGCAGCTGCAGCGGGTCTTTCTCGCACGTACACTCGCTCAGCAGCCGCAGATCATCCTGCTCGATGAACCCACCAATCATCTCGATCTCAAGCATCAGGTGGAGCTGATTGACTACCTGAAAAAGTGGTCCCAAACCGCTGGTCACGCGGTGGTCGGTGTGCTGCATGACGTCAACTTGGCACTGCGGCTGTCGGAGCATCTGCTGTTCCTTCGCGACGGCCGAACCGCCGGCATGGGCAGTGCCGGGGAACTGTTGTCCGCCGGCTTTTTGAAGGACGTTTACGACATGGATGTCGCCGGCTATATGAAGACTTCACTGCAACAATGGGAGGAGATACCATCATGAATCAACCGGTATACCGCAGCCTTTATGAGGCTTACCCGTTTCTGGCCGACGCGCCGGAGGATCTGCGCTGCGATTTTGAAATCATGACCGACCGGATGTCCAGTGAAACCGGGCTGCTGCGGGCGATGATCTCCGACGAAAAACTGCGGGCGGAGCTGCTGAAAATCGACGAGCTGATCTACCACGCCAATCCCACGCTGCGCACCCGCATGACGGTGACCGCGGAAGAGGTCGAATGGCTGAAGGGCTGTGTCGAAAGACTCAAGCGGGAGGCGGCCGGGCGGTGCGAAAAATTCGTGCTGCCGCAGGGTTCACAGGCCGGCTGCATGGCGCATCTGCTGCGTACCGACGGCAAGGCGCTGGTGCGGCTTTTATACCGCTACGGTTATACGGTGAATCAGGAGGTGCCGCCGCTGCTGCTCGATTTCGCGAATCTGCTTTCGGGCTATTTCTTCGCGCTGTCGCTCCGGCTGAACATGCTTGACGGGGTGGACGAGGTGCCGTTTGTCAGCCGGAATTACCGCTGAAAAATGGGATGCTCTTTCCGGAAAGCGGATTTTGGTCCCACAAAACATAAACAGCCGCGGGATTGTATCCCGCGGCCTTTGCTTTTTATCATCATTTTTTTGCTCCGACAACGAATAAATCCATGCGCACAGAGGAGCTCATTAACAAAAAACGTCTGCACTGAAATTATACGCAGAGCGATTGGCACACAATAGAAGTGTTTATATCCCCATCTCGCGAAACCGCTGGCACCATTCGTCCGCTTTTTCGTAAAAATTCTTTCCATAACACTTGGGGATACAGTCCTTCAGGTAAGGAATATCCCCGTATTTGTACTGCATGACGGCATACGCATAAACATTTGCGTCAAATTCCATACTTTGTTTGGAATAGGCCTCAAGGCTTTCATTATGACTTACGGGCTTCTTATAGCCCGTCCACTCTTTTTTCCAGACTTTAGCCTCCTCAGCATAGACTCCCACATCTCCGCCCATATCGCCAGCACAAACTATAAACCATTGAAAACGATGACGAAGCTCGTGAAGCAAATAGAATTCAATATATAACGGCTTGTTTATTGAATAAGCATAATCTGCTGAAAATAGATTTACCCCTACAACATCTTTTTTGCTATCATACTTTGCAAAGTTCGCTATTCTTTCGTCACAAAAAAATTCGAACCTAACCATAAAATCAAAAAGATTTGAATTAAAAAACTTACGATTACCTTCTATAATATTATAAACAAATGGTGCATAGTGCGTTTTTAACTTTTCCAATTCAGCATCCATCTTAATTATCCTCCGCATACTAAGACGAAACTCCCCCGGAGAATGTATATCTGGGGGAGTTTTATGCTCATTACAGCAATTCTTCCGCGGAGAGCACCTGCACCCCTGCGCGCTCGAGCGCGTGCAGGGCGGCTTCATCGTTCTTGACCCGCAGGATCACGCTCGCGCGGCCGTTGACGCGGGAGTTGAACGCATACATATACTCGATATCCAGGCCCTCATCTGCGATGGCCTTCATCGCCACCGCAAAGCCACCGGGCTTATCCTCGACATTCGCCGCAATTACCCGGGTGAGCGAAACCGTGAAACCGGCATCCCGCAGCGCCGCCGCCGCCCGGTCCGGCTGATCGACGATCAGCCGGAGGATGCCGAAATCCACCGTATCCGCAATGGACACCGCGCGCAGATCCACACCCGCCGCCGCGATCAGCGCGGTGATCTCCGCCAGGCGGCCGGATTTATTCTCCACAAAGACCGAAAGCTGCTTGATAAACATACGCGCACATCCCCTTTCCCTGCCGGCTTAGTTCCCAGCCTCAAAACCGAGTGCAAACGCTTTTTCGTTGACCGCCACGGTTTTAGGCGGCACTGTGCTGCGGATGACATCCAGCCACTGTTCTTCTTCAAACCCGAGATACCGCGCGGCCACACCAAGCAGCACGACGTTAGTCGCCTTCGCCGAGCCGGCCTCCATCGCCAGCTGCATTGCATCCACCGCGATCACCCGCTCGACCTTGCTCCGGATTTCCTCCAGAATCCCGTCGGGGTATTCCGCACTGCCCATGATCACCGGCATCGGGTCGATCTGCTGGGTGCTGGTGATAAGGATGCCGCCCGGCTTCAGCCAGGACAGCCAGCGTGCCGCTTCCAGCTGCTCAAACGAGATGAGGATATCCGCCTCCCCCTTTTCGATCAGGGAGGAGTACACCTTATCCCCATAGCGAACATAGGTAACCACCGAGCCGCCCCGCTGCGACATACCGTGCACCTCGCTGACCTTCACATCATAGCCGCGTTCCATGAACGCCTTGCCCATCAGCTTGGAGGCCAGCAGCGTGCCTTGGCCGCCGACGCCCACAATCAGGATATTCTTTACCGTATTTTCCACTGTCGTCATTCCTTTCTTGCCGGCATCAGCCAATGGCGCCGAAACGGCAGATCTTCGCGCACACGTCGCAACCCAGGCACTGGTTCGGATCAATCACCGCCGTGCCGCGGCCGTTATTCGCGTCCCCGTGCACGCTCAGCGCCGGGCAGCCCGCCTGCAGGCAGGATTTACAGCCGGTGCATTTATCCGGATCGACCTTCAGCGCCGGTTTATGCTTGACGTTTTTCAGCAGCGCGCACGGGCGGCGGGAGATGATCAGTGACGGCTCCTCGGCCGCGAGTTCCTCCTCCACCGTTTTGCGCACCGCGTCGAGATCAAACGGATCCACCACCGAAACCCGGCGGATGCCGAGCGCGTGAGCAAGCGCCTCCAGATCCACCGCCACCGTCGGATCGCCGGCAATGGTCAGGCCGTTTGCCGGGTTATTCTGGTGGCCGGTCATACCAGTGATCGAGTTATCCAGCACGATCACGGTGGAAATGCCCTTATTATACGCAATATCCATCAGGCCGGTCACGCCGGAATGGCAGAAGGTGGAGTCACCGATAACCGCCACCGCCTTTTTCGCCTGTTCGGGACCGCGCGCAATATTGAAGCCGTGCAGACCGCTGATCGAGGCGCCCATGCACACGCAGGTGTCGATGCTCGACAGCGGCGCCTGCGCACCGAGGGTATAACAACCGATATCGCCGCTGACATACAGCTTGAACTTTTTCAGCGCATAGAACAGGCCGCGGTGCGGGCAGCCCGCACACAGCACCGGAGGACGTGCCGGAACGGTGCGGTCAAAAGAGGCATACGGCAGCGTCTCGCCGAGCAGTGCCTCCCGCACGGTCGCCTGCGAAAATTCCCCGCACAGCGAAAACACCTTTTTGCCGATCACCGGCACGCCGTGCTTGCGGCAATGGGTCTCGATGATGTCATCGAGTTCCTCGATGACATACACCTGATCCACCTGACGGGCAAAGTCCACAATCATGCGGATGGGCAGCGGGTTGACCATACCCAGCTTCAGGTAGCTGGCTTTATCGCCAAGCGCTTCCTTCGCATAGGTATAGGTCGTACCGGCACAGATGACGCCGATCTTTTTGTCGTTATACTCCACCGTATTGATGCCGGAGGTTTCCGCCCACTCGCGCAGCGCTTCGGTGCGCTGCTCCACGAACGGGTGGCGCACCTTTGCCATCGCCGGCATCATCACGTTCTTGACAACATCCTTTTTATACGCCTTTAGCGGATGATCCTCCCGCTCGCCAAGTTCGACCAGCGAACGCGAATGCGCGATCCGGGTGGACAGCCGCAGCAGCACCGGCGTATCGAACTGCTCGGACAGCGTATAGGCCAGCTTGGTATAATCCCGGCATTCGGCGGAGTCGCACGGCTCAAGCATCGGCACCTTCGCCGCGACCGCATGATGGCGGGAATCCTGCTCATTCTGCGAGGAATGCATGCCGGGGTCATCGGCCACCGCGATCACCAGTCCGCCGTTGACGCCGATATACGACGCGGTATACAGCGGATCGGCCGCCACGTTCAGCCCGACGTGCTTCATCGCGCAGAAGCTGCGCGCACCGCCGGTACAGGCGCCGTGCGCCACTTCGAGCGCCACCTTCTCGTTCGGTGCCCATTCGGCATAGATATCTTCCTTATACTGCACCACACTTTCGGTGATCTCGGTGCTCGGCGTACCCGGATAAGAGGACACCACCCGCACGCCCGCTTCATACAGCCCGCGGGCCACCGCTTCATTTCCCAACAACAATGCTTTCAAATCCATCTGTCCTTTCTGCCACAGGTCTTTCGGCCGCTCGGGCCGCTTCAGGCTTTCTGGTCGCGCAGATCCAGCACGCGCTTGGCCTTGCCGGTAAAACGCTCAAGCGATTTCGGCTCCACAAGGCTGACCTTGATCTCGATGCCGAGAATTGCGCGAATGCGGTCATGGATATGCCGCCGAAGCGTCTCCAGCTCGGCATAATGTTCGAGCAGGCCGCCGTCCACAAGCTCCACCCGTACCTCAAGCGTATCGGCAAACCCCTCCCGCCGTACCACCAGCTGGTAATGCGGGCCGATCTCGGTCACCCCGATGAGCGCGCTTTCCACCTGGGTCGGGAACACATTGACCCCGCGGATTTTCAGCATATCGTCGGTGCGCCCGATGATCTTATGCATGCGTGCGGTGGTCCGCCCGCATGCACATGGGGCATAGTCGATGCAGGTGATATCCTTGGTGCGATACCGCAGCATCGGAATGCCGCGCTTGGTGAGGTTGGTCACCACCAGCTCCCCGGTCGCGCCCGGCTCGAGCACCTCGAGCGTTTTCGCATCGATGACCTCACACAGGAAGTGGTCCTCGTTGATATGTAAGCCGCAGCGCTCCCGGCATTCGCCCGACATGCCGGGGCCGTTGAGCTCCGACATCCCGTAGTTATCGGTGGCGAAAAAGCCATCCCCCCACCGCTGTTCGATCTGGGTGCGCATCTCCGGCGTACAGCCCTCGCTGCCCAGCAGGCCGAGGGTCAGCTTATAGTCCTCCATCGGGAAGCCCGATTCGTGTGCGCTTTCCGCAAGGAACAACGCATACGACGGGGTCGCGACGATGGTATCGGTGCCGAAGTCCCGCATGAATTTCAGCTGCTTTTCGGTATTGCCGGCTGAGGTCGGCACCACGGTGGCACCGATGCGCTCCAGCCCGTAATGCAAGCCGAGCGCGCCGGTAAACATGCCGTAGCCAAAGCAGATCTGCACAATCGATTCCTCGCTCGCCCCCGCGGCCACCACCAGCCGCGCCACCTGCTCCGCCCAGTTATCGAGATCTTCCCGCGTATAGCCCACCACCGTCGGGTTCCCGGTGGTACCCGACGACGCATGCAGGCGCACCAGCTCCTTTGTCGGCACACTGAACAGGCCGAACGGGTAGTTATCCCGCAGGTCGGTCTTGGTGGTATAAGGTATGTACTGGATATCCGACAGCGTCTTGATCTTATCTGCGGTTACACCGGCTTCCGACAGCCGTTTATGATAAAATTCGACATTCCGGTCGCAGTAGTCCACAAGCTCCCGCAGGCGTTCCAGCTGCAGCGCCTCCATTTGTCGGCGGTCCATGCACTCCATTTTCGGATTCCATATCTGACTGGCCATGCTTACCTCCTGTTTGCTCCCGTCCGTATGCTCCGGCGGGAACCCATACAACTTTCTATTTTACCTTGCCCGGGCCAAAATGTAAAGGCTTCGGGCGTTTTTACCAGCAACAATTTCCGGGCGGCCGCAACGGCCGCCCGGAAAGGTCATTATGTCTGCGCCGCAGCTTCGGGGGCCGACGCGTAAAAACCGGGGTTCTCCTCCGCTGATTTCCAGCCTGCCGCCCGGGCAATCCGACTGACCACAACGCATGCAAGCAGCGACACGGCCATCGCTGCGCAAGCGAAATGCGGGCCGAGGTCGACGATCTTCCCGAAAAACGGCAGCTGCGCCGCCGGGAACAGCAGCTTGCATACCACCGGCGGGCAGGCCACCGCAAAGCCGCTGAGCATACCCGCCCACGCGCCGGCACGGTTGATTCCCTTCCAGTACAGCGCAATCAGGTACGGAGCAAGAAAGCTGCCGGAAATGATTCCCCAGGAATACGACATCATGTCGAGGATCGGCGTGCGCGAATTGGCAATCAAATAGGACAGCACCACAAATACCAGGCATAGCCCCTTGGTCAGCCGCGCTGCGCCGAGGGTGCCCATTTTCGGCAGCAGCTTCGGGCAGACCAGATCCATCGTCAGCGTCGACGATGCGGTGATGGTAATCGACGACAAGGTGGACACAGACGCTGCAATCAGCAGCACCAGCACCAGCCCCACCAGCACATCCGGCAGTCCTGCCTGTGCGAGTATATTCGGGACCAGATAGTCCGGATTGCCGGCTCCGCCCGCCGGCGGCGAGGGCAGTTCGCTGAAAAACAGGTGGGACAGCGAGCCGATGAAATAACCGCCGCCCGCAACCACCAGCGCAAACAGGGTAGATATCACCGTACCGCGTTTCACCTCTTTATCGTCTCGGATGCCGTAGTATTTATGGATCATCTGCGGCAGTCCCCAGGTGCCGAACGAGGTCATCAGCACTGTCGCCCACAGGCCGATATGATCCCGCACCCCGAGGTTCAGTTCACCAGTTTTCGCGGCGATTGCTTCGATACCAGCGGTGAAACCGCCGACCTGCCGGCACCGTACCACCGCCACAATCAGCGCCCCTACGCCGAAAAGCATGATCAGGCCCTGCACAAAGTCCGCCTTCAGCGTGGCCATATAGCCGCCGAGGATCACCAGCAGCGCCGCCGCAAGCGCAATGACCACCATGCACACCCGCTCATCCACCTTCAGCAGCACCGCGCACACGCTGGTCAGGCCCTTATACACCGAAGCCGAATACGGCAGCAGGAAGACAAAAATCACCGCCACGCAGAACAGCTTCATCGGCTGCGAACCGAAACGCTTTTCAAACAGCTGCGGCATCGATTTGATCTTCAGCCGCCGGGTAGTCTCCCGCGTGCGTCTGGCCAGCACCAGCCACGCCAGCAGCGATCCGAACACCGCGTTGCCGATGCCCGGCAGAACGCCCCAAAGACCGTATTTCCAACCCGTGCCGCCCGCATAACCGATGAACATCACCGCCGAAAAATACGCCGTGCCGTACGACAGCGCCGACATCCACGCCCCTGCGTTGCGCCCGCCCACGGTGAATGCAGTCATCCCTTTGCTGCTTCGGCTGCTGATCAGACCGATCACCAGCATAAACACCACATAAGCCGCAATGGTAATCCAAATGATATGCTCCCTTGTCATCGCCTACCGTTCCTTCCTCTGCCGCCGATACAGTGAAAATCCCCTGTCCAGCTTCGCTTTATCCATTTAAACCGTTACGGTTTAAAGCAAATATGTTTTTATATTAGCCGATTACCAAGAGAAAAGCAAGAAAAATTTCCTTTTTTCGCAAAAATCCTCACCGAACAGTCTCCAGCTCCCGCAGCGGGCAAGTTAAAAATTCGTCATCAAATTGTCATCCTTTTGTAATTGCTTGTTAAAGCACGCCGGATTATACTGTAATCAGGAAAACCATGTCAATTTATGAGGAGGGTCATGTCATGAAAAAGACAGCGATTATCGCCTGTTTTGCCGCTCTGGTTCTGTGTTTAGCCGCCTTCGCCGGCTGCACCCAGCAGGGCAACTCGTCGGATGCGGGCTCCAAGGCTCCCAGCACTACAGCTTCCACGCCGACGACCACCAAACCCGAGCAGACCAAACCGGAATCCAGCGAGCCGGAAAAGCCCGATCCCAGCGAACCGGAGACGCCGAGTGAGCCCGAAAACCCGGATGAGCCGGAGACGCCTAACGAGCCGGAAACGCCAAGCGAGCCGACAACGCCGAGCGGTAAGGGAGCAGAGGTTGCGGCACTGGCCAAAACCCTCGTTGACAAGCCGTTTGAACTCGGCGCGGCCGGGCCGGACAAATTTGACAACTCCGGCCTGGTGTACTACTGCTTCAAGCAGAAGGGGATCGACATCCCCCGCCGTACCGGCGATATGTTCAAGGCCGGCACCGCCGTGGAGATGAAAGATCTGCAGCCGGGCGATGTGGTATTCTATTCCATGGAGACTGAAGGCAATGCGGAATATGCGGGCATTTATGTCGGCGACGGCCAGTTCGTCGCGGCGAACAATCCGGATTCTCCCTCCTCCCTGCAGACCATGTCCTGGAAATACTTCACCGACCGCTTTGTCGGCGCGCGCCGGTATTGAGACAGAGCGGGAAAGGGATCTCATCCCGTTTTCCGCCTGTTAATCGGTTTTTGTTGCATAACCATTTGTCCACAATACAAAAAAGTACCGGCCGGAGGCTGCTCCGGCCGGCACTTTTTATTCCGAATGGCGCAATTCCGCCCGCAGTGCCGGCGGATAAAGCGCCGCGGCCGATGCACACTATACATCCGGAAAAGGAGGAATACCCTTGCGGACTTTACTGCTTTGTCTGATCGGCGTACCGGTGGCGGCTTTCTCCGCCGCATCGGGGCTGATGGCAGCCGCCGCACGGCGCCGTCCGCCGGCGGACGCTACCGTAATCGTTCCCGGCGCCAAAGTGTGCGGCAGCCAGCCCAGCCGGATGCTCCGGGACCGTTTGCTGGCGGCGGCAGACTATCTTGAGGCAAATCCCGCCTCCAACTGCGTCGTCTCCGGCGGACAAGGGGCGGACGAAACACAAAGCGAGGCTTCGGTAATGCGGAGTTTCCTGCTGGCACAGGGCATTGCACCCGAACGGATCCGTGAGGAAAACCGTTCGGTCAACACCGCCGAAAACCTCCGGTTTTCCTGCGCAATTATTGAGCGGGAGGGCTGGAGCCGCCGCACTGTGATCGCCACACAGGAATTCCATCAGTTCCGCACACAGCTGTTTGCCCGCCGCATCGGCTTGAAACCGACCGGCCCCTGTTTATGTCATTCACCAGTACGCCGCCTGCTGCCATACTGGTTTCGGGAAACTGTCGCGGTTTATCGGGCCTTATTGTTTGGAAATTGAACATTTTTGCAAAAATATGTGTCGAAATTTGTCGAAAAACATCGTATAATACCCTCTATTAACTGCTTTTAGGGCAGTTGAGAATATTTGTTTTTCGGGAGAGTGAGGCATAGTATGGCAAAAACGTACGGTTATGCGCGGGTGTCGACCCGGGAACAGCACGAAGATCGACAGGTGGATGCACTGCTGGGATTCGGGGTTATCCCGCGGAACATTTTTCTTGACAAGATGTCCGGTAAAGATTTTGAACGACCGCGCTACCAGCGACTCGTGCACAGCCGACTCAAACGCGGCGATCTTCTGGTGGTCAAATCGATCGACCGCCTTGGCCGCAACTATGACGAGATCATCGAGGAATGGCGTTTCATCACCAAAATTGTCCGTGCAGACGTGGTGGTACTGGATATGCCTCTGCTGGACACCCGTGTGGATGAGGGCTCCCTTGTCGGGGTATTCATCGCCGACGTTGTGCTGCAGGTGCTGTCCTTTGTGGCACAGAATGAACGCGAAACCATCCTGCTGCGGCAGCGCGAAGGCATACGTGCCGCAAAAGCCCGCGGGGTTCGCTTCGGCCGGCCGCGCCGGGTGCTTCCGGACGATTTCCCGGAGGTCGCCGCCATGTGGAAGGGCAAGGATATCACCATCCACGAAGCGCTCGAGCTTACCGAAATGCCGCGCAGCAGTTTTTATGCTGCCGCCAAGCGCCACCTCGAGCAGCTCACCGAGGCGGCTGGGTAATCCTCCCTCAAAAAGCAGAACGAAGCAGCTCGCGTGCCCTTTCGGGATGCCCTCGTTTCCCAGTCTGATTTGTGATTTTCAAACACAAAAACACCGGCTTCCTTTCGGAAGCCGGTGTTTTTTATCCGATCAGATTACGCCGCGTTTCTCTTACGGAAGAAGAGCGCCGCTCCGCCGGCTGCAAGCAGCAGAACTGCTGCAAAAATCACCATCTCCAGACCGTTGCCGGTATTGGTGATATCATCATCTTCTTTTTCCGGCGTGGTATAGCCTTCGTCGGTCACCGTTTCGTCGTTGACCTTAACCGTACCCTCACCGGAGTTGGTCACCTTGACGCCGGAAGCGTCAATTTTCAGCTCCACATCGCCCTGCAGGACATCCAGCGTATCACCGGATACCACCTTCTCGGTCAGCGCGCCAATCGCTTCGGCACCGACATAAAATGTTTTATCGCCCTGTTTCGGTGTATAGCCGACCACTGCACTGGCTTCATCAATCAGTGCGCTGTCCGGCTTGTGCGCAAACGTACCGCCGGTGATGCCCACCTTGCCTTCGCCATTGTTGGCGACAGTGCCGGAGACGGTGCCGCCGGCAATGACGACATCATCCTTGGCCTTATTGATCACATCACCATTGACCACCACGTCGCCCGCGAGTTTCAGTGATCCGCCGTCGGACGTTTCCGCCAGAATAATATCGCCGTCAAAACGGCCGCCGGTAATGGCAATCGCACCGCTGTTGGCAGAGCCGCCCATTGTGGCCAGTGCGACGGTGTCTTCGCCGCCGGTAAAAGTGCCGTCGGTGACGGTCAGCTTGCCCTGATCCATCGTGTCATCCAGATAGCCGTTGAGTACGACATAGGGGGCGCCTTCGTCCACCTTGAACGTACCGCCGGAGATCTCCGCCTCGTTCCAGTTGAGCAGAGCCGCCTGTGCCACATTAGTAAAGGTGCCGCCTTCGATGGTCAGCTGGCCGTAGTCGTCGTTCTTGATGGTGTTCAGACCACCGGAGAATGCACCGCCCTTAATGGTCAGCACCGAAGGTTCACCGCTGGTGTTCTGGGTACCATTCTGCCAGCCGTTCTCCAGCAGGCTGGAAAACTTGCCGGGCTGCTGCACCGTCACACCGTCGTTGATGGTCATGGTGCCGTGGTTGACAACCGTATAGTAGGAGTTATTGTTCGACTGATCCGCCGAAGTTCCCGCATCCTTGCTGCGGTCAAACGTGCCGCCGTTGAGGTTCGCCGTGCCTTCATTCCACAGTGCCGCACGCGCATGGGTGACATTATCCACCGTACCGGTGCCCACAACCGTCAGTGTACCCTGATTCGTAATGGTATGCTTTGCATCCTTATTCGTCAGTTTGAAAGCTCCCAGATCCAGTGTGACGGTCGTATCCTTCGCAATCGTGATATTCTCCTGCGCATCCGCAAGCAGAGTGACCGTTTTTCCGTTGGCCGCGTCAATTGCCGCCTGCACCGTCGGGAAGGTATCGTCACCCACTTTGGCAACATCCCCTTCCGCAGCAAAAGCGGTCATCGGCAGCGCCGCTGCACAGAACACAGCAACCGACAAGGCAACCGTCGTCCACTTTTTCAGGCCTTTTCCCATAATCTTACGTCTCCTTTCTTTTTTCGGAAAAGCAGGCAGTGACCGCTCTCTCCGCCCCGCTCTCTCTGGAGACTCTTCCCGCTCATTCTGCGGAACAGTGAAAGCGCTTGACAGTCTTCTTCCTTTCCGATAACGGCCATTTTACCCTCCCTTTTTTTCTTTTTTGAGTCGTCTTTATTACAAAACCATGAATTTTGCACGAATAAGCAAACTTCACTTTTGATATTCACAATTTGAGCACGGCCAATTAATTGAGGATTAAGTTATTGACATATGTCAATAACAAGCGTATACTGACAGGCATAAGCATTAAAGGGGGATATGCACATGCCGCGGCCATGCAAGCGCCGGCGTATCTGCCGGATGCCCACAGCCTTCCGATTCGGCCCGATCGGGACCGACGGGGGCGGGGAAATTGCGCTGACCCTGGACGAATACGAAACCCTGCGGCTGATCGATCTGCTCGGCTACACTCAGGAAGAATGCGCCGCCCAGATGGGGGTCGCTCGCACAACGGTACAGGCGGTCTGCACCGCGGCGCGGCGCAAGGTGGCCGATGCGCTTGTCAACGGCCGGCAGCTTGACATTCGGGGCGGCCATTACACCCTTTGTCCAAAAGCCAGAGAGTGTTCCGGTGACTGCCGGCGGCGGTGCCCGCATCACGGACAGAATCTCCCCGAAAACAGAAAGGATGCATTGGAATGACAAACGGAAAAATCGCAGTAACCTATGAAAACGGCCTGGTATTTCAGCATTTCGGCCACACGGCACAGTTCAAGCTGTACACTGTACAGGATGGAAAGATCGTCTCCTCTGAAGTTCTGGACACCAACGGCAGCGGACATGGCGCACTCGCCGGATGGCTGAAGGCTCACAGCGTAACGGCGCTCATCTGCGGCGGGATCGGCGGCGGCGCACGCACTGCTCTGGCCGAGGCGGGAATCGCGCTGTATCCCGGTGCGGCAGGCAGCACCGATGAGCAGGCAGCCGCGCTGCTGGCCGGTACTCTGCGCTTCGATCCTGCCACCACCTGCCATCATCACGACGGCGGCGCCGATCACAAATGCGGCGATCACGGCTGCGGGGATCACCACCACGGGGATCACGCCTGCGGCGGCCACTGCGGTCACTGACACACTGTCGAAAGGAGGCTGGCCTATGCCCGGCGATGCAGCGGAACTCCTGCCCTTCTACAAACAGCTCGCACCGGCCCAGCAGCACCGGCTGGAGACGGTATCTGGCCGGCGGCGCTATGAGCCAGGACAGATGCTGTACACCGGTCCCGAGCACTGCCTGGGACTTCTGGTGGTCATCCGCGGCCAGCTGCGGGTTTTCACACAGTCGGAGGAGGGCCGCGAAATCACGCTGTACCGGCTGTTTGAACGGGATATGTGCCTGTTTTCCGCCTCCTGCATCCTGCGCGGGGTTTCCTTTTCCCTGCGCATCGAGGCACAGGAGGTCACCGAAGTACTGCACATCCCTTCCGATGAGTATCAGCGGCTGATGCAGGAAAATCCAGCGGCCGCCAACTATACGAACGAAGTGATGGCTACCCGCTTTTCGGACGTGATGTGGCTGCTTGAGCAGACGCTGTACAAAAAGATGGATGCACGGCTGGCGGCCTTTCTGGTCGAAGAGGGCCGGCTGCTCGACAGCGTTGTCCTCCCGCTCACCCACGACGCGATCGCCCGACATCTGGGCAGCGCGCGGGAGGTCATCACCCGCCTGCTCAAATATTTCCAGGACGAGGGGCTGGTAAGGCTCTCCCGCGGCGCGGTGGAACTGGCCGCGCCGGACCAGCTGGCCGCGCTTGCCGCGGGCTGTCTGCGCTGATCGGTGATCTTGTCACATACAGGACAGGGCAGCGGGCGTATACTGATAACAGAAACCAACAAGAAAGGGGAACCGATATATGTCTGTTCTTTCTGTCAGTAAACGCTCCTTCTCCGATGAGGTTTTGTCCTCCAGCCTGCCGGTCCTGATCGATTTCTGGGCGCCCTGGTGCGGCCCGTGCCGGATGCTCTCGCCGATTGTCGACGAGGTAGCCAAGGACCACCGCGCCGATCTTAAAGTGGTCAAAGTCAACATCGACGAGGAACCGGAACTGGCCGGCGAATTCGGTGTAATGAGCATCCCAACGCTGGTGCTGATGAAAAACGGCAAAATCGCCGCAAGCGCGGTGGGCGTCCGTCCGAAGCAGCAGATCGAGGCCATGCTCAGAGAATAAGCGCACATAAAAGCCGTGGGGCAGCTTTGCTGCCCCACGGCTTTGTTTTGTTTGCGCCCCCACCGTCCACAAGCCTCTGAATTTTCGGATCGGCCAGCAATGTGCCTTTCCCTTTTCTTTCCAGATAATACACCACTAACCCAGACAAAGAAGGGCCTATGCTCACCGTTTCTGCACACCGTTCTTACGGCCGGCCGCTGGCATAATAGCCAAGAATCAGCTGCACCACGCGGTTATAGCTGAGCACGCCGTCCTGAACTCCTTGTGATTTGATAAATCCATCGTTAATTTTATCTGATGTTTCCTGAATTTTTCCTTTAAAGGCATCCCAGTAGGCATTTCTCTCATTCAGATCCCGACGCACCGCTTCGGAACAATGGCTGTACGCCTGCCGCCACAGCTCCTGGTCATAACCGTACAGCGCGTTCGCACAGTAAATATAGGCAAGCAGATAGCCGGAATACCGGCATTCGGCGGAATCGCTGTGTATGCTGGTCAGATAGGCGAAAAAGTTGCATTCGTCCTCCTGCGCGAAGCCCCGGGTATGTGCCAGCTCATGCGCCGCTGTGGCGGGGATGTCACTGTCCGGCACGTCGATGTTGACATTTGCTTCCGCAAAAAAAGGAAAATACATGCCCGTAATGCCGGTATAGGACCACCAGTGCGACAGCTGCACCGGTTTGGCCCGCCAGACCGCTCCCCACAGGAAGGGGTATTGCCCCTCCAGTTTACGATAACCACCGTCGGCCTGCGCGAGAATTTCGCTTTTGGAGACCGAAAGCTGCATACAGCCCTTTTCATCCTCGGCCAGCGTCGCCCGTTCGGCCGACGCCTTATCCGCGAGGTCGATGCACACCGTCAGCAGCTCCTGCGCGGATTTTGTCCCCACATCCAAATCCATCAGCTGCGAAACCGGAAGACGATAGAAATTTATGCCGTGCATCAGCATATAGTATAGCAGCGTGCACGAAAGCACCCAGGCGACTCCGCGCACAGCGCGCAGGGCAGTCTGCCCTTTAGCGCGGGAACGGATGAGCCGTCGGATAAACAGTACCGCCAGTACCAGCACCGCCGGCAGCGCCAGCACCACCAGCACTTCGGTCAGCGAGAAGGGCAGCAGCACGGTCACGCCGCCGACCGCCGCGGACAGTACCCGGAACAGCCCGCGGGAAAACACCGTCTCGGTCAGCTGCGGAAAATGCGGCAGAATGATCCGCAGCAGTACCGCGATTACCGCCGGCAGCAGGCACAGCCAGCCGCACAAAAAATGCCGCCAGCTTTTTTCCAAGTTATTGTTCATCCGCTACTTCCTTTCCGGGACAGAGGGAAACCCTGCCCCTGCCGGATATGGATTACGAAAGGGGAATATCTATGCCTGAAGACGCCTATCTCCCGCTCTCCCGCCTGACCGAAACTGCCTGCCGGCTGGCCGAAATGGGAAAGGACAGCCGGCTCACCCCCTCCGCCGCACAGCGGGAGGACGCTGTCCTTCTGCGCCGGACGGCGGAAACAGTATACGACCACGGGCGGGACCGCCTGCAGCACGCCTTCATCACCCCGATTGAACGGGAGGATCTGCTGCTGCTGACCCAGCGGATGCTGCGGCTCGTGCGCTGTCTGGAACGGCTCCAGCAGCCGGTTTGCCATCCAGTCCCGGCAAAACTCTGTGCCTGTCTATCCGCTGCGGCCGGGCATCTGTCGGCCTGCTGCATGGCACTGCGGCAGATGACAGCAGCACTGCCGTTCCTGCGCCGCAGTGACGGCTTTGCCAAACCGCTGCACACCGTGCGGCGGCAGGCGGAGGACGCCGAGCGCCTGCTCTCCGCCCTTCCTTCCTCCGAAGCATGCCCTCTATTTTACCGGCTCGAGGATGCACTGGAAGCCTGCCGCAGCGCCGCGGACGGCTTTGCACTGGCTGTACTTAAAAACAGCTGAGCACCGCTCACCGCGGCATCCGGCTGGAATGGCAGCTCAGATACAGCACCTGGCCGGATTCCGCCAGCTGTCCGAGGATTTCCAGCGCATGCGCAAGCTTATCGTCGTCCAGATGCACAAAGGGATCGTCGAGAATCAGGCAGGGGGCATCCCCCGGATACATGGCGTCGACCAGGGCAAGACGCAGACAGATATCCATGATGCACTGATAACCCTCGCTGAAATAGTCCCGCCGGCGCCGTTCGCCCTGACGCTCCACCTTCACATCGAGCGACGTATCGATAATCGCGGTTTCGCCAAGTTCCGGCACAAATGCCCCGGCACAGGCGGCAAACCTCGTCATCACCGGCCGCAGGTACCGGGTGGACAGGTTTTCCTTTGCCTGCTCCATCAGCCGGGCGGTTTTCACCAGCAGCGCATGTCGATGCTGCCCCTCGGCCAGACTTTCCTGAAGCCGGAGTTTTTCGCTTTCGTATTCGGTCACCTGATCGCCTTCCTCGGTCAGGCGCTCCACCCGGCTTTTGCCGGCGGTGATCCGCTCGCTGTGCGTTTCGATCTCCTTGCGCACCGCATCCCACTGTGCACGCAGCGCTTCGGCATCGGCCGGCGCTTCGTCTCCAGCCTCCGCGAGTTCGGGATGCTCCGCCAACAGCCGGGCAATCCTTTCCTGCGCCTGTCCTCGCTGCCGGAGTGCCTCCTGAAGCTGCCGGCATCTCTCCCGCAGACGTTCCTCGCGGGCAGTCTCATTCGGCTCATCCTCCAAGGCGAAGCGGCCGAAAAAGGCGGCAAGCTGTGCTTGCAGCGCCGCAATTTTCTGCTCGACCACCATCCGCCTTTCGTCCAGCTGAGCGGCATGTGCGGCAAGCACAGCATACCGCTCGCGCGCAGCGCCCAGCTGTTCCATACTATCCAGCTCATGACGGTGCAACAGCGCCGCCAGCTCCTCTTCTGCCTGGCGGCAGCGTTCTTCCGCATCCGCCTTCTGCTGACAGAATTCCGCCCGACGCTGTGCCATGCGGCGATATGTCCCCACCGCGCTCTTAAGCTCGCCGAGCGCGGTCAGCGGACTGCCTGCGGACATGCCGTGAGCCGTCAGCAGCCGCTGCGCGGCCGCTTCCGCCTGCGCAAAACGCTGCCGCTGCTGTTCATCGCGTTGCGCACGCGCCCGGGTCTGCGACTGTCGCCCCACCAGATAAGCAGCAGCTGCCGCAACAGCCCCGAGCCCGCCGGCCGCCGCCAGCATGGCGCCGGCAACAGTCTGGCCGAGCGCCAGGCAGACAATGCCGCCGAGCAGCACCAACACCGCGGGCGCCAGCCACCACAGCCGTTTACCGGCAGCCGGCGGCGCGGCATGGGACACGGCGGCGCGGCGTGCCGCCTCCTCCAGTGCCGCGATACAGCCATCGATCGTCTCCTCCTCCGGCACGCCGCGGGCAAACTGCTCCTGCAGCCGCTGCCACTCCGCTTCCTCCGCAAAAACAGCACAGCGGGCCGCTTCTTCCCGGCAACGCTGCCGCTTGGTCTGCGCCTGCGCGAGCCGGTCGGCTTCTTCTTCGGACGGCTGCCGTGCCGAAAGCTGTGCAAGCTCTGCCTGCGTCTCCTCCGGAAGCCGCAGGCCGCGCCATTCGGCGCGCAGGCTGCCCAGTTTCCCAACCGCCTCGCGGCAATCCGCCAACTCCTGTTCGGTCGGCACGCCGTCCCGGAAAAACGACTCCAGCCCGGCGGCTTTTCTGTCCGCTTGTACCGCGTCCTGCCGGTACTCCCGCAGCCGCTCGAGCAGCGAAAGCTGCCCGCTGCGTTCCCGCAAGCCAGCTTCCCGCTTCCGCAGTTCCCGCAGCTGCGCCTCTTCCGCCTTCAGTTCCCCTTCCAAGTGGGCGGCTTCCTTTGCTTTTTCTGCATACTGAGCGATGCGCAGTTCGACTTCGGACAGCCTGGCCTGCCATTCATTGAGCCGGCCGCCGCTGCCTCTGTCGGCTTTATACGCTTTACGACAGTTCTCCAGAGCGGCAAACGCACTGTCGTAATTATTGATGTCGTCGGTATTGTCGATGAGATTATTCAGCTTGGCGTTGATGCTGTCGGACATGGTGAGCTCGACCTCTCTCTGCGGCAGGTAGGCCGTGCGCTCATAGGCTTCGCTGTCCACACCGAACACGCTGCGCCCGATATCCCCGCCGAAAACCGGCGTCTCCCGGTTGGTGGCAAGGTCATACACCGTCAGCGTATCGTCGGCTTCCTTCACCCCAAAAAAACGCTCGATTTTAAACGTGCCTTCCCGACAGGCAAACGACAGGCTGCCGCCGCAGCGTCCGCCGTTCCACGGCATGTAGCGCCGCCGCTCCGGCAGAGTCTTGCGGGTTTTCGCCGGCGGAAGGCCATAGAACATCGCCTTGATAAACGCGGCGAGGGTGGATTTGCCGAAGCCATTTTCTTCCAGAATCGCGGTCAGACCATCGGAGAACACAAAGGTCTGCCCGCTCAGGCAGCCGAAATTTTCAATGCGGCATTCCAGCAGCTTCATTCCTCAATCTCCTCCCCGCTCAGCGCCCGCAGTCCATAGCGGATCACCTGGCCGCAGTCTTCTTCACTCAATCCAGCCGCCAAGGCAAGCCGGATAAACTCCCCTTTGAGGGAAATATCGTCCTTATAGCCGTCGATATCCATAGCCAGTTTTGTTTCATCCCGGCACTTGACTGCATAAAACCGGTCTTCCAGCTCCCGCGTCAGGCTGACGAGATCCCGCGGCGTATCTGCGGAACACGCACCGGTGAGAACCACCTTGACGATATCCCGCGCCGGAATATCCGCCGCAGCCGCTTTCACCCGCTCGAGCAGCTCCACAAAGCTTTCGGTGCCGCCGGCATCCACCCGCACCTCATGGAAAACCCGGCTGGAAAACGGCACAAACTGCGTATGTACCCGCCCGCCGCCAGTTTCCACGAGCACAAAGCCCTTTTCGCCGCATTCGTCAAAGCCGCGGCCGTCGAGGCAGCCGGAATAGACGTAAATCCCGCGGTCATCGAGTTTTTCCTCCCGGTGCTGATGAATATGGCCGAGCGCAAGGTAATCGATCCCCTTGCCGCGCAGGCGGTTCAGGTTGAGGTTCTCGCTGTCGTCCGGATTATCCCGCCGACTCTCCTGTCCATGCAGCATTACCAGATTGCAGCGGTCCGGGTTCAGGCTCAGCGTATCGTACAGGGTGCCCCGGCTTCTCGCCGACAGTTCGATGCCGGCGACTGTCACCTCGCCGTAATCACGATACGCCCAGGAATCACCGAAAAGGATGAGGTTCTCCGGCACATCCTCCAGTTCCACCGTTTCGTCATGGTTACCGCGCAAATAGAGAAAATCGATTTCCGGACGGCGGCGTATCTGATCGAGCACATACCGGCAGGTCCTGACCGACGGGCGGCAGGTGTCGAACACATCGCCGGCCAGCAGCACCGCACGCACCTCGTTCTCCGCGGCAAAATCGATCATCCGGCCAAAAGTCTGCAGCAGCTGCGCTTTACGCTCCCGTGCTTTCTCTGCCGTCAGGTTCGTCTCTACGCGGGAGCCGAGATGCAGGTCGGCGCAGTGGATCCATTTCATAGAGGATAACCATTCCTTTCTCACAGAAACCGGGGAAACCCTGCCGTTTGAAGCAGCCCCCTCATAAAGCGGCACCGCTGCCGCCTAAACTCACTTTTTGTAAAAAGTATACCATGAAAAACGATTTTTGGCGATACCCAATCCCGCGGCATGCGGCCCATTTCACCGAAAATCTGCCGCGCACCGAATACAGCTTGAAAACCCATAAACCTTGCGGTATACTATGTTTAACAGGCGGCAGTGCCGCCGTGAAAGGATGGGAAAGCCGTGACGATGATTTCAACCAAAGGGCGCTACGCGCTGCGGGTGATGATCGATCTGGCCATGCGGGCGGATGAAGAGTTTGTGCCGCTGAAAGCCATCGCGCAGCGGCAGGAAATTTCGGAAAAATATCTTGAGGCGATCATGAAAAATCTGGTTCAGCAGGGGTTGGTGGTCGGGCTGCGCGGCAAGGGCGGCGGCTATCGGCTGGCAAGGCAGCCCGCCGCATACACGGTGGGCAGCATCTTGAAAGCCACCGAAGGCTCCCTCGCCCCGGTGGCCTGTCTGGAAAAAGGGGCCGAAAACTGTGCACGCAGCGAAACCTGCGTGACCCTGCCGATGTGGCAGGAGCTTTACCGGCTGATCGACAATTATTTTGAAGGGATCACCCTCGACCAGCTGGCCGGCCAAACCGCGGCGTGCGGGGGAGACAGCTACTGCATATGACTGACGAGAGGATACAGGTGCTGCTGCCGCGGCTGACGGCGCTGTTTACGCACGTCTTTGGGAGCCATCTGGCGGGTCTGTACGTGCACGGTTCACTGGCGTTCGGCTGCTTTCACTGGGATACCGGCGACATCGACCTGCTGGCCGCAGTCGATGAGCCGCCGGAGCTTGCCGAAAAAGTACAGCTGATCGAAGGGCTGCTGGCACTGGAAGGCGACGCGCCTCCGAAGGGAATCGAGATGAGCGTCATGCTCACGCGCGACTGCCGTCCCTTTGTCTACCCCACCCCTTTCGTTCTGCATTATTCGCCTGCACACAGGACGGCCTGCCGCACAGATACAGAGGCCTTCTGCCGGCAAATGCACGGCACTGACAAAGATCTGGCAGCGCACTGCACGGTACTGTGGGCAGCAGGCTTTCCGCTGTGCGGCCGGGCCATCGGTGAAGTATTCGGCCCGGTTCCGGAAACCGCTTATCGGGACAGTCTTCTGACCGACCTGCAGGATGCCGGCGCGCATCTCGCGGAAAACCCGGCCTATGGCGTGCTCAACCTATGCCGTGTGCTCGCCTATCAGCAGGAAAAGCGGGTGCTTTCCAAGGAGCAGTGCGGCCGCTGGGCGCTGCAAAACCTGCCCGCGGTCTACGTCCCGATGATCGCCGCGGCGCTCGAGCATTACCGTACCGGCAATCCTTTTTCCGCCGGCATTCCGGCAGCACAGCGTTTTTTTGCAGACATGATGCCCGCTCTTACGGCGTCCTGGCACTCCGGATAACCCTTTTGCACAGCGGCACCTCCTGTGGGGTGCCGCTGCCTGCATTTTGGTTGTTTTTCATTTTCCTATTGACAAAGTAGGTATTTCATGGTAAAATCCCTATAAACCTACAAACAAACAAGGTTTATAGGGAGGTTGTTCGCATGAGTCGATGCTTTGAAAAGCTGGTGCGCGAAAATTTCCGGCAGGGACGAATGTGCCGGCACAATCCGCCGCATATTCCCCCGTATATTTCTTAAAAATAGAAAGGAAAGATTCGCATGAACAGCAAAAATTACCGGTTTGAGACGTTACAGCTGCACGTCGGCCAGGAAAAGCCGGACAGCGCCACCGATGCCCGTGCGGTACCGATTTATCAGACGACCTCTTACGTATTTGCGGACTGCGCACAGGCGGCTGCCCGGTTCGGACTTGCCGAGGGCGGCAACACCTATGGCCGGCTGACCAACCCCACCCAGGCGGTGCTGGAGGAACGCGTGGCAGCTCTGGAGGGCGGCGCCGCCGGACTGGCGGTTGCTTCGGGCGCTGCGGCGATCACCTACACGATTCAGGCACTGGCGCGCGCGGGCGATCATATCGTCTCCCAGAATACCATTTACGGCGGCAGCTACAACCTGTTGGATACCACGCTGCGCGCCTTTGGGGTGGACACCACCTTTGTCAACGTCCACGATCCCGCCCAGGCGGAAGCCGCCATCCGGCCAAACACCAAGGCGCTGTATCTGGAAACACTGGGCAACCCGAATGCGGATATCCCGGACATCGAAGCGCTCGCCGCTGTCGCCCATCGGCATGGTATTCCGCTGGTGATCGACAACACCTTCGGCACCCCCTATCTGATCCGTCCGATCGAACACGGTGCAGACATTGTGGTGCATTCGGCCACCAAATTCATCGGCGGGCACGGCACTTCCCTCGGCGGGATCATCGTGGACAGCGGCCGGTTCGACTGGGCGGGCTCGGGGAAATTTCCCCACCTGTCCGAGCCGAATCCCAGCTACCACGGCGTATCGTTCACCAAGGCAGCCGGGCCGGCGGCGTTCGTAACCTATATCCGTGCCATTCTTCTGCGGGATACCGGTGCCTGCCTGTCCCCGCTCAATGCTTTCCTGCTGCTGCAGGGGCTGGAAACGCTGTCGCTTCGCCTGGAACGGCATGTGGAAAACGCACGGAAGGTGGTGGACTATCTGACAGCGCATCCGCTGGTGGAGCAGGTCAATCATCCCGCGCTGCCCGACCATCCCGATCATGCGCTGTATACAAAATATTTTCCGCACGGCGGGGCCTCCATCTTCACCTTCACGGTCAAAGGCGGTGCCGCACAGGCTCAAAAGTTCATCGATTCACTGGAGCTGTTCTCCCTGTTGGCCAATGTGGCCGACGTCAAGTCGCTGGTGATCCATCCCGCCACCACTACCCATGCACAGCTCAGCGAAGCGGCCCAGCGGGCGGCAGGTATCCTGCCGAACACCATCCGGCTTTCCATCGGCACAGAACACATCGACGACATCTTGGCGGACCTGGAGCACGGATTCGCCGCAATCCACGAGAAAGGATGACAAACTATGCGTCACATTTATACTTCTGCTGCGGAGCTGGTGGGCAAAACCCCTCTGCTGGAGCTGACACGGCTGGAAAAAGAACACGGGCTGGAGGCCACGCTGCTGGCCAAACTGGAATATTTCAATCCGGCGGGCAGCGTCAAGGACCGCATTGCCAGGGCGATGATCGAAGACGCCGAGGCGAGCGGCGCGCTGCGGCCCGGCGCGGTCATTATTGAGCCGACCAGCGGCAACACCGGTATCGGGCTGGCAGCGATTGCTGCGGCAAAAGGCTACCGCCTGATCATCACGATGCCGGAAACCATGTCGGTGGAACGGCGCCGGCTGATGCAGGCTTATGGTGCCGAGCTGGTACTGACCGAAGGGGCCAAGGGCATGAAGGGTGCCATCGCCAAGGCGGAGGAACTGGCACAGGAAATCCCGGACAGCTTTATCCCCGGGCAGTTCCGCAATCCCGCAAACCCACAGATCCACCGTAAAACCACCGGACCGGAAATCTGGTCAGACACCGACGGGCGAGTAGATATTTTCGTGGCCGGCGTCGGCACCGGCGGCACCATTACCGGCGTGGGCGAATACCTCAAGGAGCGCAATCCTGCCGTCCGCATCGCGGCGGTTGAGCCGGCTGATTCGCCGGTACTCTCCGGCGGCGCCCCGGGTCCGCACAAAATACAGGGTATCGGCGCAGGCTTTGTCCCGGAGGTGCTCAACACCGGAATTTACGACGAAGTAATCCGGGTAGGCAACGAAGATGCTTTCGCCGCCGGAAGGGAAATTGCCCGCCGCGAGGGCATACTCGTCGGCATCTCCTCCGGCGCGGCGCTTTGGGCCGCCATGGAAATCGCCAAGCGGCCGCAAAGCCGCGGCAAAACCATTGTCGTGCTGCTGCCGGACACCGGGGACCGTTATTTATCCACCCCACTATTTGAAGAATAAAGAAAGCCGCCGGGCGATGACCTGGCGGCTTTCTTTTTAAGCTTGTTATTCTTGCTGCTGCGCCAAAAGCGACAGTGCTTCGGTAAGGTCCCTGACAACGGCGATATCCGCGTAGGTCTTGCCGGTCTTTCGCTGCACCAGGATCGGCCGTATTCCGGCCGTCCGCGCGCCCTGCACATCCGACGTATACGAATCGCCGATATGCACAGCCTCTTCCGGCCGACAGCCGCTGAGCTCCAGCGCTTTATCGAATATCGCCCGGTGCGGCTTATACGCGCGCACCATGTCCGCACACACGATGCCCGACGGATGCAGATCTTTATTCCGCATAGACTGCCCGACGTACTCCGCCCCGTTATTGCTCAGCAGGTAGATCGGCAGCGGACAGTGGGCAAAAAACGCACCTGCATCTGCAAATAACGGCGCATTCACCCAAAAGCCGCGGATGAGTTCGTGCAGCTCCTGCGCATTCTCCCGCAGGCCGATGCGCTTTTCCAGCTCGCCAAGAATACGATCCACAATGGCATCCTCGGTCATATACGTTTCCCCGCAGCAGCTTTCTTCGTACTGTTTGACCAGCGACCACCACAGAGCCACAGCCTGCTGCGGATCATGCAGATCGCTGCCGCGGCAGATGCGCGCAACCACTTCTTCCATTTCCGGACCGCCTTCCTTTACGACGGTACCGGTGTAATCGACAAAAACCGCTTTGACCACTTCTGGTTTCCTCTTTTCTGTTCAGGGCTGCATCTTGGTTCCGCATTTGGTACAGAACGCATGCGGCCGGTCAAATACCGCCCCGCAGGCAGGGCAGGTATAGGACGATTTAGTTGCGGACGCCGCGGATGTCGGCATAGGTGACGCAGGTGCCGATGTGGGTACGTCGAGCGACGATACGGGTGCCGCGGGCGATGATGCGGGTGACTCAGGTGTCGGTGCGGGTGCGGCGGGTGACGGCGGATCCAAAGGAACAGCCGTCTCTGCCGCTTCCTGACGTTCTTTCACGGCTTCCGCCTTAACGGCAGCCCTCTTCCGACAATACTTCTTTATCTTTTTCACGACAACAATCAGTACAATGAGCACCACAACTGCCAGCACAGCGCCGCCGATGAGCTCAACCCGATGCCGGTACCAGATCGCCAATGCAAAGGAATACCAGCTGTCATCGTGGGTGGCATTGGCCCAG
The DNA here is from genome assembly GCA_905198295.1 of uncultured Oscillospiraceae bacterium. Taxonomy (GTDB): domain Bacteria; phylum Bacillota; class Clostridia; order Oscillospirales; family Acutalibacteraceae; genus UMGS1591. The sequence goes on along the minus strand of CAJKBW010000008.1, from coordinate 9,944 downwards.
CGCTTGGCACTTTCGATTTCAAAGCCGCCGCGTTTGCCCAACCGCGTAATCTGCCAGTCGTAATCACCGAGTTCCATATCCTCCAGCCGGGCACTGCCGTTTTCATCGGCACGAACCTCGAACTGATACACACCATCCCGGTAGACCTCGACCATCTCTCCGGTGCAATCCTCACCGAAAGACACGGTGGCATTGCCGACCGGCTTCATCTCAATTTGGTCAATGGAGTCCATAATGGCATCGGAAACCTTCGACGCGTCGTCCACCCCGGTATACGCGCCGCCGGTCTGCTCCGCGATCTGGGTGAAATAGTCCGCCGCAGAATCACTGGCGCTGGTGCCGATCGAATACACCGTAATGGCGCTGTCTTCAGCATCACCGAGCACCCGATGGTCGGAGTTTTCCATATCGATCGCCAAATCCGCGTTATACAGCGCGGCGATCACCTCATCAAGGGTATATTTGGTATTCGGTTCCGGATCCAGCGGCGGGGCATCACCCAGCACAATGATAACCTTCTGGGAAGCCGGATTCCAATCCAGCTCCACCGCCTTCATGAGCGCGGAATACACTGTCTCCGCGTTATCGCCGCCATCGCCGAGGGTCAGTCCATTGATCGCCCGGGTGATGGTATCCGCGTTATCCGAAAATTTCAGCTGGATCCGTGCCGCATAATCCTTATCGCTGCCGGAACGATCCGGAAAATCCCGGTAATCGATCAGTGCCACGCGGTAGCCCGCGCTCTTTTCCGAGAGCTGGGCCAGGATTTTGCTCATATTTTCCTTGGCGTTATCGATATCGTCCTTCATCGAACCGGTGGTATCCACCACAAAGCACAGATCCAGACCACTATTGGTCTGGTTGTTGATCACCGAGGAGACCGATTTCTTTTCGGTCTGCAGCCCGCTGACGACCGCTTTCTCCGCATTGATCAAACCGCTGCTGCCATCCTCGTAGTAAAACCGGCCGGATGTTGAGGCGATCATCAGCTGCTTGACCTGCGGACCAGTCAGGTCGGGATTTGCGGCAAAAAGCAGACCCGCCACACCGGTGGCGTGCGGTGCGGCCATTGATGTGCCGCTCATGAGCGAATACCCCGACACCACCGAGCTGTATATATCCTCGCCCGGTGCCACGACATCCACACGGTCACCGACATTGGAAAATGTCGAATAACTGTACCGGGTTTCGCTGTCCGTGGAATTTTTGGCGTTGATGCCGATCGAACCCACGACGATGATCCGGTCTTTAACCGCTTTATCATCGATCAGATTGATGAAGTTATTATACTTGGCCAGTGCGCCGCCGCTTTCGCCGCCTCCGTACTCCCACGGCCACAGTTCATAGTCACGGTAGCCGTATTCGCCGAAAATCGACTTATAATATTTGATGCTGTTCACATTCCCGGCAGCCATGCAAAGGACAAAATCCGGGCGCTTTTTTTCGTTATTGGCTTCGATAAGCCGCTTGAGGCCGCTTTCCATCGTGTCAGCACTCGTTTGCAGTTGCTTGATCGCTTTTTCATTTCCTTGGCTGGCCGCATAGCACAGGGTACGGCCGGTATTCTGGCTGATATTGATCGCCCGCACATTGCGGTCGACCAGTGCCTTGATGGCACGCAGGTATTCATACGGCGTATAATAGCCGCCGGATGTATTGCCGAGGCAGTAGTACAGATTGCCTTTGTCTCCCATCACACCAGTGACGCCCGTCTTGTTCCAGGACGCACCGATGGTCCCCGCCACGTGGGTACCATGATCGCCGGGGGCGGCATTCGAGGTGGTGATCTCCTGTACCGTCTCTTTGCCGCTGGAATTCTCCGCCGCGACATAAGTTTTTGCCTCGATATCCTCATGCTGGTTATTCACCATTGTATCAATCAGCCCGACATTGACTTCACTCAGCTCAGACAGATAACCCCAGGCTGCCGGCGCATGGATGGCTTCCATCCCCCAGTTCTCGCCACGGGGGACATCCATATTCCATGAAGCCCCGTTCCACGGATCTTCCGGATAAACCGGATCCTTTTTCTCGATTTCCCCTTCCTCGGCATCTCCGGTCACATCCAGCGCAGTATTGATATGTACCTCCTCGACAAGAGCTTCCTTTTTCAGCTTGGTCTGCGCTCGCTCCAGCTCACTGAGGGTCATATTCTTGTTGAAACGCAGCCGGTATACGCCGATGTCCTCCATCGCGTCCGCGATCTGCGCGTCATACGAGGCGGCGAGCGCTTCCGCATCCGCACGGTCCGCATCGGCTGCGGTCATCACAACCAGCTCGTTATTGACAAACAGCAGGCCTTCTTCTTCGTCGAAGGTCACCTCCGGATAATTTTCCGCAATCCGGGTGTAAAAAGCCGACGACGATTCCGCCCGTCCCGGTCCGAACCAGTTGAACAGCGGCAGCGCCACAAACACCGCCAGCAGCACAACCGCCGCAAGAACCAGGATCAGCACCGCCCGCTTTTTTCCCTTTTTGGTCTTGACGGGCTGCGTAGCTGGCTGGCTGTTCGGCTCCGGATTGATGTTTTTGTTTTTCTTTTCCCTCATCCAAATCACCTGTCCTCCGCTAATTATGTATGTCTAATCCCTTCGCCGCTCGGCAAAGAAAAGTCCTTGACTTTTTAACTCCTCTATGATTGAATACACGTCCCTACCATCATCTGCTTCATATTTAAAACACTCGCCAGGCGTCTCTCTGGTAAATGTATCCCATGCCGTCAGCAGACCATTAACCCGGGTCAATCCATGTGACTCCAGTATGGGGGTCAATGTATCTGCCGTCCGGCTATAGAGCGTAACCACGTTATATTTTCCTGCCATAATCTCATCATGTGAAATATGACCGCCAAAGCCAAACTGACACAGGCCGTCGTGAATGAGCAATTCTCCATACGCCGACAGCATATCTTCAGCCTTTTCACAGCTGCATCCATCCATGTAATAGACATCTTTATGTAGCGTACGAATTCCGTCGGAAGCCAACTTTTCTTCGTCCTCTTTGTTTGTTGGCAACTCCAGTATAAAAAACAGCGGTTCTTCATGAGTCCGTATAAATTGCCGCATTACCTCCCCTATTTTATCCGCACCTATATTTGCAATTAAACAGTTGTCTGAGAGAAACTCATATTGCTCCTGAAGTTTTTCGGGAAATGGCACCTGACAGCCTTTCACCATTTTTATCATCGTACACATCTCCGGATATTCTGTATTTATGTTTTCAGCAGCAGCACTACGCACTCCACATGTGCGGTACCGGGAAACATATCCACCGGCGCGGCCCACTGCGGCGCATATCCATGTTCCGCAAAGTGCTTAACATCCCGCGCCAGGGTCGCCGGATCACAGGACACATACACCACGCGGTCCGGTTCCAGCGCCGCAATCTGCTCGACCACCTCGGGCGCGCATCCTTTACGCGGCGGATCGATCACCGCCACATCCGGCCGGATCGCCCGCTCATCGAGCCAGGCCTTCACCTCACCGGCGTCGGCACACAAAAACTGTGCATTGGCAATGCCGTTATCCGCGGCGTTGCGGCGGGCATCCTCCACTGCCGCGGCAACCGTTTCCACCCCGATCACCTGCCCGGCCTTATCGGCCATCGACAGGCCGATGGTGCCGGTGCCGCAGTACAGGTCGAGCAACGTCTCTTCCCCGGTCAGACCCGCAGCCTCCGCAGCCAGCGCATACAGGCGTTCCGCCTGCGTCCGGTTGACCTGGTAAAACGACTGCGGCGACAGGCTAAAGTGCAGCCCGCACAGGGTATCGGTGATCGAGGGACTGCCATACAGCACGAAGGTCTGCTCTCCAAGCACCACATTGGTATCCGCGCGATTGATATTTACCATTACCGAGGCAAGCCCGGGCACCGCTTCACGCAGCAGTGTGACCAGCTCCGCCGGCTGCGGCAGCTTACCCGACGTGCACACAAGACACACCATCAGCTCCCCGGAGGCCTGCGCCTGACGCAAATACACATGCCGCACGAGGCCGGTACGTGTCGTTTCGTCATACGCAGTGGCCTTCGCGCGCTTCATCCAGCGCTCCACCGCCGCCACCGCGCCCGCAAACTCCGCCGGCTGGAGCAGGCAGTCCCGCTGCGCGATGATGCGGTGACTGCGCGGTGCATAAAACCCTACCAGCGGCCGATACGGGCCGGGAGCGACCGGGTACTGCGCCTTATTGCGGTACCGGTCGGGCGAATCGCAGCCGAGAATCGGCCGCACCGGTATCTGCACTCCACCGATACGTTCGAGCGCATCCGCCACTTTCTGCTGCTTATACCGCAGTTCCGCCGCATAGCTCACATGCCGCCACACACAGCCGCCGCAGCGGCCGAACGCCGGGCAGGACGACGCACGCGCCTCGTCCCGGTCGGCAGACGGTGTGACAAGCTGTTCGATACGGCCATAGGCAAAATTTTTCTGCAGTTTGACGAGCCGGCAGTCGATCACATCGCCTACCGCTGTAAACGGCACAAACACCGCAAAGCCCGGGCCGCCGTCCTCCGCTGCCGCGCGGCCGACCCCACTGCCCTCCGCTGTCACGCCGGTAATGGTCAGCGGGATGATCTCATTTTTTTGAAGCGGCATTTTCTGCCATCCTTTCGCGCGCCGCTTATATCCGGCACGGTTGTTTACTGACAGCCAACAGGTATTCCTGCGGCCTCTTTCCATCGTTTTATTATACCGTTTTGCACCCGGCAAAGCAAGACGCCCCGCCGTTCTCCGGTGATCAAATTTTGTTTTTTCCATTTTTCGGCGTCAGGATTTCCCTCGCGTTTTCTTCACGGCAGCGGCAACACTAGTTTCGGGAAAACCGACGTTTTCCCAAAACAAAAAAGGCGGTGACCGGCGATGACCGACAACTCCATCTGGCAGACACAGGGCTTTGCCTATCTCGACGGCGGCTATACCTGGCACGACGACCCGCTGCTGACTATGCCGGAAGAGGTGCAGGAGCAGGTCAACGCGCATCAGGACGCGTTCCGCTCGGAAGAAGACATTCGGCATTATGTGGAATACCTTCGGCGGCATTCGTAAATCGTTTTGGTATGGACCGGGCGTATCGCAAACCTCAAAGCGGCGGACCTTGCCCGGCGGTTCGCAGACGTTTTTTCGAAAAACAGCGGCAAAAGATCAGCTTTTGCCGCTGTTTTCGCTTTTTATTCGCGGCGAAGCAGCTGCTGCAGACGCTCGTTGCGCTTGCGCCGTCTTTCCGTCTCCCGGGTATCCGGCTGATATCCGCCAGCTTTTTCGGTCAGCACATCCCCCTGCCGTACCTGCTCCGGCAGCCGGTCACGCGGCACACTCCGGCATACGCCGTTATCGTCCATGAGTACGGCGAAATCCTCCTCAAAACGGTCAATCGTCCAGAACATAAGCGCTCATCCTTTCTTTATGCCGCCTTCTGCGTACGGATATCCATCGTGCTGCCGTCGGTGGTCACCACAATCGTGCCGTCTTCATCGCAGCGATAACCGGAAATGCCCAAATTTTTCAGGGTAACAAGCGTTTCCGGGTGCGGATGGCCATAGCTGTTGCCCGCCCCGCAGGTGATTACGGCATATTCCGGCGCCACCTGCCGCAGAAATTTTTCCTGTGAGGATGAATGGCTGCCATGATGCCCGAGCTTGACAAAATCGGCACGCAGGTCCGTATGCGCCGCGAGCAGCGCGTCCTCTGCTTCCTTCTCCGCATCACCCATAAACAGAAACCGCCGGGCGCCGAAGGTGACCTTACAGACCACCGACTGGTTATTATTCTCCGTGTATTCCCCGACTGGACCGAGGATATCCACCTGTGCCTCACCGAGTGCAAAGGTCAGACCGGGCTTCGCCTCGGTCACCCTGACCTGCCGGTCGAGCAGCGCTTCGAGCACGTCGGTATAGGTTTTTGTGGTGGGCGTATACCCTTCCGGCATCGTTGACATCACGTACTCGCCGACTTCTATCTCCCGGATCACCGTATCCATGCCGCCGATGTGATCCGCATCGGCATGGGTCGCAATCACCAGATCGAGTTTCGACACGCCCTGCCCACGCAGATAGTCCACCACCACATCGCCGTCGCTGTTTTCCCCGGCATCGATGAGCATATTCGCGGATCCGCTGCGCAGCAGAATCGCATCTGCATTGCCCACATCGATGACATGCACCGCGAGTTCGGTGGACAGTGGTTCCGGCTCGGCGAAGCCCACCTTCTGATAAATTTCCTCCCAAGTGGGGAGAAACGGCTTTTCAAGCTGTTCGCTGATGGTCACCAGCACACAAAAAGCCGCGACCAGGCTTATGGCGACAACAGCCGTCCAAAAAACAGCCCGCTCACTCTTCTTTCTGTGACGGCGGCGGTTAGCTGCCATAGCAATCCCTCCCCGCTGTTATTCTGCAAAGACAATGCGGCCACCCTCAACAGACGAGAGGATCGCCAGCGATTCCAGACGGATCCCCTGCTCCCGGAGCAGACGGCCGCCCTCCTGAAAGCCCTTTTCGATCACGACGCCGCAGCCGGCCAGCCGTGCGCCCGACTGCCGCACAATAGACGCCAGTCCCAGCAGTGCCTGCCCGCAGGCGAGAAAATCGTCCAGCACCAGCACGGTATCCTCCGGACCGAGATAACGCCGGGACACCTGCACATCATAGGTTTTCCCCTTGGTGAACGAACGCACCTGCGCATGCAGAAGATCGCCGTCCAGATTGCGCGAAGCGGTCTTTTTGGCGAACACCACCGGCACATAGCCGAACGCCCGCGAAGCCATCGCGGCAACGGCGATGCCCGACGCCTCGATGGTCAGGATTTTCGTGACCGGCACACCGGAAAACCGGCGGGCGAATTCCTCCCCTACCGCCTCCAGCAAACGGATATCCATCTGGTGGTTCAAAAAGCTGTCCACCTTGAGGACATCCCCATCCCGGAGCCGGCCGTCCTGCAGAATCCTCTGCTTAAGCTGCTCCATATACCATAACCATCCTTCCCGGACAAATCGCCCGCGCAAAAAGCACCCGCGCCGGTCATACCGAAGCTGCGGGTGCCGCCGGAATTCATTATACCAGCCGGACGGGATATCGTCAATCCGTACGGGAGCGGCAGCGTCTGAGCTCCACACCGCGCTGCGCGGCCATTTCCGTCAGCCGGCGTGCGGCAGTCTCCGCCCGCTCTCTGAGCGGCTGTTCCGGCCGGACGCCGGCTTCCAGTTCCCGGAGAACCTGCCGGATATCCTCCAGGGCAAGCAGATTGACCGCGGTGCAGAACAGGCTCTTGCGGCGGCCATCGTTATATCGCTCCAGCAGCTGCCGCAAAAGAGCCATTTTTTCCTCCAGCTGCAGCCGATACGCCTCGGTCCCGCCGGTACGCACCGTCTCCAGATCCCGCCGCCGGTTCCGATAGGGAATGAACGAAGTCTCTTCCGCCGGTTCGGCATACCTCCCGCACGGAAATTCGGCACAGAGAAAGCAATAGTCCCCCGCGTCATGTTCCCGGCTGCAGCGGATAACCGGGCAGGACTGATGTCCATCCCCGCCCCCGCATCCGGGGCAGCCGTTTTCTCTCTGGTGCATCGGACACAGGCCGCAGTTAAGCCCGCACAGCGAAAACAGCGGCCAGGCACGGCGATAATCCTTCATCGGCTCCTCCGCTCAAAAGCTGTCCCGTTCGGGGAACAGCATTCCATCCACATAAGCTTCCATAAACCGCGGGTCGGCAGCGAGCTCCACCGTTTCAGCTCCCGCCGCAAGGCGCTCCGAGGCGAGGCGCAGCGGGTCGCTGAGCAGCACCGCACCGGCACCGGCACCGGCCGCGTTGCCGATGGCCCGCGCACATCCCGCCAGTGCCTTCGGGATCAGTCCGATACGCGCCGCGGACGCAACGCGCACAAAACTGCCGAAACCGCCGGCAATCAGCAGCTCACTCACCTCTTCGGCCGGAATTTCCGCTTCCGCGAGCAGGGTGGTCATACCGGCACAGATAGCGGATTTCGCCAGCTGCACGGCGCGGATATCTTTCTGGGTGACAAGCACCTGTGTCCCCGGCAGACGGAAGGCCAGGAGGCCATCCACCTCGGTCATCGCCGCTTTAAACGCATGCCCCTCTTCATTGAACAGGCCGGTCTCATCCACCACACCGGCATCGAGCAGCACGGCGACTGCATCGAGAATACCGGAGCCGCAGATACCTTTCGCCGCACCGCCACCGATCACCTCGCACACCATGGTGTCCCCGCGCAGCGCCACCCGGCTGACCGCACCGTTGTGCGCGTTCATGCCCTGATAAATGCCCGCCCCTTCAAACGCCGGTCCTGCCGCCGTTGAACAGCACAGCAGGCGGCCGCCGGCAGCAAGCGCCATCTCGCCGTTCGTCCCGATATCCACCAGCAGCCGCGGCGGGCGATCCGCTGCGAGCGCGCCGCCGTACAGCCCGGCCGACAGCAGCGCGGTGGTGATATCCCCGCCGACATAGGCCGAAATGCTCCGGGTGAGGTACACCTGCGCGCCGGGCGCCATCGGCAGGCCAAAGGCGGAAGCATCGAGGAATTCCCCGAAAAACCGGTCCTGTGCAAACGGCGCGGCGGTGATGGAGGACGGATCCTGCGCACAGAGCAGATACAGCATCGCCGTGTTGCCGGTAATCACCAGACTGTCTACCTGTTCAGTCGTCATTCCCCGTCCCGCGCAGCATTCGGCAAGCATTTCGGCAAGCGCCCGCCGGATGCAGTCCGCCAGCCCCTGCCGCTCGCCGCCGAGTGATTTCTCCAGCCGGGAGATCACGTCCGCCCCATACACCGCCTGCGGGTTGCGGCGGGCGGCCGTACTCAGCTGTTCGCCCGAAGCCAGGTCATAAAGATACATCGCGAGTGTCGTGGTGCCGATATCCACCGCCGCGCCGAAGCGTTTTCCCCACGGCTGCAGCGTAACCTCCACCTCCCGGCCGCCGGTTACGATCCGGTCGGCATCCCGCGCGCGTTCCGGCAGCCGGATCACCGCATCGCCCAGCGCGGTGGTCATACAGGCATAGCGCCAGCCCGCTGCAATCTCCTGCGCGGTCAGGTGCTCCCGTTCCCGGTCGGTCAGCGGCGACAGTGTCCCCTGTGCCTGCACACGGCATTTCAGGCAGCGCTGTTTTCCCCCGCACGGCATTTCCACCAGCAGGCCGCGTTCCGCAAAAACGGTTGACAACAGCACCGGCTCGGGATATTCTAAAAGAGTCGTGTTGTCCCCGCGGACAATCGTCAAGTGTATCATGGAAGGACTCATCCTTTCTTCCGCAGACTTGATTTATTTTATTGTAGCGCGTTTTGCAGCGCTATGCTATGATTATTTTCGGAATTTTGGCATTTCGTCCTGCACCGGGCAGAGAAAGGACGGCGAACCGCGATGATGGAAGCGCTGCGCAATCGCTGCGAAAACTATACCGCGCACCTGAGCCGCTTATGCGGCATTCCCTGCGCCCTGCTGGACACGGCCGCGCAGTCCGTCCTGTCCGCCGTTCCGGAAGAACGCTTCTGCGCCGGATGTACTTGTCCGCGCTGTCAGGACATCCCTTCCCACCTGTATGGCAGCAGCGAGGCCTTCCGCTGGAACGGCAAATATATCTATTACTGCCCGCTCGGCCTGGTATTCGCCGCGTCGCCGGTCTCGGACGACACCGGCGAAATGGTCGGCAGCATTGTGGCCGGCCCGGTGATTATGGGCGACCCGCTCGACACCATCACCGAAATCCCCGATCCCGCCATGCAGAAACGTGCCGCGCAGCTGCCGGCATTGTCCACCACCCAGGTGCGCGATCTTGCTGAGATACTCGCCGCCTGCACCGCGTTTGCCTCCGGCCTGCCCCATAGTCAGGCGGGCGGCTTCGTGTATGAGCAGGAGCAGGTACTCAGCAGCATCTATACCGCGCGCACCGAAATAGCGGATGAACCACAGGCGTTTTATCCGATTTCCTACGAAAA
>CAJKBW010000007.1 GCA_905198295.1 uncultured Oscillospiraceae bacterium | reverse complement strand
TTCGTGCAGCTCACACGCACATTCAGTGCTTTCGTGCCACTGTGCAATATCATCGTCGATCACTTCAAAGTCACAAAGACCGTACATAAATCTTTGCCTGAAATTCTTCCTGCTATCCTCCTTTGCGTAGGCGCTTCGCTTTAAGGCAAGCTGCCAGTCGTCCACGCCCTTGTAATTCGGATTCCAGTTGAGTCCACGGCACACCATACCGTATTTCCTTGCCAATTCGTGCAGCTTCAAGGCGCCCTTGCAGGCAGCCTCATTCCGGTATTTGTCCATATCCTCCGATTCAATGATCGTATGCGTGCCGTTCTCTGCCAGCTCTTTCAGCAGAAGCTCCAGCTGCGCCATATTGTTGACGCCGGCCGTAGCGGCAAAGGAACGGTTCATCAGATAATGGGCAATGTCGGCTTTCAAAAGCCCTTCCGTCACATAGACCACGCCTGCATTCGGATCACCGACAAAATGCGCCGGGCTTCCGGAGGAGGTGCCTTTCGGCTTGCCGGCAGACGAAAACCAGATGTATTTGGCCCCGTCCTTTTCCGGCGGATCATCCTCATTCTTCAGCGGCACATCCAAACGGATCTGAAAGCCGCTGATAAGACCTTGTCTTGTCCGTGCAGGGATCATAATGCCGGCAGTAAAGCTGGAGCTGGCAATCGTCCACTGACCGTCCTTTTGATAAAATCCCGGCACGCCATCCAGCTGATGCCCGTTTTGCAGAAGCCGGTTTGCCAATGAACGGCACATATAAAAGGGAGGCATGGTCTTGTAGCCCAACCTCTCGATCTGTTCGTCCGGCAAGCCTCTGACCGTTTGCAGATGCGCACGGTGCTCCTTGGATAGCGTCAGCATAGCAAGAAGTGCGGTATAGGTCTTATTGCGCACGGCAATGTCGGCAGCAGGCGCAGCTTCGACCGGCGTTTCCTTCGGCTTATCCGGGTACTTGACCGCATGATCCGAAAGGTTTACTCCGTTGAGCAGCGCATCGCTGATCTCCCGATAGGCAGTGCTCGTGCTGATGCTATGCACCTTTGCATATAAAGCCAGCATACCGCCGCTTTCATCGCAGTAATTGCACCGCCAGGTATCGGTCTGCGTGTTGATGTGCATTTTCCCTCGCTTGTCATTACAGATAGGACAATCCACATAAAGCCCTTGCGGGCTCGGCCGCCGTATCCGTAAGTGAAGCAGTTCCGCCACATCCGTTATGTCGAACGGAAAATCATGCGGCTGGCTCATGAACAAGCCTCCTTTCTAAAGAAATATCGGTGAATGTCAGCTTGCTCTCTGCATTTCATCCAAAGATGCCTGCATGATCGTAGCTGCCGCACGAAGAATGTTATCATTGCCGGAATAGCCGTTGATGTACCATTTCAGGCTCGCAGGGCGGCGGTCCGCCACTTGCGACATCGCCCAGCCCTTGCAGGTGCCGAGCGGCACGATCACATTGCCGGCCTCTTCGTAGGTCATCATGGAGCAGATCTCATCGACCGGCATATCCGAGGAATAAGTCGGCGCTGCCGTATCGGTATCGGCGGTTTCTTCCTCGATTTCTTCGCCCTCAGTCTCTTCCGTGACGGGAGCAACAGATTCCATAACCTCTGCGGCAGGAGCTTCTGCAGCGGTTTCCTGAACAACAGGGGCTTCCTGCACAGGCTCGTTGATTACTTCTGTCGCCGCTTCGGCAACCGTAACCGGCACTTCTGTGGAAACTTGCTCCGCCGTGGCGGGTTCCGCTACTGTCGGCTGCTCTTTGACGGTTTCGGGCGCTTTCTCTGCGTTCGCTGTAGGAGCGGCAGCAGAAAACTGTACGCCAAAATCGGCGTCCGACAATGCCTGGTCGATGGCAGCGTGCTGCGCTGACTCGATATACAGACCGCCCGGAGTGGCTTTCGCCTCTCTTTGGGCAATAAAGCTGGATCTCGGCTGTGCGTCGTTCTTGTCGAAATACACACGCGCCTCGATGATCGCCAGCTGATCCGTGATCTTGAGGGAGGACAGCTTGATCCTGCCGTTCGGATATTTCAGACGGAACCAGAGCTTTTTGTATTTGAGGTCAAGAACCTTTTCGCCCTTGGTCGTTCTGCGCAGAAATTTGAGCGGGTCAAAGCCCTGCACCTTGTTCAGCTCGGAAACCACAGGGACAGATTCATACATCGTTGCACTTTGATTTGTATTCATACGGGAAATCTCCTTTCATAAATAAACACGAAGCACTCCTGCACTTTTCTGCAAGCCGCTTCGTATCAACTGACCTTTTTCAATTCATTTTGGCGGGTAAAGGCTTTCAGATATTTGCCGATACGCTCGCCAAGCTGCGTATTTCGTTTTCCGGTGGCCTTTTTGAGGATCGCCATGATCAGCGCTTTCTTCTGACCGACCGGGATGACCTGCTCCTTCGCACGGGTGATCGCCGTGTAGACGATGTTCCGATTCAGCATAATGTAATGGCTGCGAAGAATAGGCATGATCACAATATCAAATTCCGAGCCCATCGCCTTATGTACGGTAGTCGCATAAGCCAGTTCCATATGGACCATTTCTTCCATACCGTATTCGGCAATGCGGTCGCCGGAAAATTCGATCGTCACAACCATTTCGTTCTTTGCATTGCGCCCCATTTTGCGAATGTAGCCGATGTCACCGTTGGATGCCTTCGCATTGTTTTTTGTCTGCATCACTTTGTCGCCCACACGGAAGTAGTGGCTGCCGACCTTCAGATCGGCAAACTCGTCCCTCGCCGGATTGACAAGCTCTCGGATAGCGGCGTTAAGCTGCTCGACCGAGGCCGGCCCTTCCGAACGGAACGGAGAGAGTATCTGCACCTTTTCGATTCCGTGCAAAGCGACCTGTTCACAGAAGATTCTGCAGATCAGGTCAGCGGCATCTTCCTGTGTCTGGCACTTGACAAACTGAAAATCCTCGCCGTACTGAAGGTCGATGTTGGCCTCATTGATGCGCTTTGCATTGTAGGCAATGAGGCTGCCTTTTTTCTGACGGAAGATCTCATTGAGTACCGTAACGGGGATAAGTCCGCTGTCGATCAGCTCACGGAAGACATCGCCGGCGCCCACGCTTTGCAGCTGGTCCACATCACCGGTCAGGATAACTCTCGTACCCATACGGACACGGCTGAAGAATTGCCTTGCCAGCCACATATCGATCATGGAGCTTTCGTCCACGATGATGAGGTCGGCATCAAGCGGTTCTTTTTGTTTATCCTTTTGGATCGGCTCACTGTCGCCCAGCAGCCCTAAAAGGCTGTGCAGCGTTTTGGCGTCGTTTCTGCCCGTGCTTTCTGCCATTCTTCGGCTGGCCCGTCCGGTCGGAGCGGCAAGAAGGATCTTCCCCTTGGGGCAGAGCATCTGAAAGACCTCAATGATCGCCCGCAAGACTGTGGTTTTACCGGTACCGGGAGAGCCTGTGATGATAGACAGATTGCTGCGAAAAGCCATATACACCGCCTCGCTTTGCCTTTGTGAAAGGGCAAGACCGAGGTTTTTGCGGACATATTCGAGTGATTCGGATATATCCAGCGTGACCGGCGGTACAGCCAGCATTTCCGCAATTTTCCGGGCGGTTTCATCCTCCTGCACGAAAACATTGCTCTGATAGATGTTGCCGTTGCTTGAAACGATCTCACCCTTGAGGATCATATCGTGAACAACGGCGTCCACTTCCTCGGGCGTGACCTTGACCTGTCCATCGGTAATATTCTCATTGAGCAGCTTCACACCCGTTTTCGCAAGCGCATCTTCTTCCAGAAAAAGATGGCCTTTTTCGTTGCGCCCCGTATCCAATGCCGCAAATACGGCGCCGTGGATCCGCATAGGAGAATTCAGCGGCAGATCGCCCTTGCGGACGATAGCATCGACTCTCTTAAATCCGAATCCGGATACCTGGCACAATTCATAGGGGTTCTTTTGCAGAATGTCTACGCTGCGGGAGCCGAAATGCTCATAAATCTTCATGGCCGTTACCGGCGTGACATTAAATGGGGTCAGCAGGATCATCAGATCCCGCACGCACCGGCTTTCCGCATAGGAGGCTTTGATGTCCTCCAGCTTATCCGGGGTGATTCCTCGAATCTCCAGCAGTCGCTCCGGCTCGTTTTCCAGCACACGCAATGCGTCGGCACCGAAGCGATTTACGATCAATGCGGCAGTCTTTTCACCGACGCCTTTGATCAGCCGGGAGGAAAGATAACCGTATACGCCTTCTTTAGTCTGCGGTACGATCTCCTCGCACTTATCGACTTGCAGCTGAACACCGTGTTTTCCGTTTTCCCATTCGCCGTCCAGGATCATGCTCACCTTATCGGTTTGAGGCAATTCATACCCGACGGCGATAAACCGGATCATATTGTCTCGGTGACGGTAAGCACTCCGTGCCTGCTGCGGTACGCTTTGGTCGGAGGTCTTCACGCTGATAATGCAATACTTATTGCTCGGGTTATAGAAGATCGTCCGGTCATAAGTCCCGACATACCCCACGGTTCACCACTCCTTTCTCGTTCTCTTTCTGTGCATCGTTTTTCATTAGCACCATCCTTTCTTCCGTTTATGCCGCCTCGTCAAATTTGCGCTTTACATAGAAGCGGCGGCTTTCCGATACCGTAACATAATCCTCGTAAATATCGGGATGTTGTGCTTTCAGCCGTATCAGCCCTTCTTTGCCGATGTCGGGCTTTCTCGTAGGCTTGTAGCTGATGGAATAGGAAATGCCGCCGCTGTTTGCCGTAGCCGTGCAGCTTCGTCCCATTTCCGCCACAATGCGCCCTTGCAGTCGTTTCATCTCGTTTTCGATCCGCTTGACCTCACGGTTCAATTCCGACTTTTCCGCCTGCAGCTCGGTATAGCGCACCAGACTACTTGCCAGTGGAACGCTCAGCTCGATCTCAGGGGCGTTTTCGTCGGCAGGGCCGAAGTGACGCCGAACGCTTTCAAGCATCAGCTCACCGTCCTCTGTGTACGGCGGCGGTGTCTGTGTCAGAACATGGTCGTTCCAGAAGTTGCCCTCCAGAGCGATCATCTCTGCCTCGTAATCCGGGTCACGCTCAATGTGCCGGATGATGACTTCATTTTCGTTATTGCCGTAAAGGCAGCAGAAGTACACCTCATCCATATTCATCACGCACATATAATGGCGGCCCTGGATCTCGTAGTTGACGGGAACGATCTCCTGTCCGTCGCACCACCAATGATCCTTGGCGTTGTAGTTTGTGGTCTTGATCTCAAGGATCGCCGTTTTGCCGTTTGGCAATCGGATAAAGTAATCAATGTCTGCCAGCATATAGGTGTAGACCGGGTGATAAAACATCTTCTTCACCTGATAGATCTCAAAGCCTGTTTTCACATGGAAAATCTCAGCGACCAGATCCTCAAGCAAATGCCCGACCTTCTTTTGCACCCAGTTGCTTTCTCCGTCCTCATATGATACGACTTTGAGCTTGTCGTAGTAGAGGTCACGGGCGGTCGCAAATGGGGACACACCTAAAATGGCAGCGGCGTCACTTCCGCCGATCCCTCTGCGGCGATATTCCAGCCATTCCTCCTCCGGCAGATCTGCCGTGTCAACCAAAACCAGCGGTTCGTAGGTACTCGTTGTGTTCGGCATATTATGCACCTCGATTCTGAGGCTGATAAAGCCTTGTGTGAGAGACATATACCGTTTTCAGCGGGTACTTTGCAAGCTTTCTTGCCTCCTTTCTTTTCACCTGCTGCTTGAAAACAGCAGGTCTGGACACTCTTCTGTGCGAGTGCCGATGGGTTCGTCTTTTCATTCGGTTTCCGCCTTTCTAAAAATGTATTCCAAAAGCACGAAGGCTTTTTGGGCATAAAAAAAGCGAGAACAACAGCCGATGCCTTTTCGGGCATTCATGTTCGTAATGAATTACGAACAGGTGTCATTCTCGCAGAGGATATAAATATCCTTAAAAAATAAAAAATGCCAGTACATAACCGGCCTCACGGCACAGTTATACTACTGACATACTGCAAACTTAACGATATGTGCAATGCAGAAGCGTACTGCCGGTCCTTACGGACAACGCACAAAAATCAATTACAGAAAAAGTATAGCACAATATATCGTGTTTGTCAAGAATTTAGATACTATATATGGGAAAAGCGCCGCCTAAGCGATGCTTTTCCCACAGTATATTCGATTAAATATATTCTAAAGGCAATGCGATCAGGTTCTCTCTCAAAAACAGTTTTTTATCATACAGGCAAATAATAGCACCCATACCTCTTTTCTTATCGGGTATGCCGTCAAGCACATCAAATTCCGATGCCATATCCGCCTTAGGGGTCGCGGACATCTTGATCTCAATGGGATACAAAATGCCATCTTCCTGAAGGATCAGATCGATCTCGCCGTCCACCTCGATTTCTTCGCCGTTTTCTTTCTTCTTTTTCTTGTCTTTCCCGTTGTAATAGAAAACATTGAAGTCGTACTCAAGCCCCTCGTTGGAATATGATTTTAGAATTTCGTTTATGACGAAGGTTTCAAACATAGCTCCCGCCATAGCACCGTTCTTCAAAGTGTCGGGTGTCAGCCATCTTGTCAGATAGCAGCAAAGTCCGGTATCCCGAAAATACAGTTTGGGTGTCCGAATGGCACGGTTAAGGGCACTGGAGGTATAGGGCTTCAGAATGTAGATAATGCCACTCTTTTCAAGAATGGATATCCATTCCTTTACGGTGATTTCCGATACTCCGATTTCGGATGAAATGTTTGCATAATTGATTACCTGTCCGGTGCGGGCGGCAACACAGGTTAGGAATTTTACAAAGGTCAAGTGGTTTTTGGTCTTTATCAGCTTGTTTACATCCCGTTCCAAATAGGTCTTCACATAAGACTGGTAAAAATCCACCCATTCCCGTTCGGGATTGGCGTACAGTTCGGGATAACTGCCGCGATGAATGGTTTCCCACAAACCTTGACGATACTCCTTCAGTGACTTTTCCCGTTCTCGTATATAGGCCTCCATGGGTATAAAATGCCTGTTAAATGAAATGCCCTTGATTTCACGCAAGGAAAGCCCTTCCAATTCCACGACCGAAACTCTTCCGGCAAGCGACTCACTTACACCTTCCATCAACTGCAGCTTCTGTGAACCGGTTAAGTAAAAATTACCGTACTTATCTGTGTTGTCTAAGATGATCTTCAGCTTATTGAAGATGGAGGGACATTTCTGAACTTCATCTATCATCAAAGGGCAGGGGTTGTTGAGTAAAAACAGATTCATATCCTCTTCGGCCTGTGCCAGCAATAAATCGTCATCAAAGGTCACTTGGTTGACATTACTGAACAGATGCTTATACAAAGTAGATTTACCGACCTGTCTGGGGCCGGTCAATAAAATTGCCTTACTGTTTTGGGATCTGCGCTCAACGACATTTTCAATATGCCTTTTTATAGAATACATAGCAGGCTCCTTTCTTGGCTAATCCAAAGTTATACTTTATTATAGCCATTCTGCGTCAATATGTCAAGTGGGGAGTGGCGAATTCCTTTTGCTGACCCATGTGTACACATTAGTATTTGTCTCACGGATTATAAAATGCCTTACTATAGGTCGTTTTACAGTTTTGCTTGAAATTCTTGCGGCATTTGCAGAAAAGGCGGGTATGCCCCCGTGTTTATTAGTGAACGGATAGAGGAAGACGCTCTATCCGCTTATGCACCTTGAAAACCGAATATCCTTCCGCCGGGAGTTATACAGGATCTGCGGACAGTATGCCAAGATGATCAATTCGGAGCGTGCCCACAGAAGAATTACCGCATAGCGGCAGCCTGCCAATACGCGGCTGAAATGGGCGCAGGAAATGGCCCGGCGGACAGGCGTTTTTAATTTGAACACAAACTAAATATAAATATATGCGGACAGCCCCCAAACGGGATCTTTTGCGAAAAGTAGTATAATGACAGTATCGCAAGGATACTCCGCTGCTGCAGGCTGTCAGAAAGGAGGAAAACATGGCGGAATACAAACCGACAGCATTACAGACGAGCAAAAGATACTTGACAGCAACGGATGTTGCCGAATTACTCGGTGTTTCCCGCAGTACGGCATACCGCATTATCAAACGGCTCAACAATGAGCTGGAGAAAGCCGGAAAGCTGACTGTGGCAGGTAAGGTATCTGCCAAATATTTTTACGAGAACACCTACCTGTAAGTGACGAGGGAAACCGTATCCGGGCGATGAAACTTTTACGGATCGGAGGTGAAATCATTGCCGACCTACAAAGACGAAAAGACAGGGTTATGGTACTGTAAATTTGTTTACACAGATTGGACAGGCACCAAAAAGCAGAAAAAGAAGAAAGGTTTTCGACTGCAAAAAGAAGCCAAGCAGTATGAGCTGGATTTTCTGAGCAAGACTTCAAATTCCTGCGATATGCTTTTCAGCGATATGGTAGAGATCTATATGGATGACTGCAAAGCCAGAATCAGACCGACTACCTACAAAGGGAAAGAGGACATCATTGCGGTACATATTATGCCGTATTTCAAAAATTTGAAAGTCAATGAGATCCAGCCAATGAATGTGCGTCGGTGGCAAACCGAGCTGATGAACAATCAGAAGAATTATAAGCCAACCTATCTGAGAACGCTGAACAGCCAGTTGTCTGCAATTTTCAATTTTGCAGTCAAGTATTACGGCCTCGGCAGCAATCCGGTACAAAAAAGCGGAACTATCGGTAAAAAGAATTCCGGATTGGAACAGATCTGGACAGCGGACGAATTCAAGTTTTTTATTGATGCCGTCAGTGATAAGCTGCAGTCCAAGGTCATCTTTAATCTGCTTTACTGGACAGGAATGCGATCCGGAGAAATGCTGGCTTTAACCCTGAACGATTTCGACTTTGAGGAACGGACGGTTTCCATTACAAAAAACTATGCGCGTATAGACGGCGAGGACCTATTCCTTGACCCAAAGACGCCAAAAAGCAATCGCAAGATTACCTTGCCGCAATTCGTTTGTGATATGGTAAAGGATTATGCCGACAGATTGTACGGCTACGATCCGTCAGACAGACTGTTCGAAGTAACGAAGCATTATCTGAAGCACGAAATGGAAAGAGGCTGCAAGAAGACCGGACTCCGGGAGATACGGGTGCACGATCTTCGTCACAGCCACGCCAGCTTGCTGATCGAGCTTGGGTTTGCACCACTGCTGATCAGCGAACGCCTCGGACATGAGAGCGTAACGACAACTTTGGAGATTTATTCCCACCTGTACCCGACAAAACACGGGGAAGTTGCCGACCGTTTGGAGGCTTTCGCATAAGTTTTTCGTGTACCCGCCGTGTACCTTTTGTGTACCCGGAGCAAAAAAGAAACCCGAAAGCCCTTGAAAATAAAGGGCTTTCGGGTAAGCGGCGACTACTCCCACTCAATTGTGGCCGGCGGCTTGCTGGTGATGTCGTACACGACGCGGTTTACCCCGCTGACCTCATTGATGATCCGGCTGGATGCCGCCGCCAGCAGTTCCAGCGGCAGACGTGCCCAATCGGCGGTCATGAAATCGGTGGTGGACACCGCCCGCAGCGCCACGGTATAGTCATAGGTACGCGAATCGCCCATCACGCCGACCGAACGCATGTCGGTGATCACCGCAAAATACTGGTTGACATCCCGTTCCAAACCGGCTTTTACAATTTCCTCCCGGAAAATGGCGTCCGCCTCCCGCAGAATCGCGAGACGCTCCTTTGTAACCGCGCCGATACACCGCACCGCAAGACCAGGACCGGGGAAGGGCTGCCGCCACACCATCTCATACGGCAGGCCAAGCTCCAGCCCCGCCTGGCGCACTTCATCCTTGAACAGGTCGCGCAGCGGCTCACACAATTTCAGGTTCATTCTTTCCGGCAGGCCGCCGACATTGTGATGGGATTTGATAACCGCCGCCTTATCACTGCCGCTTTCGATCACGTCCGGATAAATGGTACCCTGCACCAGGAAACCCACGTCGCCGACCTTGCGGGCTTCTTCCTCAAATACCCGGATAAACTCCTCGCCGATGATCTTGCGCTTGCGCTCAGGGTCGGCTATCCCGGCGAGCTTCTCCAGAAAACGATCAGCAGCATCCACCCGGATAAACCGGATATCGTAATGGCCGCGGAACATCGCCTCGACCATATCCCCCTCGTCCTTGCGCAGCAGGCCGTGATCGACAAAAATACAGGTCAGCTGCCGGCCGACCGCCTTGGCCACCATCACGGCGGCGACCGAACTGTCCACGCCGCCCGACAGACCGCACAGCACGTTTTTATCCCCAATTTGTGCCCGGATCTTCTGCACCGCTTCCTCGACAAAGGAAGACATCTTCCAGTCGCCGGAACAGCCACACACGCGGAATAGGAAATTATGCAGCATCTGCGCGCCGTTGACGGTGTGCATCACTTCCGGATGAAACTGCACCGCATACAGCTTTTTTTCGGCGTTTTCCATCGCCGCGCAGGGGCAGGACGGCGTATAGCCAACAATGCGAAAACCCTCCGGCAGCGACGCAATATAGTCCGTATGGCTCATCCAGCAGGTCTGTTCCTTCTGCATCCCCTTGAACAGCAGGCTGGAGGGCTCCACCGTCACGGCGGTCGAGCCGTATTCCCGTCCGGCGCTCTCCACCTTTCCGCCCGACAGCCACGCCATCAGCTGCGCGCCGTAGCAGATGCCGAGCACGGGCACACCCAGCGTCAGAATTTCTGCCGGACAGCGCGGGGAATCGTCGGCGTACACACTGTTGGGGCCGCCGGTGAAGATGATTCCTTTATAGCCGGCGGTGCGGATTTCCTCCACCGGCGTTTTATACGATTTGACCACCGAATAAACGCCGGCCTCACGGACGCGGCGGGCGATCAGCTGATTATACTGGCCGCCAAAATCCAATACCAGAACGGTCTCGTTTGCCATTGTGCCACTCCCTGTCCTTTCGATAAAGGCAGGCTGCCGCGGCCCCGGAATGACGAGGCTGCGGCAGCTTTTTTACTTTGTTTTCCGCATGATCAATTCATCGCGTCCCGGACCGTTGGACACCATCGTGACCGGCACACCCAGCTGTTCCTCGATAAACTCCACGTATTTCCGGCAATTTTCCGGCAGATCGGCATAATTCTTAATGCCGCGCACATCGGCTTTCCAGCCGGGGAGCACCTTGAGCACCGGCTTTGCCCGTTCCAGCAGGCGGGTGGTCGGGAACCGGTCGGTTACCTTGCCGTCGATCTCATACCCTACGCACACCGGAATCTCATCCAGATAACCGAGCGCATCCACCACCGTCAGTGCCACCTGAGTCGCGCCCTGTGCCTGCACACCGTACCGACTGGCCACGCAGTCGAACCAGCCCATCCGGCGCGGACGGCCGGTGGTGGCGCCGAATTCGCCGGCATCCCCGCCGCGCATGCGCATCTGCTGCGCCTCGTCGCCGAAAATTTCGCTGACAAATGCGCCGGCGCCAACCGCGCTTGAATACGCCTTGACCACCACCACGATATCCTGAATCGCATACGGCGGCAGACCTGCCCCGATTGCGCCGTAGCCCGCGAGAGTGGAGGACGAGGTGACCATCGGATAAATGCCGTAGTCCGGATCCTTAAGCGAGCCGAGCTGCCCTTCAAGCAGGATGGTCTTCTCCGCGGCAAGCGCCTCGCGCAGGAAGTGGAAGGTGTCGCCCACATACGGCCTGACTGCATCCCGCTGCGCCATCAGACCGGCAAACACCTCGTCAACGTTCAACGCCGGCTTATGATACAGCTCGGTGAGCATTACGTTTTTGACCTCAAGCACGCCCCTGAGCTTTTCATACGCATAGTCGTCGTCATACAGTTCATTGATCTCGAAGCCGATTTTGGCGTATTTATCCGAGTAAAACGGAGCGATGCCCGATTTGGTCGAACCGAAGGATTTTCCGCCGAGGCGTTCCTCCTCGTACTGGTCAAACAGCACATGATATGGCATAACCACCTGGGTGCGGTCGGAAATCATCAGGTGCGGATGCACGCCTTTTTCCGCCAGCGCCTTCACTTCGTTGA
This sequence comes from uncultured Oscillospiraceae bacterium, assembly GCA_905198295.1. Classification (GTDB taxonomy): domain Bacteria; phylum Bacillota; class Clostridia; order Oscillospirales; family Acutalibacteraceae; genus UMGS1591. Next base: position 38,894 of record CAJKBW010000007.1, on the reverse strand, counting down.
GAAATTTGCCGATATCCAGCGCCACGCCGTTGCCAATGATGTTGGTGGTGTGCTCATAAAATACTCCGCTGGGCAGCTGATGCAGCGCAAATTTGCCGTGATCGTTGATAATCGTATGACCGGCGTTACTGCCGCCCTGGAAACGGATGACCACATCTGAGTCCGCCGCCAGGACATCGGTTATTTTGCCCTTGCCCTCGTCACCCCAGTTGGCGCCGACGATCGCTCGTACCATTTGGTATACCCTCCCGCATTGTTTTGATCGGTTTTTTGCCCCTTGTCGGCAAAACTGTTATCAGTATACCGCATTTTCCGATATAAGTAAAATGAATCTTTCTTATAATTCATATGCAATATTTTTATTCTAATATCAGCTCCAGCAATGCGGCAGCGGCTTTGGAGGCCGGACGCCGGCTGCGGGCGACGCAGATCTGCCGGGGCGGGATATCCGGCTCGGTCGGAATGCGGAATACGGTGCCGTCAGCGATGGCCCTGCGGGCAAATGCCTCCACCACGCAGCCAACACCTAAGCTGCGTTCGGCGAACTGCACGATCAGATCGCTGGTGGCAAGCTCAAATTCCGGCGTGAGCCGTGCGCCGCAGCCAGCAAAAAAGGCATCGACATACCGGCGGGTGCTGGTGTTTTTTTCCAGGCAGATCACCGGCAGGTGTTCCAGCTCCGCAAGCGGCAGCGGCTTTCCCTCCAGAGTGGAAAACCGCCGGGATGCGATAAAAATATCCCGGATTTCCCCCACCGGGGTCAGGATGCAGTCGCCGCCGTCGGTAACCGGCTGGCTGACCACGCCGAAATCAATGGTACCTTCACCCAAAAACCGCAGCGTCTCCGGAGTCGGACCGTTGGTAACGCTGATCTTGATTTTCGGGTACAGCGTGTGAAAGCGTTCGAGGTAGGGGAGGAGGAAAAACTGCAGCGTCATGTCGCTGGCGCCCACACAGATTTCCCCGCTTTCCAGTCCCAGCTGCTCGGTCAGCTTTTTTTCTCCAAGTGCCAGCTGCTCAAGCGCAGCCGCGGCATAAGGGTACAGCGTTTCCCCTTCGCTGGTCAGCCGCACCCCGCGCGGGGTGCGGGCAAACAGCCGGCAGCCGAGCGCTTCCTCCAGCCGGGCGATGCTGTGGGATACGGCGGGCTGAGAGATATACAGCTCCTCCGCGGCCAGTGTAATGCTGTGCAGCCGGGCGGCACTGACAAACACGCGGTAAAGATCAAGACTGGCTTTCACGGCAATACCCCTTTCCCAAAAGGCCGCTTCCTCAGAGAGGAAGCGGCCTTTGCCTTACACGTTGATTTCCACCTCGAGGCCGAGAGAATCGCGGTATTCCTCGAGAACCGGCGCGATCTCTTCCCTGAGGAATTCCGCCGTCTGCTGCGGCGCACGGCCGACATAGCGGGACGGCTCAAGCACACTCTCGAGCTGCGCCAGGGTCACACCAAAGGCCGGATCGCCCGCAATACGTTCGAGCAGGTCGTTGACTCCGTCGCCCTGCTTAACCCGTCGGGCAGCTTCCATCGAATGCACACGGATGCGCTCATGCAGTTCCTGCCGGTCGCCGCCGCGCTTGACGCAGTCCATCATAATGTTTTCGGTGGCCATAAACGGCAGTTCCCGCCGCAGGTCGCGGTCGATCACGGCGGTATTGACCACCAGGCCGCCGGAGACGTTGATGACCAGTGACAGGATCGCATCCACCGCGAGGAAACCCTCCGCGACGCTGATGCGCTTGTTCGCGCTGTCGTCGAGGGTGCGCTCAAACCACTGGGTAGCGGCGGTAATTGCCGGATTGAGCGCGTCGGTGATCACATAGCGCGCAAGAGAGGCGATGCGCTCACTGCGCATTGGATTGCGCTTGTATGCCATCGCAGATGAGCCGATCTGATGCTTTTCAAACGGCTCCTCCACCTCCTTGAGATGCTGGAGCAGGCGGATATCGTTGGAGAATTTCGACGCGCTCTGTGCGATGCCGGACAGGGTGGCCAGATACATGGAATCGAGCTTGCGGGGATAGGTCTGTCCCGACACAGCAAAGCAGCCGCTGTATCCCATCTTTTCGGCGATGCGGCGGTCGAGCCGACGGCACTTCTCGTGATCGCCCTCGAACAGCTCCAGGAACGACGCCTGGGTGCCGGTGGTACCCTTGGAGCCGAGCAGCTTCGCCTGCGACAAGCGATAGCGCACTTCCTCAAGATCCATCAAAAATTCCTGAATCCACAGCGTCGCGCGTTTGCCGACGGTGGTCGGCTGGGCAGGCTGGAAATGGGTAAACGCAAGGGTGGGAAGATCCTTGTATTCGTCAGCAAACCGGCTGAGCTGTGCAATGGCGTTGACCAGCTTTTTCTCCACCAGCCGCATCGCATCGTTAAGAATAATCAGATCGGTATTGTCACCGACGTAGCAGCTTGTCGCCCCCAGATGGATGATGCCGCGGGCACCCGGACACTGCTGGCCGTAGGCATAGACGTGCGCCATCACATCGTGGCGGACTTCCTTTTCGCGCTGTGCGGCGACTTCATAGTTGATATCCTCCGCATGCGCCTTCAGCTCTGCGATCTGTTCGTCGGTGATGGGCAGGCCGAGCTCCTGTTCGGTTTCGGCAAGTGCAATCCACAGCTTCCGCCAGGTGCGGAACTTGTTGTCGGGGGAGAACAGGTACTGCATCTCGCGGCTGGCATAGCGTGAAGACAGGGGCGATTCATAATTATCCGGCATAGCTGACATCCTCCTGTGCCGTCCGGCTGGCTGTCCGGCGGCGGTTTTATCGCTTTATATTGTACATGCTTTTGCCTGGCGGCGCAAGAGGAAAAGGCCGCGATGCCGAAAGGCAGCAAAAAAAGGCCCTGTCTCACGCCTTTTATGCGCGAGACAGGGTTGTTATCCTCCGGTTCCGGCTCAGCCGAACCACCGATCGGACGTAATAAATCCATAATACTGTTCGGCGGCATCGCCCTGCAGATCACAGTGGCGCATACCCGGCACCTCTACATACGTTACATCGTGCGTTTTTTTGAGCCGTTCGACGAACCGGTCTGAGTGCTGCTGCTTATTCACCGCCGTATCGGCATCGCCGTGCACAATCAGATAGGGGATATCCGGCATAGTCTCCGCCTGATGCAATGGGGACGCGGTTCTGACCGCTTCCATAAAGTCGCCGGGATAGTGGGCAAACGCCGAATAGATGGTACGGGGCAGGTCCGGGCGCTCGGTATAGTGATAAGGCAGATCGCATACCGGGCAGTTCGCCGCGCAGGCCGCCGGCGTGCGTTTGGCCCGTAGGGTATAGATCAGGCAGCTCAGCCCGCCCATACTTCCGCCGCAGGCCACCACCGGAATATCGTCCGGCAGCGCATACTTCTCCCGCGCCGCCTCCACCATCTCGTCCACCATACGCACCGCTGTATCGTTCATCCAGCTCCACGGATTGTCATACGGCAGCAGATACAAAAGCCCTTTTTCCGCGCACCGGCGCGCAAATGCCGAAGGCTCCTGCGGCATATCCTGGAAACCCAGGCCGTGGAAATCCACCACGATACCGCGGATCGGCCGGCTGCAGACATCGCCGCTACAGCCGGCAAACAGGGGTAGGGTCTGTGCGTTAATCGGTTTCATTGATTGCTCCTCCCTTTATTCCCCTTCGGCCGGCGCAGCCGCCTGTGCCGCCGCTTTCCGGGCTTCATTCGCTGCCCGGCGTTCCTTCGCGCGCCGGGCCTGGAAAAGCACATACACCCCGCTGGCCGCCGCCATCACCAGCATCACCATCTCTGCCGTCCACCGCCCCGCATACCGCACAGCAAGATTGCCTGCAAAGGTGAACAGCATATATGCACCGAATCCCACAAACACCGTCAGCGGACGGCGATGCACCACACCCTGATACAGCAGCAGGGCAACAAACAGATAAAATACTGTCAGGGAAATTCGCTCGACCACCCCGAGATATATCTCCGACACCGGTGTGCTCTGGAACACGTCGAGAACAGCCTGGGCATCGATATCCGGCCATTTTGCGGTCAACGCGTCCGCACCGCCATGCGCCACCAGCGCCAGACGCACATTGGTGATCTGGTTGAGGCCGACGATCAGCACCGTCTCGGCCATTCCATAGCCGAGTCCCACCGACATCACATCTTTGAATTTGCGGTTGTGCCGCAGCGCAAACGCACTGCCGAACAGCACACCGCCGCCAAGCAGTGCGGCAATAAGCGCATTGACTGCCATATACCAGAACGGCAGCGGAGTGGGCAAGCTTTCCCCGAATGCCTGCGCCGCAATCACGCCGGTCAGCGTCTGCTGCACCATCCACGCCGCCATAAAGCCAGCGGTGCCGGTGAGCAGGGGTCGAACGCTGATTTTCCGGCACAGTCCGAGAATCAGGAGCACACTGCCGGAACTACAGTAGTCATCACCAGCGCGACGATAAACGCCGCGACGATGGCATTGGATAGCATTTGTTTCCCTCCGTCCAGAATGGTTGTGTTTCCCATTATGCGCTGTACTGCAATCAGTGTCAAGTCTCATCTTGTTCATATTTTTCGGACTGCCGCACGAAGGCTTCTCCTGGGCGTGGATGTTTTTCCTTTAATAAAAAACCAAAGCCCGAAGCCAAAACTTCGGGCTTTGTGCTGTGTTATCCGTCAAACCGGCTTTCAATGATTTTCGGACTCGCCGGGGGAGAATAACGCCAGGAATCGATATGTCCTCCGGTAATAAAATACTGCGGCGGTACCGCTTCGCAGGGAGCGTCCTCCGCATCGATAATAATCAGCTTGAGTTTCATTTTTTCCGGAAGGATACTCTTTATGTACACACCGGCGGACTGGCCCACGCGAACCCCTTCCCGCGGTTCTGCCAGTCCGGCAAGGTTCGGGGTAAGCTCCACAAAAATGCCGTATTCCTCCACCGATCGCACCACACCGGCCACCGTTTCCCCCTGCGCAAACAGAGCGGCATTTTCCTCCCAGGTACCGAGCAGTTCACGGTGGGACAGGCAGATCCGTCCGTTCTCAAGTGAAGAAACTACCCCCAAAATATCCATCCCCGGCGCAAACCGATCGGAAGGGTGGGAAATCCGGCTGACCGAAATGCTGGCAATCGGCATCAGCGCAGGCAGTCCGCAGCCGATATCGCAGAAGGCGCCAAAGCTTTCCAGCCGGGTCACCTTGGCCGGGATGACATCCCCGCAGCGCAGCTGTCCGAGATATTCAAAACGGCACTTTTCCTGTGCATCCCGCCTCGACAGCACGGCCCGCCTGCGCCCGTCCGCCAGATTTTCAAAGCCCTGCACGGTGAAGCATACCGGCTTGCTCACCCGCGAGATCAGCGCGATATCCCGGGTGGTGCCCTCCAGTATCCCGATCGCCCCTTCATCGTGTGGAATGATCCCTTCCATGCAGGGCATATCCACATGCAGATTATGTTCCGCATCGCACAGCACCGCCCGCGCCTCAAGCACCTGCCCGGTCATCGCTGCTTCCGCGAGTCCTGCCGCTGAGCGTATCGCCGCCTGATTGTGGGGCGTATTCAGCAACGCCCCCTCCGCCACATACCGCATCATTACAACAGCATTCCTTTCCCTGTGCCCGAAAGCACATCATTTGTTTTCCTCAGCGCTGCTCACCGCTGCAAAGGATATATATGCGCCGGGATGTACGGCCATGCCTGCTTTTTTCCGCCAACGGGTTGCGGAAGAAGGCGGGATATGGTATACTTTTTTCGTCGTTTGCTGTCGTTCGGCTATATATTTTTCTGTTTCTGAGATTAAAACAGAGAAATATACAGCCGATTTTTTATCGCGCGGATATTCCCGCGGAATATACTTTTTGGGAGGAAAGCCCCATGTCCACTGCGAAAGCCGCTGCATCGGAAAATCCGATGGGCACCCGACCGGTATTCCGGCTGCTGTTTTCCATGGCGGTGCCCCCGATTCTCTCGATGCTCATCCAGTCGATGTACAACATCGTGGACAGTATTTTTGTCGCCCGTGTCAGTCGGGACGCACTCACCGCCGTATCGCTGGCTTTTCCGCTGCAGAATCTGGTGTTGTCCGTCGCGGTGGGCATCGGCGTCGGCATCAGTGCGGTCATCTCCCAAAACCTCGGCGCCAAAAACACCCGCGCAGCGGACGCGGCGGCAGCAAACGGCCTGCTGTTGACCGCCATCCACGCAGTGCTGTTTATCCTGTTCGGCCTGCTGTTTGCGAAACCTTTCATCGGCCTTTTTGCCGACGATCCCGATATTTATGCAATGGGCTGTCAATACAGCATGATTGTCATCTGTTTTTCCTGCGGGAACCTCTTTCATATCTATTTTGAAAAGATGTTTCAAGCTACCGGCAACATGCTGGTGCCAATGGTGCTGATGCTCATCGGCGCGCTCACCAACATCGTTCTTGATCCGATTTTGATTTTTGGCCTGTTTGGTTTTCCGGAGATGGGGGTGGCAGGTGCCGCCGCCGCCACCGTGACCGCGCAGTTTGTCTCCTGCATTCTCTCGGTCCTCTGGTTTTTCCTCCGACCCCAGCCGATTCACCTTTCCTTTCGCGGTTTTCGGCCGGACGGCGGGACAATCCGTAAAATCTATACCATCGGCATTCCCTCGAGCGTGATGATGGCGCTGCCGTCGGTGCTCGTCGGGCTTCTCAACGCGATTTTAACGCCGCTGTCCGAGGCCGCGGTGGCAATGTTCGGCGTGTATTTCAAGCTGCAGACTTTTGTTTATATGCCGGCGAATGGTTTGGTGCAGGGGATGCGTCCGCTGGTCAGCTACAATTACGGCGCGGGCCTGCATGCGCGCATGCACCGCGCCGTCCGGCTGAGCCTGCTGACTGCCGGCGTGATCATGACCGTGGGCACACTGCTGTTTCTTCTGCTGCCGGACACGCTGCTGCTGCTTTTTGATGCCGATGCGGAAATGCTCGCCATCGGCACACCTGCGCTGCGAATCATCTCTCTGGGCTTTATCGTCTCCGCCGTGGGTGTGGTTCTTTCGGGCACCTTTGAAGCCCTCGGGCGCGGCGGTCCATCGCTGGCTGTATCATTGCTCCGGCAGTTCCTGATCATTCCGCCGCTCGCGCTGCTGCTGTCGCGTTTCTGGGGACTGACTGGTATCTGGATCACCTTTCCGATCGCGGAAATTCTTGCTGCTGCCGCCGCGATTTTTCTCTATCACCGGCTCACGCGGCAGCTTTCAGAAGAGATTTCCTCTTGACGGCGGACAAAGAATAGGGAATAATAAAAAGAGAACTTTTCGGAAAGGTCCGCTGCACATGATTATTTCTCATCGGAGCAGAGGAGGGGCGCTGCTTCTTACTTTGCTTCTTCTCCTGACCATGGTCGGCTGTATCGCGCAGGAACCCGTATCCTCTGTTCCCGGGGAATCCACTACGTCGACAAGCACAACCGATTCCCCCACCTCCGTCGGCACACAGCAGCAAACTGACCCTGCTGCGACCACAACTACCACTACAAATGCCGGAACAACTGCACAAACCACAACGACGGACAAGCCTACAGACCCCTCTTCTGATCCGGCTACCACAACTACATCCCTTCCGGCCACCACTACAAAGCCGGCGCCTGCCGGCAATGCTGCTGCCATCCTCGCCCGGATGTCTCTGGAGGAAAAGGTGGGACAGATGTTTATGCCCCATCTTCCGGACAGCTTTTCCGCCGCCGACATTCAGAAATACGCCCCCGCCGGCTATGTTCTGTATGCAAAGGATTTCAGCGGCAAAACCAAAGCAGAGGTTCAGCAGATGATTGCCCGTTATCAGCAGGCGTCAAAAATCCCGCTGCTGATTTCTGCGGATGAGGAAGGCGGTTCGGTCGTGCGCATCAGCAGCAACCCGGCTCTGTGTGACACGCCGTTTTTGTCTCCTCAGAATGTTTATCAAAACAACGGCCTGACTGGACTTATCCGTGATACACAGGAAAAATCCCGTCTTCTGCTGAGTCTTGGCGTCAACCTGAATCTGGCGCCCGTGTGCGATTTCACCACGGATAAAAGCTCCTATATCTATAAGCGTACGCTCGGCTTATCGGCGGAGAAAACCGCGGAAGGAATTGCGGCCATCGTACGCACGATGGAACAGGAGGGGATTTCCGGCGCTCTCAAGCATTTTCCCGGCTACGGAAGCAGCACCGATACCCATGCGGGCATTGCTTATGACCATCGAGATAAATCGGAGTTTATCCGGCAGGATTTTCTGCCGTTTATCGCCGGTATCGAGCAGGGTGTGCCGAGTATTCTGATTTCCCACAATATCGTCACCTGTATGGATTCCGATTATCCAGCTTCTCTATCAAAAGAGGTTCATCGCGTTCTGCGTGAAGAACTGCATTTTGACGGCGTGATCATGACCGACGATCTGTCGATGGGTGCCATCAAACAGTTCGCCTCCGGCAGCTCGCCTGCCGTTATGGCCGTGCTCGCGGGAAATGATCTGCTGCTGACAGCCGACTGGAAAAAGGAATACGCCAATGTGCTGTCTGCCGTAAACAGCGGCGTTATCCCGGTCAGCCGGGTCAATGACGCGGTTGAGCGCATCCTCAACTGGAAAATTGATAAAGGCCTGCTGTCTGCCGGCTGAGTTTTCCACTGGCTTTTTGATTATCGTGAAAAACAAAAAGAACCGGTTTCCCATTGAGGGAAACCGGTTCTTTTCCTATAATCTTTCTTACAGATCGATACGGCCATACAGCGTCGCATTGCGCTCCGCCTCAGACTGCGTTTTCTCTGGCGGCGTGGCACCGTCGGCCGTTGGCAGCGGATTGCTGCGCGGAACAAATTCCCGTACCTGACGCGCCGGACGCTCCGGCGCAACATCGCTGCGGTGTGAGCCGCGGCCGCGATTTTCGCCGCCCTCCGGACGGGCGCCGCGCGGCGGGCGGTTTCCGGAACGCGCAGGCCGGTTTTTCACCGGATTATCCTCCGACGGCCCGATAATAACGTGACGGTTGGGCTCGCTGCCCACACTCCACGAGGTGGCGCCTTTGATCTCCTGCACCGCTGTATGGATGATGCGGCGCTCATAGGGATTCATCGGTTCGAGCGAAGTTTTGCGCCCGGTGCGGGCAGCCTGATTGCCGATCTTGCGCGCCAGGCCGGACAGCGCCTGTTCCCGCTTTTGCCGATAATTGCCGATATCCAGCGTTACGCGGTAATAGCTGTTCTCCACCCGGTTGGCCACCAGGCCGGTCAGATACTGCAGCGCATCCAGCGTATCGCCGCGATGGCCGATGATGAAGCCGAGGTCCTCGCCTTCCAGCGTCAATACACAGCCGTTTTCCTCTTCCTTCACGGCGATGGACGCGCCTTTCGCGCCCATGCCTTCGAGCAGCTGAGCCAGGTATTCCTTCGCAGCAGAAGCCGGTGTAACTTCCACAAATACCCGTACCCGCGCGGGGCATCCGCCAAACAGGCCGAGCGTCTTTTTCTGCGGGGCCTGCAGGACTTCCATCTGCACTTCGTCCGCCGTGAGGCCGAGTTCCGCGGCAGCAGCCTGCCGGGCTTCCTCTATCGTGGCGGCTTCCTTGATCGCTTCCTTGAGCACGACAGCACATCCCTTTCTTTACTCGTGGTTTCTCTATGTGGCTCCGCACGCTGTTTTGGCGAAGCCGAACAGCGGCGATTCCGCTGTTTTAAGCTTATTCTTCTGTTTTCTCAGCCGGTTCTTCAGCCGGTACAGAATCTTCCATCGTTTCCTCCGGCGGCAGGGTCAAATTTTCCTGCTCGTCAGCTGTTTCACCGGCATTCGCCTCGCGGCGCTTGATTTTGTTGGGATTCTTCGACGGCGCTTTGGGCTTCTTGGCCGCCTCCAGCCGCGCCTTTTCCTTCGCCTGTGCCTCTTCACGCTCGGCTTTTTCGGCCTGAACCCGCTCTTCTTCTTCCTTCCTGCGCGCCTCCGCCAGCCGCTTTTTGTCTTCGGCTTTCTTGCGGCGGCGCTCCTCATATTCTGCCTCCGCCTTGGCACGAATCTTCGCCGGATTATAAATCATATTCAAAATAATCGTCTGCAGGATAGCAATCAGGTTCGAGCAGATCCAGTAAATCCCGACGCCGCCCGGAACACTAAAAGTAATAAACAAAGAGAACAGCGGCATCAGGATGACCAGCATCACGTTGCTGCATCCCTGACCGGGCTGCTTTTCGCCCTTGGCCGTGCCCTGTTTGGTGAAATACATCGAGATGAGGCTCGAACCCATTGCAGTCAGCCACGACAGCAGCGGGATGATCCACAGCAGATTAATCCCGCCGAAGCCTTTTTCGTTCCACGGTTCATCAAGCATCGTCGTATTGCCAAACCGGAAATCTGTCGCGATGCCTTTCATCTGATCGACATACTCGCCCGCGGTTTTGCCCGCAAGCTTTTCCTCACCGATGGCCGCAATCGCAGCGGTGATCTCCGCTTCATGGGTGTCCAAAGCCTTGAGCATCCGCAGTTCCTTATAATAACCGCCCTTATCGGCTTCGGTCATCAGCTCGAGTTCATATGTGCGCTCAATCGCGGCGTTGGTAACTGCTGTTGGAATATGCGCCAGATGGGTCAGCGGCATATAGATAACCGAAATAACGCCGAAAAGGACGATCATCTGGATGACCATCGGCAGGCAGCCGCCGGTCATGCTCACGCCCTCTTTTTCATACAGCTCCATCTGCTTCTGCTGCAGCTTCTGCTTGTCCTGGGCGTATTTTTTCTGCAGCCGCTCGAGCCGGGGCGTCAGGCGCGCACGTTCGGCGTTGGCCTTCTGCGATTTGAGCGACAGCGGGAAGGTTGCCGCACGAATAAGCAGCGTAAACAGAAAAATCGAAATAAAGTAATTGCCGATATACTTATAGATAAACCACAGCACATAGCCGAGCGGTATGGCTATGATATCAAAAATCTGCATCATGCGGGCATTCCTCCGTTTTTATTGTCTTCAGCGTTTTGCCTATCTATACCAAAAGGGGAATCCCCCGAAAATTCCTGTTTACTCCGGCTTGCGGCCGGGCGGCCGCTTCGTCTTTTTCTCCGGTACCGGGTCGTAGCCGCCTTTACACAGCGGATTGCACCGCAGAATCCGCCACACCGCAAGCGCGGTTCCCTTGAAGGCACCGAACCTTTGGATTGCCTCAATCGCATAGGCCGAACAGGTAGGCACAAACCGGCAGGAAGGCGGCGTATGTGCAGAAATCGCCCGCTGATAAAAATGAATCAGCCCGATCAGCACCTTTTTCATGCCTTTGTCTCCGCTTCTCCCCTCAGCACGCCTGCCGCCCGAAGCTGCTCCTCCATCACGGCACGCACATCTGTACTTTTGTACCTGAGCGTACGCGCACGGGCGACAAACACCAGATCCCAGCCGCCGGAAATCTGCGGCAGCAACAGCCGGTAAGCCTCACGAATTACCCGCCGGCAGCGGTTGCGCTGCACGGCGCCGCCGATCTTTTTTCCTGTGGTTATGCCGGCACGCGGATAGCCCAGCCGATTTTTGCGCACATAGGTTACGAGTGCGGGGTGCACCTGCGATTTTCCGCGGTAATACAACGTGCGGAAATCCTTATTCGTGTTGATCACCGCAAATTTTGTCATACCGGCCCTGCTCCTCGCTTCAAAACACCTCATATAAAACGGCAAAAGAGTCCCGCTGCTTTTTTGCGTAGGCCGGGACTCTGTCTTGCCCTATTGCGGCCGCATACAACAGCCGTTCCCCACCTACAAAAAAAAGCCACACTAAGGTGGCCTTTTTTAATAGGTGAGCTGTTTTCTTCCCTTTGCCCTTCTGCGGGCCAGCACCTTACGGCCGTTTGCCGTGGCCATTCTTTTCCGGAACCCATGTTCCATTTTGCGATGCCGTTTCTTCGGTTGATACGTACGAAGCATGCGTCATCCTCCTTTCCGCCTTGCGAAAACTTATTATAAACCACAACCGCCGGAAAAGTCAATACCGTTTTCGCCGGAAAATGGCTCTGTCCGGCGCTTTTTTTCCCCTCTTGTAGCTTGTCCCGTTCTCTTTGTTTTTCAACCACAACATCTTGCGATTTTTACCAACTGCGTTTATTGCCGCGCAAAGGCCTCATTTTGCCCGTTTACCGCCTCACGGCGGTTTTCTTTAAAAAAAACCCGGAAAAGCGGGAAACGGCGTTGAAATGGATTTTAAATTATGCTACAATTAAATATACGGGTATTTTTCTTGTTTTGCTTTCAGGCAAAGGCTTTACCTTTTTATGGATGTTGTTTATCCTATCGTGAGTCTCATTCACAAAACATAGAAATTCCCCAATACGCTGACGAGGAGCAAAGCAAAATGGAAACCATCAAAGAAGCCTGGTCGGAGATCCTGAATTATCTGCGCAGCCGGGACGATGTTTCGGAAGTGGCCTATAACGTTTGGATTTCCTGTATCGAACCGCAGGGGATTGAAGACGGCGAGGTGGTGGTTTACGTCCACACAAATTTTCAGCGGAAAATCGTCACCGAGCACTATGCCGGCAAACTGCAGAATGCATTTGAACAGGTGCTCGGCATTCCGCTCGGCCTGAAAATCCTGTCGGGCGAGGATACGCAGGCGGATCCGATAAAAATCGCCGGCGATCCCCATAACCTGTATCCGCCCAAGGACGACAAAAGTGAATATTCCTTTGAAAATTTCGTCGTCGGCCCCTCAAATAAATTCGCCCATGCCGCTTCCCAGGCAGTGGCAAGCAAGCCGGCCGGCTATTATAATCCTTTATTTATTTATGGCGGCTCCGGGCTGGGCAAGACCCACCTGCTGTATGCGATCTGCAATGAGATCAAAAAAAATTCTCCTGACGCACAGATTCTGTATACCAAAAGTGAGGTTATTACCAATGAGCTGATCGAGTCCCTGCGCAGCAACCGCCCGCAGGAATTCCGCACCAAATATCGTAAGGCTGACATTCTTCTGGTGGATGACATTCAGTTTATCGCGGGCAAAACCGGTGTGCAGGAGGAATTTTTCCATACCTTTGAGGCTCTGCATCAGGCCAACAAACAGATTGTACTCGCCTCCGACCGGCCGCCAAAGGAAATTGCTACGCTTGAGGACCGGCTGCGCAATCGTTTTGAAATGGGGCTTCTCGCCGATATTCAGCCGCCGGATCTCGAAACCCGTATTGCCATCATCAAGCGCAAGGCGCAGATGCTGGAAATGCCGATCAGCGACGATATTGCCGAATATATCGCCAATCAGCTCAAGAGCAACGTGCGGCAGCTGGAGGGTGCAGTAAAATTCATGCGTGCACAGTGCCAGCTTGAGGGCATTCAGCCTTCGCTTACCGTTGCGCAGAGCGCTATCCGCGACATCCGCAACGACAGCCAGCCCGCACCGGTTACGGTTGACCGGGTGATCACCGAGGTGGCCCGCACGATGAATGTTTCGCCGGAAGATATCCGCTCCGAAAAGCGTTCCGCCCCCATTTCCCAAGCCAGGCAGGTGGCCTCCTATGTTGTCCGCAGTGTGACCAATCTGTCGATGAAGGCCATCGGAGAAGAATTCGGCACACGGGATCATTCCACTATTGTATATGCCGTACGCCGGGCGGAGGAACGGATGAAAAAAGACACTTCCTTCCGCAACATGGTGGACGATATTATCAAGAACATCGGCGGCTGATCCGCCTTCTGCGGCGTGGAAAAATTCCGCTTAGCCGCCGAAAAAATTGCTTTTTCCTTTTTCTCACCGCTCTTTCACAGCCTTTTCACCGGCTGTCCACCGGATTTTCCGGTGGATTCCACGGGAAAAGGGGGAAAAATTGTCGAAGCGGCACCTGCATTTTCCCCGGGGTTCTTCACTTTTCACTGCCCGATTTCCCCAAAGCGGTGAACGCTTTTTCAGCATTCACCCAAATCCCCCTTTTTCTCGACAGCGTTTTCCGCCGCGGGCTTGTCCGTTTTTTCGTGAATACAGGCGGATTTTTCGCGGTTTTCCCCATTTCCACAGCCCCTAATACTACGACGAAATAAGAAAGGTTATTTTTATCAATATCTTTTCTTTTTCGACAGTGTTCTGAAGGTATCCGGGGGTATTCCAAAAACAACGGTTTTCTCACATCCACAATCTATGCAGCCGGCCTTCCGGAAAGAACCGGATGCCGTAAATTATTTTCGCGGAGCGCACAGCCGTTCCCGATACGAAAGGATGGCAGGCTTTATGAAGTTTGTTTGCAGCCGCCAGGCGCTTGTTGATGCGACCGGCAACGTACAGCGCGCGGTTTCCGGCAAGTCCACGCTGCCCGCTCTCGAGGGCATTCTCCTGCGCGCCTCCGGAAGTTCGCTGTTTCTGGCGGGCTATGATCTGGATCTTGGGATTACCACCACGATTGAGGCACAGGTACAGGAGCCGGGTGAAATGGTGTTGACCGCCAAGCTGTTTGGCGAAATCGTGCGCCGGCTGCCGGAAGAACAGGTCTGGTTCACCGCGGACGAAAAATGCAATGTTGTGATTAAAAGCGGACAGTCGGAATTTACCATTATGGGTATTTCTGCTTCAGAATATCCTGAACTGCCGTCTGTTAACGACGGCGTGGGCTTTACCGTCGGTCAGGATGTGCTCAAGAGCATGATCCGGCAGACCATTTTTGCGGTTGCCCAGAATGATGCGCGTCCGGTGCACACCGGCACGCTGTTTGAAGTGGGTGACGGCATGCTGCGTCTGGTATCGGTGGATGGTTCCCGTCTGGCGATGCGGTGTGAAGCGGTGCGCAGTGAAGAAACGATGCAGTTCGTGGTGCCGAAAAAAACGCTCAGTGAAGTGCTCAAGCTGCTTACCGACGAGGACACGCCGATGTCGATGGCAGTGGGCCGCCGGCATATCGTATTGGAAATCGACGGCTATGCGGTGATCTCCCGGCTGCTCGACGGCGAATTTCTGCCGTACCGTAAGGCGATTCCGCAGCAAGTCGCAACCACCGTATGCGTAAACACCCGTGAGCTGATCAGCACAGTTGAGCGCGTATCGCTGGTCATCAACGACCGGCTGAAATCCCCGCTGGTGTGTGAATTTCAGAATGGGCGCATCCTGCTTTCCTGTACGTCGCCGCTCGGCAGTGCAAACGATGCCATCGAGGCACAGGTGGACGGCAGTGAGGAGGAAATGGGCTTTAACAGCCAGTTTCTGCTCGATGCGCTGAAGAATGCCGAAACCGATGAGGTGCGTATAGAGCTCAACGGCGCGCTGCAGCCGATGAAGGTGTTGCCGGTGGAAGGGGATTCCTTCCTGTTCCTGGTGCTGCCGGTGCGGCTCAAGCGCTGACCGGACGGAAGGGAACGATTGTATGAATAAGGAGATTGCCATCCATACACCGTTTATCCGGCTGGATGCGCTGCTCAAGCTTGCTGGTCTGGCTGATACGGGCGGAGCGGCAAAGGTAATGGTCCAGAGCGGGCAGGTGCTGGTCAACAACGCCGTGTGCCTGCAGAGGGGAAAAAAGCTGGTGCCGGGTGACCGGGTAAAAGTTGCCGGTTCAGCACAGGAAGTTTGCATCAGCGAAACGGCATAATCAGGCGGCAAAAGCCGCCGGAAGAAGCAGGCGGGTATCTTCCCGCGCGGAGGCGGCATGAGGGTCAACAGGCTGGCATTCAGCGGATTCCGCAATCTGGCGGCCGGTGAATGGATTCCGGGTGCCGGAGTCAATATTTTGTACGGCGACAATGCGCAGGGAAAAACCAACCTGCTCGAAGCACTGTGGCTGTTTACCGGCGGACGCAGTTTCCGCGGTGCAAAGGACAGCGAGCTCAAGCAATTCGGTGCGGAAAAAAGCTGCTGCCGGCTGGAATTTACCGCGCAGGAGCGGCAGCAAGAAGCAGAGATCCGGATTGAAAAGCGTCGGAGTGCGTCGCTCAATGGAATTGCACAACCGTCGGCGGGCCGACTTGCGGGGGTTTTTTGTGCGATTGTGTTTTCGCCGGAGCACCTCACCCTGATCAAAGGGGGACCGGAGGGTCGGCGGAAATTTCTCGATGCCGCCTATTGTCAGGTGAGGCCGGGATACATTGCGGTGCTCGGAGAGTATATGCGCACTTTGCAGCAGCGAAATGCCCTGTTCCGGGACGCCCGGCAATACCGGCCGGACGAGGATATGCTGGATCTGTGGGATCATCAGCTGGCGCAGGCGGGTGCGCGGGTGCATCTTGCCCGAACCACGTATATCCGCCGCCTGCGGGAAGCGGCGCGCGATATTTACGCGGGGCTGTCTTCCGGGGCAGAGGAGCTGACGCTGGCGTATAAGGCGGAAAACCGTACCGAAGATATGACCGCGGCACAGGCCGCAGAGGCTTTGCTGGAGGAAATCCGCGGCCGCCGGCAGGCGGATCTGGCAGCGGGTTTTACAACGGCCGGACCGCATCGCGATGATCTGGAGGTCTGCATCAACGGTATGGCAGCGCGGGTATATGGCTCACAGGGGCAGCAGCGCAGCGCGGTGCTTGCCCTGAAGATGGCGGAGGCTTCCATCCTGCGGCAGGTCAGCGGGGAACAGCCGGTGGCGCTGCTTGACGACGTGATGAGTGAGCTGGACGTAAGCCGTCAGGATTATATTTTTAATCACATACATGACTGGCAGGTTTTCATTACCTGCTGTGATCCGTCCGCCGTGCAGCGGGTGACCGGAGGGCGGGTGTTTCATGTGAAACATGGTGTGCTGATGCCGGAACCTGCAGCGCCGAAAGGAGGATGAGGCAATGTATCTCCATTTGGGACAAAACACGGTGGTAAGGTTGTCGGAAATCGTAGGTATTTTCGATATGGATACCGCCACGATTTCGAAAAACACCCGGCAGTTTCTTGCCGATGCGCAGAAGGGCGGGCGGGTATTCAACGTGTCGATGGAGCTGCCGAAATCCTTTGTGGTGTGCACCGACGGGGAAGGCAACGAGACGGTATATATTTCGCAGATTTCGTCGTCAACGCTTCTCAAGCGCACGGCGTTTATGGATACGCTCACCTTTTCGGAGTGAGCGGCTGGCAGAGGAAAGATGCATAACAGTAGTGAACGGAGGAAACCCCAATGAGTACGGAGATGAACATCGACGAAAAGACCGAAAATCGTATGGTGCGGGCAGACGCCACGCCGTACGACGAAAGCCAGATTCAGGTTCTTGAAGGACTGGAGGCGGTGCGCAAGCGCCCGGGTATGTATATCGGTTCCACCGGACCCCGCGGCCTGCATCATCTGGTGTATGAGATTGTGGATAACTCCATCGATGAGGCGCTCGCCGGATTCTGTACGGATATCGACGTCGATATCCTGCCCGGAAACGTGATTTCGGTGCGGGACAACGGCCGCGGTATCCCGGTCGGCATGAACGAAAAACTCGGCCTGCCGACGGTGACGGTGGTGCTGACGGTGCTGCATGCCGGCGGTAAGTTCGGCGGCAGCGGCTACAAGGTGTCCGGCGGACTGCACGGTGTCGGTTCGTCGGTCGTTAATGCACTGTCGAGCTGGATGGAGGTCGAGATCTCCCGCGACGGCAAAATCTATGCTCAGCGTTTTGAACGCGGCGTTCCGGTGAACGATCTGACGGTGATCGGCAATTCGGATCACGACGGTACCCTGATCCGTTTCAAGGCAGATCCGGAAATTTTCCAGGAAACCACCGAATACGAGTTTGAGGTGCTGCAGAAACGCCTGCGGGAACAGGCGTTTCTGAACGCAGGGCTGATGATCCGGCTCAACGACCTGCGCAATCCGGAAAACGAAATCCATGAGGAATACCGGTATGAAGGCGGCATCTCGTCGTTTGTGGACTTCATGAACAAGGCCCGCGGCCATCAGGTGCTGCATCCGGATGTTATTCATATTTCGTCCACAGACGGCGATTCCATCGCAGAGGTGGCGCTGCAGTATAACGACAGCTACAACGAAAATATCCTTTCCTTCGCCAACAATATCCATACGGTGGACGGCGGTACGCATGAAACCTCGTTCAAAACCGCCATCACCCGCATTTTCAACGATTATGCCCGCAAATATGGTCTGCTCAAGGAAAACGACAATTCTCTCAAGGGCGACGACGTGCGGGAAGGCCTGACCGCGGTCATCAGCGTCAAGCTCAAGGACGCGCAGTTTGAGGGCCAGACCAAGGCGAAGCTCGGCAACACCGCAATGGGCTCGCTGATCAATTCCCTGATGAACGAAAAGATGGTGCCATATCTGGAGGAAAATCCGGCGGTCGCTAAAGCGATCCTGGAAAAATCCATCAATGCCTCCCGGGTGCGTGAGGCTGCGCAGCGTGCGCGGGAACTGGCGCGCAAAAAGAGCGGGCTGGCGACCACCCGTATGCCGGAAAAGCTCGCCGACTGTATCTGGAGCGACAACGAGCGCACCGAGCTGTATATCGTCGAGGGTGACTCGGCCGGAGGCTCGGCCATTCAGGGCCGGGACCGGAATTTTCAGGCAATCCTGCCGCTGTGGGGCAAAATGCTCAACGTGGAAAAGGCGCGGCTGGATAAGGTGTATTCCAACGAAAAGCTGGTGCCGATCGTGGTAGCGCTAGGCTGCGGCATCGGCGAGGATTTCGATCTGAGCAAGCTGCGCTACGGCAAGGTTATCATCATGGCGGATGCGGACGTTGACGGTTCTCATATCCGTACGCTGCTGCTGACCTTCTTTTTCCGGTATATGCGTCCGCTCGTGGACGAAGGCCATGTGTATATCGCACAGCCGCCGCTGTTTAAAGTTTCCAAGGGAAAGCAGCTGCGGTATGCATTCAGCGATGGGGAGCGGGACAAATATATCGCGGAGTTGGGCGGCAACGCGGATATCCAGCGGTACAAGGGTCTTGGTGAAATGGATCCCGAGCAGCTGTGGGAAACCACGATGGACCCGGCTTTCCGCACCATGCTCAAGGTGAGCATCGAGGATGCGGCAGCAGCCGATGAAGCATTCACCATCCTGATGGGCGACAAGGTGGAGCCCCGCAAGGAATTCATCGAAAAGAATGCGCAGTACGTTATGAATCTGGATATTTGATCGCACAGGGAAGGCCCGCGATTGGTTAAGGGCAGGCTGCCCTTGCCATGAAGAAAGGAAGGAACCTTTTTGATGGACGATCAGGAAAAAATCTCCGCACAGGAGCAGACGGCGGAAGAAGCCGGAAAAGCTGCGGCGGAGAAAACCGAAGAGCAGGACGCGAACAGCGGCCGTGACGCCGAAACGCAGGCAGGACAGCCGCAGGCGGACCTGCGTATCCAGCTGACCAAAGAGGAGCTGTACGTCTGCATGGGCAGCCGGCAGGGCCGAAAGGCCGGAAGAGCCCGGCTGATTGTGGAAACTGTGCTGTTGGGGCTGCTCGCCGCTTATTGCATTATCGCGTTTTTTCTTTCCGAGATGGTGAGCCTGGCCTCGTTGTGTATCGGCCTGATTTCACTGCTGTTGGCAGCGGCTATCTGGGCGGCGCCGGTGATTGTCAACCGCTATGACGCAAACCGGGAGTTTGCCAAGAATAAGGTGCTGCGGGTGAGAATTTACACGCAGGGCTTGGGCTTTGGTACTGACGATACCTTTCAGCTGGTGCCGTATGAGGATTGCTGTGCCAGATGGTGCAGGGATATGATCCTGCTGGATTTTGAAGGTGGCCTGATGGTGGCGCTGCCCAAGCGGCTGCTGGACGGCGGGATGTGGGAGCAGCTGGTCGATCGGCTGCATCTCAGCACAGAAAAGAACGCGGACGGCAGATAAATCGTATTCCAGCCAACACAAGGAGTATGGACGGAACGGCAGATGAGCAGTTTTGCCCGATTCTGCGGGAAAGGAAAGAGAAATGGATCAGCAAATGCCGCCGCGCGTAAAACTGCAGACGGATGTGACCCAGGCAGAATACGTACAGGCGTCCCTGCTGCTTGCTCGGCGGTTCGGCGCATTGCAGTTATCACCGGCGGCTATGGTTGCCGGTGTGCTGCTGATCGCCGCGGGACTGGCGATGACGAGTTTTATGAGTTCGCTGTTTTTTCCGCTTTTTCTGGTGCTGCTGGGCATACTTCTGCTGGTAGTTTTCCTGATAGTGGAGCCGGCGGATATCCGTCGGCAGGCAAAACGGGATTTTCAAACCTTTGTGCAGCTCATGCAGCCGGCCGATGTGGCTCTGTACGCGGACGAAGCGCAGACAAAAACCCCGTATCTGACCCAACAGGATCCGTATGCGCGGATGCTGTGCGTGGAGACGCCGTCGCTGGTCGTATTGATCCGGGACAGAGAACAGCTGCTGATTCTTCCCAAACGTTGTCTTCCGGCAGGGCAGGCGGACGAAGCCATGGAATTTCTGCGGATGACCTTTGTCCGCCGGCGCCGGGTAATGCGCGGCTGGCTGTTTTGACAGGCGGAAGGAAAGAAAATGAAACAGATTGAACTGAGCGTGCTGATGACGCAGGACGACTATGCGGCCTTTTTGGTGCAGAAAAGGCGCATGCAACGCGGCAGGCGATTTCAGACGGCACTGTATGTGGGTGAACTGCTGGTGGTAGCGGCTGCGGCCGGATTGTTTTTCGGCGACAGAATCGGTATGTCGGCGGCATCCGCTGTGTGCCTGCTGGCGGCGGGCATCGCGCTGATAGCTTACGATTATGTGATCGCACCCTGGTTGGACAGGCTCACTGCGGTACGGGACTATGCGGAAAAGGAAAATCTGCGCACCGCCTGCCTGTATCGGTTTACGGCAGAAGCCGTGTATCTGCGCGGGGGACGGACTGAAGGCACTCTGCCTTTCGCATTCCTGACCGAATGGATGCAGACGCCGGATTATTTCACCCTCTCCTTTGGACGGGAAACAGCCATGTTCATCCCGAAACGGTTGCTTTCACAAGAGGAGTGCAGCCAGCTGGAAAATTGGCTGCGGGCCTCAAATAAGGGAATGCACAAGAAAGGGCGGCAATAGCGGAAACATGGATACAGAGCATGGGGATAAAAATATTGGCAGCGAAAAGCCGCCGCAGGATGCCGGATCTTATCCAGAAGATGGGCAGGAGTTGGCCATTCCGGTAAATTTGTACCGGGAGGAATACATACGCTTCAGCGAAACCGTATTCCGTCTGCAGAACCGCCGGCGCAGAATGTGGCAGGCTTTGGTGATTTCCCTTCTTCTGATAGGCTGCATCGGACTGCTGCTGATCGAAGGGCTGGCATATGGGGAGTGGAACTATTCGCTGTTTTTCTTTGTGATACTGATGGCAGCCGGCAGCGGCTTTCTGTTTGTGGGCTGGCCGCTGCTTATCCGCCGTTCGGCGGGAAAAAGCTATGACCGCACCTGCGCGGCCGGATATTCCTTCGACGGCGTGGTGCATCTATATAACAACCGGGTGGAAAAGGTGACGGCGAGCGGCCGCGCTGTGATCCATTTCGGGGAAAACGCACTTTATCTGGAAACGACAGACATGATTGCACTGCTGTCTCCCGCCAGCAAGGCGATTGTCCTGCCCGCACGCTGCTTGACGGCGGATGATGCAGCAATGGTCAAGCAAAGGCTGCTGCCGAATATCGCTGCAGTGCACCGCATGGTGATGCGGCAGGTAGTGCCGCTTGCCCATGAGAGACAGCAGGCGGTGCAGAGTGATGTGGGCGCGTATGAACAGGAGGAGCAGGAGCCGATCATTCTGCATGTGCGGTACACGGGAGAGGAGTATCTCGGCCTGATTAAAGATATCAACCGGCGGTCCTTTATCCGCACGATTCCTTTCAGCGGGGGGCTCGCATGTGTGCTGGGCGTTATAGGCTGGTTGATCGGCGGTCCACTTGACGGACTGATGATGTTTATCCTGTCGGTAGCGGTCTCTGTCGGCATCATGCTGATGAACCGGCGCCGGGCAAAGCATATGATCGGCCGTATTGAGCCGGCGGATATGCAGGTGCAGTTCCGCCTGAGCGAAAAAGCGGTCAGCATGCGGGTCAATTCTGGTCAGGAAGCCCGCCTGGAATGGGGACAGATCGCCCATGCGGTGGAACGGCCGGACTGTGTGGAATTCTACGGCAGCGGCAATGCCTTCTGGCGCATACCCAAACGCTGCATCCCGGACATGGATGGGCTGCGGCAGCTGGTCAACCGCCATGTCGTTCCCAGAACCGAAGGAAACGACTGAAAGGAGTGCCGCAGGAAAAGGAGGAATACCCGATGGAGGAATACAGACCGGAGCCGCCGGCGGCGTCGCCGGAAGATGAGCGGTCAGGCAGTGAGCCGGTTCCATACAATCCGGTTCAGCCGGTATACGGAGAACGTCCGCTGACGCCCGGCATGCCGTCCACATTTAACGTTGGATCGGTGCCGCCTTCCTATCGTTATACGCCGGTACCCGGATACGGCTCTGCCCGTCCGCCTCAGATGGACCTGCCGGTAGGTTTTTGTCCGCCGCCGTATGAAGAGGAGGCGCGGATGCCGACGGAACAGCCGCTTTCGGTTGTTGCCGGCCGTGCGCTGACCCTCATGCAGATCAAACGCCTTCAGGGTGCTGCACGGAAATCCGCCGGACTGTTTTTCGGTGCATTTGCGGCGCTTCTGGTCTTTCTTGGTTTGGCAGCTTTTGGCGGTAGCGCCACAGCAGGCGGTATCGCTGCCGGGATTACCTTTGTGGTTGGAGCATCATCGCTGATGATAGGCGGCATCGGAATGCTGATGCGCAAAGGGTGCAACGACCGCGATGATACAAATCTGTGGGCGGCAAAGCAATATGCGCAGGGAGAACGCCATGTGTTGCTGCTGTACGGCGACCGGGCGGAGGAACGGGCGGCTCATGGCGGTACGGTGGTTCACTATACGGATGCGGTGTTTCAGGAAATGCCGGACATGCTGATCCTGCAGGACGATAATGGCCGGATTATCTGGCGGGCAGAGGATCTGACCGCTTATGATGCACGCGTGATTCTGGAGCAGATTTACCGGAGAATCCCGGAAAAGCGCCGGCGGTTCAGCGGCTTTTTTCAGGCGCAGCTTACGCAGCCGCTGGAGCTCCCGCGTATCGAACGAACCGAAGCGATCGTTGCCGAAGTGCAGTATACCGAGAAAAAGGAGCACGGATTCTGGAATAAGGTTGGCCGTATGCTGCCATTTCTGGTGCCGCTGGGTGTCATCCCCGGCCTGCTGCTGGCAAGCGTCGTGTATCTGACCGGCAGCGTTTATCTGGATATGCTGTTGTTTTGTCTGATGACCTTCGCCGGGGTCTTCGTTGTGGCACTGCTGTTTTTACTGCTGGTGCCGGAAAAAGGAGAGCAGGCGGTGAATATCCGCTTTACCCGCGGCGGCATGGAGGTGCGTGCACGGGGAGATCTTCGGTATTTTCCCGCACAGGCAGTGCAGCGCCGGCGGGATGGCCGGGATCTGGTGCTTGCGGTGCCGGGCGAGGAATTTGTAATTCCCTGGACGGCCATCGAAAACAATGCGGTACTTTTGGAGCTGATGGGGCTGCGCTGAATCCGCGCGCGGTTGGAGACAAATCCCCCGATTACAGCGGGTTATGCCTCATGCGGGCATAAAAACCCGGAAAGGACAGGTTTTTCCCAATGGATGAGAACAAGGATCTGCAGGCAAATACGCAGGAAGAAATCGATCAGCCGGCCAGCAAACTTATCACGGTCGACCTGGAAAAGGAAATGAAGAAGAGCTTCCTGGAATATTCCATGTCGGTTATCGTGGCACGTGCGCTGCCGGATGTGCGGGACGGTCTTAAGCCGGTGCACCGCCGCATCCTTTATACGATGCATGAAAATAACCTTACCCCCGAGAAGGCATACCGTAAGTGCGCCGATACGGTCGGTACTGTGCTCGGCCGGTACCATCCGCACGGTGACGCGTCGGTTTACGATGCGATGGTGCGTATGGCGCAGGATTTTTCACTGCGCTACCCGCTGGTGGACGGTCACGGAAACTTCGGTTCCATCGACGGCCATCCGGCGGCAGCCTATCGGTACACCGAGGCCCGCATGAGCAAGATGTCGCTGGATATGCTGGCGGATATCGAAAAGGAAACGGTGGATTTTGCCCCAAACTACGATGACCGTCTCAAGGAGCCGGTGGTGCTGCCCTCACGGTTCCCGAACCTGCTGGTCAACGGCTCGTCCGGCATCGCGGTAGGTATGGCGACCAACATTCCCTCGCATAACCTGTGCGAGGTGGTGGACGCCATCTGCCTGCTGATTGATAATCCCGAGGCAGAGCTGCCGCAGATTATGGACTGCATTAAGGGTCCGGATTTCCCAACCGGCGGTATCATCATGGGATATTCCGGCATCCGTGCCGCCTATGCGACCGGACGCGGCCGCCTGATTGTCCGGGCGCGCACCGAGATTGAAGAGCACGGCAACGACCGTTACCGGATTGTGATCACCGAAATTCCCTACCAGGTCAACAAGCTGACACTGGTGAAATCCATCATCGACCTGGTGGATGAAAAGCGGATCGAGGGCATCCATGACGTGGTTGACCATTCCAGCCGCGAGGGCATGCGGGTGGTTATCGACCTCAAGCGGGACGCAAACCCGCAGGTGGTGCTCAACCAGTTGTTCGCGTTCACCCAGATGCAGGTGACCTTTGGCGTCATTATGCTGGCGCTGGTGGACGGTGTGCCGCGGGTGCTTTCGCTAAAGCAGATGCTGGAGGAATACATCCGCTTCCAGGTGGAGGTCATTACCCGGCGCACCCTTTACGATTTGCGCAAGGCCAAGGAGCGCGCGCATATCGTGGAAGCGCTTAAGGTGGCCTGTGACTTTATCGATGAGGTTATCGAAATTATCCGTTCTTCCCCGGATATTCCGGAATCCAAGGCCCGTTTGATGGCCCGTTTTGGTTTCGACGACGTGCAGGCGCAGGCTATCGTCCAGATGCGCCTTGGCCAGCTGGCCGGTCTGGAACGGCAGAAGATCGAGGAAGAACTCGAAGCGCTGCGTGCACGCATTGCGGAGATGGAAGCCATTCTCGCGGATGAAGGCAAGATCAAGGCAATCGTGAAGGACGAATGCCTGAAGATGCGGGATAAGTACGGCGACGAGCGCCGTACCTCCATCTCGATGGTGTCCGGTGAAGTGGATATCGAGGATCTGATCCCGGTGGAGGACTGCGTGCTGACCCTGACCCGCTTGGGTTATATCAAGCGGCAGGCAGCGGACGTCTACAAGGCGCAGCGCCGCGGCGGACGGGGCATCATGGGCATGGCCACCCGTGACGAAGATGTCACCGAAACCATGTTCCTGTGCTCAAGCCATGATTATGTGATGTTCTTCACCTCCGCCGGCCGGGTATACCGGCTCAAGTGTTATGAGGTGCCGGAAGGCAGCCGTACTTCTAAGGGGATGAACATCGTCAACCTTCTCCCGCTCGCGCCGGAAGAAAAGGTCACGGCGATGATCCATGTGTCCGAGTTTGAGGGGGACAGCTATCTGTGCATGGTGACCCGGCAGGGCATCATCAAGCGCACCCGGCTCGACGCCTATGCGAATGCGCGGAAAAACGGCCTGATTGCGATTGACCTCGATGAGGGCGACGAACTGGCGTGGGTGCAGGTCACCGACGGCTATCAGAAGCTGCTGGTGGCGACCCGTAAGGGTATGGCGATCTGCTTTGATGAAAACGATGCCCGCGTGGTTGGACGCACTGCCCGCGGCGTGAAGGCGCTCACCCTACAGGAAGACGATGAGGTTGTCGGCATGGTGGTGTGTAAGGATACCGGCACGCTGCTCACCGTCACCGAAACCGGCTACGGCCGGCGCAGCGAACTTTCCGATTACCGGATCCAGTCGCGCGGCGGTAAGGGTCTGACCAACTACCACACCGAGGATTTTGGCGACGTGGCTGCCATTCAGATGGTGGAAGCGGATGACGACATCATCCTGATCTCGTCTGACGGCATCATTATCCGCATGGCGTCCGAGGAGGTGCGCTTCTGCCGCCGTCCGGCCAAGGGCGTGCGAGTGATGCGTATGGAGGAATCCGCCCGCATCGTCTCGCTGGTACGTGCTCCGCATGAAGAGGAAGCACCGGAGGGCGAGAGTGAGACGCCCGTCGAAGGCGAAGCGGAACCGGCGGAAACCCCGGCCGAATAAAACGAAATGCTGCAGCCCGCTGGGGCACATCGGCCGCCGGTGTGCGCCGGCGGGCTGCTTTATCTGTATATGGAGGAGACTGGTGATGGAAAAAACCATTGCGGCGCTGTCCACCCCGCCGGCGGCCGCGGGACTCGGGGTGATCCGGGTATCCGGCGAGGCGGCTATTGAGGTGGCGGACCGGATTTTCCGCGCTGCCGCCCGCGGCAGGACACTTGCACAGCAGCCGGGCTATACCGCACTGTACGGGCGGGTTTACGATGCACACGGGGATATCGATGAGTGTGTGGCCCTGGTGTTCCGCGCCCCGCACAGCTACACAGGGGAAAACGTGGTGGAGTTGTCCTGCCACGGCGGGATGTATCTGCTCGGCCGGGTGTTATCGGCGCTTTTTGCCGCCGGCGCGCAGCCGGCACAGGCGGGGGAATTCACCCGCCGGGCGTTTATAAACGGGAAAATCGATCTTACCCAGGCGGAAGCGGTGATGGAACTGATTGCGGCCAACGGTCGGTTGGCGGCTAAAACCGCACTGGCGATGCGGGAAGGCGCGCTGCATGAGCGGCTCAGCGAGGTTCGGCAGCAGCTGGTGCAGGCGGATGCCTCGATTTCGGCGTTTGTGGATTATCCTTATGAGGATATCCCGGAGCCCGATCTGCCCGGCATCCGTGCCGCACTCGGATCAGCCAGAGACGCGCTCGAAAGGCTGCTGAATACCTTTGACGCCGGCCGAGTGGTACGGGAAGGCATCGACACCGTGATCGTCGGCAGCCCGAATGTGGGAAAATCCACCCTGATGAACTGCCTGTCCGGCTGTGAACGCAGCATCGTTACCCCCATCGCGGGAACCACCCGCGATATCGTGGAAGAAACGGTACGGCTGGGCGACGTGCTGCTGCGGCTTGCGGACACTGCCGGCATCCGCGATACTGGAGATACGGTCGAATCGATCGGCGTGCAGCGTGCCCGCAACCGGCTGGAGCAGGCGGCCCTTCTGCTGGTGCTGTTTGATGGTTCGCGGCCACTGGATCAAGACGACTGTGCACTGATCCGGGAAACGGCCGGACAGATCGCGATTGCGGTGGTCAACAAGGCCGATTGCGAATTAAAAATAGACTTGTCGTATATAAAACAGAACTATCAACATATTGTAGTGGTTTCTGCGGCATCCGGCGAAGGGCTGGATGCGCTGGAAGAGGCGGTGCGCCGGATCACCGGTGTGCAGGCGCTCGACGAGGCGGAGCCGCTGCTGGCCACCGAGCGGCAGCGGGACTGCACCCGCCGGTGCCTGTTAAATGTACAGGAGGCGCTGGATGCCTTGGATACCGGCATGACGCTGGATGCGGTGAGCGTATGCGTGGAAGCGGCGGTCGCGGCGGTGCTGGAGATGACCGGCGAACGGGTAACCGAAACGGTGGTGGATGATATTTTCGCCCGCTTCTGCGTGGGAAAATAGCCGGAAAGGGATGCGGATATGGACGGAACAGAAGGACGGCAGGGCATCTGCTCGCGGTGCGGCGGGGCGGTTGCTCCGGAAGCGGATGTCTGTCCGCACTGCGGCGCTGCGCTGCGGGCGATTGAAGAGGTGCTGCCGCCGGTGCAGGCGTCGGCGCCCGGCACTGCGGAAGATGGGGCAGCGGAGACTTCCGTAGCGCCGGAAAAGGGCGGGCGCCGACGCACCCGGAAGATCAAAGCGCTGATTGCCGCTGCGGCAGCGGCAGTGGTGGCGCTGACGTCAGTAACCGCTGTGCTGGTGTGGCACAACCGGCAGAATGTGTATGCGCCGCTGCTTTTTTATAAGGGACAAACTCTGTATGCGGTTTCCCCGGCCAATTGGAACCGTATCATTGCGCTTGAGGCGGAAAACGGTGGGACTTATCTGGATTCGGCATATATTCAGTACAGCAGTGATGGGCGGTATCTGTATTATCCCGACCGGGACGGCATAGACAGCTATGCGCTGTACAGCTGTGACCTGTTGCGCGGCACCATACGGAAGGTAAGCGATGAGGTGGATGGGCTGTACCGTCTCACGCCGAACGGGCGCACGGCGGTATACAGCCGCAGCGGGGCGCTGCTGTGCAGCGATCCGGACGGTACGCGCACGCTTGCACAGGATGTGCAGAAATTTATGCTGGCCAATGACGGCAGCGGGGTGATTTATCAGACCGGGGAGGGGAAGCTTTACCGGATCGGTTTGTCTTCCGGGGAAAGCATCGGCATCGGCGCGGCGGATGAGGTATGCTGTATCAGTCCGGCGGCGGATTCAGCCTATTATATCCGGGATAACACGCTGTATTACTGGAAAAGAGGCCGGCAGGAGAAGGCGCTGCGGGACGCCGGATATGGCGTCAGCATGGTGGATTTCGGTGAGGAGGAAGCCTATCTGCTGGTTCATCAGGTACCGGTGGACGCGCGGCCGGTCATAGAGACCGAGGAAGAGATTTACGAGGAGCCCAGACAGCGGTTGTATTACTGTCGAAACGGCGAAATCCAGCTTTTGGCGGAGGACGTCCGGCAGTTCCAGATGGTGAGCGGTGCACACGAGACACCGCGGCTGCTGTATCGCGTACAAAAAGCAGGGGATGACGCAGGAGTCTGGTACTATGCCGACAGGACAGCATGCTCGTTGATTACGCAGGAGGCCGAAATCGGTTCGGCCTGTCTGTCGGATGACGGCGGTGAGCTTTGGTTTATCGCAGGAGAAGTGATCCCGCCGCCGGCGACCTCCAGTTTCTGGGGTCTGCAGACGGGCACGCTGCGCGCCGCGCAGCTGCGCGGTGGAAAAGTCGGTGCCATCCGCGCGGTGGACGATCGGGCGATGATGCTGTATGCGCGCTCTAAGGGAGAACCGCTGTATATGCGGGATGATTCGCAAACACAAGCAGGCGGGATGCGCCTGACCGGCGAGCTGTGCGGCGGCGGCGAAATGATCGCTGAAGAGGTGCAGCTTTACGGCGTGATGCCCGAGCCGGGAACGGAGGCAGTGTACTTTTCTCTCAGGGCGGACGAAAACAATGGCTTTTCGGTGCTGGCGAAATGGGATGGGCATGCGGCTTCGGTGATTTGTGACCAGACAGCGAGAACGGAGCTGCTTGGTCGGGATCGGGTGGCGGTGATGCGTCGAAGTGAGCAGATACTGACCGTTTATGACCGCGGAAAGGCAATTGAACTGGCACGGGGAGTATCGGCGTTCGCAGTTGCCCAGCCGGCCGAGACGTGTGCCTCGTGGTGGTAGCGGAATTTCCGAAAAAGGAAAAAACGTGCGAATTTTCATGAAACAACGGGAATTTCGTGCATTTTATCCTTGAAAAATCGGCATCTGAATCGTATACTGAACATAAGCGGATAGAAAAGGCATTCTGTGCATAGATATGGCGCAGGAACTTTTCTTCCGAGGGGATAAATGCGGTTTATTCCGCTGTCGCGCGGGACCAAAAAGCCTCCCGGCGAAGGGCTCCCATAGCCCATCAAATTTCTACATAAAGGGGTTTTTGACATGGCGAGTTGTCCAAATTGTCATGCGCCGCTCGAGGAAGGCGCCGGATTCTGCGGTGTATGCGGCACACCGATTCCGAAGCAGGTGATTTGTTCACACTGCGGGCAGGAAACGTCGGCAGAAGGTAAGTTCTGTGAACGCTGCGGCCAGCCGTTTGGATCGGTTGGGACGCCCGAGGTGCCGGTTGCCCCGGCGGCGGAAAATCCGGCACCGGCAGCCCAGCCGGCAGCGCCTGCTCCGGAGACACCTGCGGCAGCGCCGGAAGAACCGGTTCGGGTAACCTGTCCGCACTGTGGGCAGGCGACGGCGGCAGACGGCATGTTCTGCGAGTGCTGCGGTCAGCCGATTAATGCGGCACAGCCGCCGGTCGGAGGGAATGCTGCGGCTGTTCCTGCGGCGATGCCGGGCTATACGGCACCGGTGGTGGGCGAGGCAGCCGCACCGGCTCAATCGACGGTGCAAAAGATGACAGCAAAAATCAAGGCACTGCCGAAAAAGATTCTGGCAATTATCGCGGCGGCGGCCGTGCTGGTGGTTGTCGTGCTGGCAGCAGTGATTGTCAGCGTAGCGGGCGGCAGCGTAAAACCGCCTGTACTGTATTATGCCGACGGCGAGCTGCAGGGCGTTATGCAGGGCCAATGGAACAAGCCGTTTGAGGTGACCAAGAATTTCGGCGACCTGCTGAGCGAAAGCTATGCGATGATGACCCAGTACAGCGAAAACGGCCGGTATATGTTCTATATGGACGGCGGCGGGCTGTATTACCGTGATCTGAAGAAAAACAACGCTAAGGTCGACGGAACCAAAATCGACAGCGATATCGAGGGGTATTTCCAGATTACCCCGAACGGCAAGTATGTGCTCTATATCAAGAGCGGCAAGCTGTATGAACATAACCTGAAGGAAAAGAACTCGCTGAATTCGGATGTGGAGGGATTCCTTCTGTCCAAAGACGGCAAAACCGTGCTGTATCAGACGGACGACGGCGACCTGTATACCAAGGCGGTGGGAAGCAAAAAGGATGCCGTTAAGGTGGACAGCGAAGCGGAGCTCAAATATTTCAGCGAAGACATGAAGACGCTGTATTATACCAAGGATGATGCGCTGTATGTCAAGTCCGGCAATAAAGACAAGGAAAAGATTGCCGAAGGGGACGATGTGAACAAGGTGATTGGCTTCGGCGGCAAGGAGGTCTACTTCTTCAACGATGCCAGCACGACCGGTACGGCGGCGGATTACGTCGACGACGATATGAAGTCTACAGACGATGCGATGGTCGAGCCGGTGGCGCCGGAATACCCGAAACGCGAGTATCCGAACAGCAGCGATTATAAAAAAGAAGATGGCTTTACCGACTGGGATGCGTATTATGCTGCGAGAGATAAAGCGGACGAAGCGTATCAGAAGGCCAGAGAAGAATACGACAGGAAATACGAAGAATACCAGACAGCGCGTGAAGCATACTGGGAGAAGGAATCCCGCGATAATCTGCGGAAAAGCCTGAAGGAAACGGAAATAACTGTTTCGAACTACCAGCTGTATTATTTCGACGGCAGCAAGGCGTCCCTGGTGGCGGAAAACGTTTCCAACGGAGGGGTGTATTATGCGGCCGAGACGCCGGCGATTGTTTATGGCAAGGTCGGTGAGACGAGTGCATCGCGGGTAAAGCTGTCGGAGATCAATTCGACCAGCGATGTGACCAGCCAGATTACTGCCGGGGAACCCGGTGACGAGCGTTTCCTGGCGATTAAGGGGACGGAGAGCACCATTGAGCAGGACGGCGCGGGCTCGTTTAAATTTGATGCGAAGGGCAGTACGCTGTACTTTATCGATATGGTCGAAGAGGGCGTGGGTGTCCTGAAAGCAGCGCAGCTGGGCGGCAGCGGCATCAAGAAGATCAATACCATCGATGAAGACGTGGGGGCCTTCTACCTGCGGGATAAGGGCGATGTGGTGTACGCAAAGGATGTCAAGAACGGCAGCGGTGAGCTGTATTCCGGCGGGAAACTGCTGCTGAGTGACGTAAAGCTCAGCACGATTGCGATGGTGGAGGATTCCAATACATTCTTCTGCCTGTCCGATTACAGCGACAGCAGCTCCTCGGGAGCGCTGCAGGCGGTTTCCGGCAAAGCGGTAAAGGTGAAGGACGATGTTTACGACTTTGAGGCATACGGTGAAAAGTGTGTAGCGTTTCTGTCCGATTACAACACCGATAAGAGCCGCGGTACGCTGGAGGTTTACACCGGCGGTAAGCCCAAGAAGGTGGCGGATGATGTAAACGCCGTGGTGCCCAAGATGGGTTCGCTTTACGATCTGATGAACTACTTATAAACCGAGATAAAAAACCGCCGGCGGATTCCGCCGGCGGTTTTTGCCTCAGCTGTCGGAAAGCAGTTCGGCAAACTTGTCGATATCCACCTTGTAAGAAACGGCGATGCGCGGTAATGCGTAGGGATCGGTGTCCCGGGTGAGCCGGCCGGCGGTCGCGCGAAAAGCCATGCGCACGCCGTTTTCACGCAGCATGGCTTTTACCCGGTCGTTATAAAAGCCATACGGATAGGCAAAAACGCGGGAGGTGCTGCCCGATATGCCGGCGAGCGTATC
This sequence comes from uncultured Oscillospiraceae bacterium, assembly GCA_905198295.1. Taxonomy (GTDB): domain Bacteria; phylum Bacillota; class Clostridia; order Oscillospirales; family Acutalibacteraceae; genus UMGS1591. The sequence goes on along the minus strand of CAJKBW010000007.1, from coordinate 6,761 downwards.
CAAACTGCGATGGAGATCGGCCGCGGCAGTCGTTTTGTCGGCTTCGGTCAGTGCGGAACGTCCGCTGCCGACAGCGGTATGCAAATTGTCGGTATGGGAGGCGTAGGTGAAGACATCTTGGGAGGCTTCCATCATATCTTTAGTTTGTGGTATGGCCTGATCTGCGGCAGCGGCGGAACCCTCCTGCGCAATCTGGGAGGTTATGGTAAAAATTACGGCGGTGAACCCGTATTCCCGCAGCGGCGGCGCTGCGTATACATAATTGCTCATGTAGCCGTCGTCGAAGGTCAGCATGACCGGATGCTCGGGCAGTACCGCGCCCTCGTATAAAAAAGCCTCCAGCTCATCGACGGTTATGGTATGATAGCCGTTTTCCCGCAGCCAGCGGAGCTGCGCGGCGAAATCCTCCGTATAGGTGACGATATCATTGGTTTTCAGGGGACTGTTGGTGTCCCGGGGCAGCAGATGATGATACATCAGCACCGGCACCGTCTGTCCCGCGGCTATTGCCGCGGTGCTCCTTACCTGATCATGGCGCGGCTGACAGCGGGCAAGCACCAGCAGACAGAACATCAGGATTGCGAGAATGCCGCAGCACAGCGGTTTTGACAGCCATTTTTTCGTTCTCTTGCACATGCGCACGACCACGCCCTTCCTATCACGGCTATACGTTTATCTGTATGAAGCCGGACAAGGCGGATATGCCCGTGGTTTGCGGCTCATCTGCTGGGCAGGTTTTCACCGCGGCGGTGAACAAGTCGGGTGTAAATGTGGAAAAAGCTGTGGAAAAAGTGGAAAAATCGCGCGGAGAGGGGATTTCCCTTGCCGGAATGGGCGGGCCGCGTTATAATGAAACAGGCAAATCAGGCGTAAGAAAAAGAAAGTGAAGTACAGTTATGAAATTTATGGCGGGAGAATATGACGTGGCGATCATCGGCGCGGGACATGCCGGCATAGAGGCGGCACTGGCCGCCGCCCGGCTTGGCTGTTCAGCGGTGATTTTTACCATAAACCTCGACTGGGTGGGAAATATGCCCTGCAACCCATCGATTGGTGGCACGGCGAAAGGGCATCTCGTGCGGGAAATTGATGCGCTCGGCGGCCAGATGGGCCGTGCAGCGGATGCGAATCTCCTGCAGTCGCGGATGCTCAACCGCGGGAAGGGTCCGGCGGTGCATTCACTGCGCGCGCAGATCGACCGCCGGGCGTATTCCGCTTATATGAAGCAAACCCTGGAGCAGACGCCCGGCTTGGCTATCAAGCAGGCGGAGATTGTGGATCTGACCCGGGAAGCGGACGGCCGCTGGCGGCTGACCACCCGGCTGGAGGCGCAATATCTGGCCCGTGCGGTGGTGCTGGCCACCGGCACCTTTTTAAAGGGGAAAATATTTGTCGGTGACGTCAGCTACGACGGGGGCCCGGATGGGATGTTCGCAGCCACAAGCCTCAGCCGTGCGCTGCTGGCGCTGGGGGTTTCGCTGCGCCGTTTCAAAACCGGCACGCCCGCACGGGTGCTGCGGTCGAGCATTCGTTTCGACCATCTGGAGGCGCAGCCCGGTGAGGAACCGGTGGTACCGTTTTCCTTTGAAACCACACAGCCGCTTGAGAACCGGCTGGACTGCCATATCACGTGGACCACGCCGCAGACAAAGCAGGTCATTCTGGAAAATCTCCACCGTTCGCCGCTGTATGGTGGAAAAATCGAGGGAGTCGGGCCGCGTTACTGCCCGAGTATAGAGGATAAAATCGTCCGGTTTGCGGATAAGGAGCGGCATCAGGTGTTTATTGAGCCGTGCGGCGCAGGAACGGACGAAATGTACCTGCAGGGGCTGTCCTCCTCACTGCCCGAGGATGTCCAGATCCGGCTGCTTAAAACGATTCCGGGTCTCGAAGAGGTACAGGTGATGCGGCCGGCCTATGCGATTGAATATGACTGCTGCGATCCGCTGCAGCTGGATGCGACGCTGGAATTCCTGGATCTGCCGGGCCTTTATGGTGCGGGGCAGTTCAACGGCAGCTCCGGCTATGAGGAGGCGGCGGCGCAGGGACTGGTCGCCGGCGTAAATGCGGCACGGAAAATAAAGGGGCAGCCGCCACTTCTGCTCGACCGTGCGTCGAGCTATATCGGTACGCTTATCGATGACCTGGTAACTAAGGGATGCACCGATCCTTACCGCATGATGACCGCCCGATCGGAATACCGGCTGCTGCTGCGCCAGGATAACGCAGATGAACGGCTGACTCCCAAAGGGCGGGAGGCCGGTCTGGTGGGCGACGAACGCTGGGCACATTTTTGTGCGCGGCAGGAGGCCAAAGCGGAGGAACGCCGGCGGCTGCACGATACTGTCCTGCCGCCATCTGAACCGCTCAACCGGTTGCTGCAGGACTGCGGAACCACGCCGGTGACATCCGGGATACGGCTGGAAGACCTTCTGCGCCGTCCGCAGCTGGATTATGCCCGACTGGAGCCGGTGGATACCGGCCGCCCGCCGCTCGACCCGTTGGTGAGGGAACAGGTCGAGGTGGAACTGAAATACGAGGGATACCTGCGGCGCCAACAGGCGGAAGTGGATGAACAACGCCGGCTGGAGAGCCGGCTGCTCCCGGAAAATACCGACTATGCCGGTATCCGGGGGCTGCGTAAGGAAGCACAGGAAAAGCTGGCGCGCATACGTCCGCGGAACATCGGTCAGGCATCCCGTATCAGCGGCGTCAGCCCGGCGGATATTTCGGTGCTGATTATCTGGTTGAGTCAGCAGACCGGGCAAAACAAATCGGAAAATATGGGCGTGTAAATACAATGGGTAAAGAAAAGGGGGCGGCCGGCCATGATCGATACTTTGCGCCTGCGGGAAGAGGCGCAGTCCTGCGGCATTTCCCTGGAACAGGAAACGGCAGAAAAACTGGATATCTATGCGCGGCTGCTGGTGGAATGGAATGAAAAGATGAACCTGACCGCCATCACCGCGCCCGGCGAAATCGTGACTAAGCATTTTGTCGACAGCCTCACAGCGGGAGTTCTGCTGCCTGCGGCGGGGGAAGAGCCGCTCACGCTTGTGGATGTAGGCACAGGTGCAGGCTTTCCCGGTGTACCGCTGGCGCTGTGGCGGCCGGATATCCGGCTGACCCTGCTGGACAGCCTGAATAAGCGGCTTGTTTTTCTGGAAACCGTGTGCCGGGAGCTGGAACTGCCGGTCACGCTGGTGCATGCCCGCGCGGAAGAGGCCGGGAGGCGAAAGGATATGCGTGAGCATTTTGCAGTGGCAACGGCCCGCGCGGTGGCGGCGCTGCCGACTTTGTGTGAATATTGCCTGCCGCTGGTCAGGCCGGGAGGCTGCTTTATTGCGATGAAGGGTCCCTCCGGTCCGGAGGAGACGGCTGCATCGTCGAATGCCCTGTCTCGTCTGGGTGGAAAAATTGACGAAATCCGACAGCTGCGGCTGCCGTCAGCCTGCGAAGATACGGCGGAGAGTGAGGCTTCGGCTTCGCGCACGCTGATTTTGGTTCGGAAAATTTCGCCGACTCCCGCCGCGTATCCGCGTGTTTCCGCCAAAATCGCGAAACAGCCGCTGTAAACGACCTTTCCCGACAACCCTTTCCGACAAGGTTGCCGGCCTTTCCGTGATATGCTGACACCAGAAGATACCAAAAAATGGTATTTAAGGATGTTAACAGGAAAGGGTGGGTAATATGTGGGGAAAAGATATCCGTGCAAAGACGTATAAAACCGGCGGGCAGGTGCTGATGATTCCGGTGGAAGAAATCCGGCCGAATCCGGATCAGCCGCGGCGGGAATTCGACCAGGGCAAGCTGTTGGAGCTGGCACAGAGCATTGGGGAAAATGGGATAATCCATCCGCTGACCGTGATGATGTGGAACGGGCAGCCGGTGCTGATCGCAGGGGAACGGCGCCTCCGTGCGGCAAAAATAGCTGGTATCCGCACAGTACCTTGCCTGGTGACCGAGGTGCAGCGGACCGAAGCGGCGCTGCTGGCGCTGGTGGAAAACCTGCAGCGCGAGGATATGAACTGTTTTGAGGAAGCCGAAGGGATTCACCGGCTCATCGGGCTGTACGGCCTGACGCAGGAGGAAGCGGCTTTCCGCCTGGGCTGTTCGCAGCCGGCGGTAGCGAATAAGCTCCGGCTGCTGCGGCTGCAGCCGGAGGAACGCCGGCAGATGATCGCCGCAGGTCTGACTGAGCGGCACGCCCGTGCGCTGCTGCGGCTGACGCAGGAGGAGCAGCGGGCATCGGTGCTCCGGCGGGTGATCGAGGACAAGCTGACGGTGGCGCAGACCGAGCGGTTGGTGGCCGGCTGGCTGGCCGGGAATCCGCCGCGCCGCCGGCCGATGCCGATGGTAAGGGATGTGCGGGTGTTTTTCCACACGGTCGATCATGCGGTGGATATCATGCGCCGCTCCGGCATTGCGGTGAAGGCAGAGCGCAGCGAAACTGATGACTGCATCGAATACGTGGTGCGGATTCCAAAGGGTACGGGCAAAACCGTGCCGCTGCACAGGGGGAAAACCCAAACGGCGTAAAGAAAAAGGACTCCGGTGAAAGCAGCGCGCCATTAGCGGAGAATCCAAGCCGGATTCCGCCGCTTTAGAAGAAATGGCTCAGCGGAATGCGTTCCGCTGAGCCATTTCTTCTAAAAAGGTATGCGCCGAAATCGGAGACCTTTTTGTATGCGACTTACTGAACCACGGTATTGGCCTGATGTTCGTTTGCCACCAAGCATATGTATGTTTTGCCCGGCAGAACCTTGAGCGGAGAGCCATCCAGCGCGAAGAACGACAGGCCGCCGCTGGTGCGCTGCCAGGAGAACGGGACGTTGACTCCGCCGATGAAAGCCGCGCCGCTGCCGCTCTGCAGCCGGAAGCTGCAAGTGACCGAATTTTCCATGTATTTCTCGTCGTACATCACCAGCACGTTGGCCGCGCTCAGCTGGGTGCCGTCCATTGTGGTGTGTGCTTCGGCGTTCGCCAGAGAGCCGTTGTACTTTTTATACACCTTCTGCGCGGCGTCATACTGGAAGTTGATTGTCTGCAGGCCGGAGAATTTTACCTGTATCTGTGTGGCGGCGGAACCGGACGGCGCTGTGTCGGTGAAGCCGTAGGGCATTGCACGGTCGGAGGTTTTGCGCAGCTCCATCGCATCTGCACGTGCACCGATGTTTTTACCGCTGGTGGACAGGCTGTATTCCAGCCCGCGCTGGCTGCTGAGGGCCTGGTCCCGCCAGAAGGTACCTTTGGGATCGTAGTTGAGCGCATTGATATGGTCGATGCCCAGCTGATCAATGGTTTTGAGTCCCATATCGCTGCCGCCGGCATGACAGTAAATGACGTCGAGGGACTGCGCGAGCATGACAAACGGCGTGCGGGCGCTGCGCAAGGGTGTGAGCTGTTCCGGTACGCGTCCGGCGTTCGCGAACACCGCCATGATGCGGGTGATGCCGCCCTCGGTTTCCGCTTCCACATACAGATCGGCCTTGTCCAGCCCAACCTGCGGGCGGGAGCGGTCGTTGTTGCCGATCATGAAAGCGAACGGGCGGTTATCCTCGCCCACATCCAGATCGTACAGGCCGGACAGCCGGTTCTGCTGGCTGGCTGGTTGGGTGGGTGCGGTGATGCCGGGGGCGGAATCGGCCGAACCGGGGGTGCCGGTACCGGAGATATCGCTGGTTCCGGGCGTCTTTCCGCCGCAGCCTGCGCCAGCCAGCAGAATAACGGCGCAGGACAGTCCGGCAAACAGTCGATGGATTTTCATAAGCTTCCTCCTTTTAAATGCCGCGGGGAAAAAGAATCAATCCTCTTCCGCTTCAGGGCTGTCGTAAATTTCGTCGCAAACGGCGGTGTAAACGGCTTCAGCCGTACGGCGCATGGAATCGGCCTCTTCGGCGGATAGGGTCAGCTCACGGTCAGAGGGATACCGCGCTTCGATATACAGCCGGTTCATTTCGGCCGCATCGTCCATAAAAGTACGGAAATCCGCGCGGGCCCTGATGGCCTGGCGCAGAAGCCAGGTCAGGTTATGCCCGTCCACCAAGCGGCCGGTGACCGCAATCAGATATGCTTTGAGAGTCTTTTCCATGCATTGCTGACAGTGGAAGCCGGCGATTTCCAGACACTGACCCTGCTCAATGAGCAGTCTTGCGGCCAGCAGGTCGCGTGCCGCCATTTCCAGCCAGTCATAATAAAGCCGGCTGTCCTCACTGTGCTTACTCGGCCGCATACAGCACAACCCCCGTGTCCCGGATGCGGGCAGCAAAGCTGAGCGGATCCCGGAGCCGTTGTTCCCACTCCTGCGCGGTGTACACCACCACGTCGAATGGGATATCCGCTTCTAGCTCCATGTACAGCCGATGCTCGGCGGCATGGGAATCGCCGCCGCGGATAATGACGGCAAGCTTGACCGACGCCAGCGTACCGTCGAGCGTCTGCTTGCGGCTGAATACCATAATGCGCAGCGGCGAAACCAGGCGCACAATCTCATCCCGCAGCGCGAGCAGCTTGGGTTCCATAACGCAACGCATCCTTTCCCGGATTTGATCCGTTTTCTATTATACACCCTGTTCGGCAAAAAGCAATGGAAAAGCCGATTGACAAATGCTGGCCGCGTGCGTATACTGGATATGGAGAATAAGCGCCGAATAGTATAATATCGAGAAATCATACCCAAAGTATAAAAAGAACACGCCCCCTTAGTTAAATGGATATAACGGTCCCCTCCTAAGGGACAATTATCAGTTCGATTCTGGTAG
>CAJKBW010000006.1 GCA_905198295.1 uncultured Oscillospiraceae bacterium | reverse complement strand
CCGTTTACGGCTTCGGTTTTGTTGGCGTTAGCGACATAATCATTCTTATGTCATCCCCGGCTTTGTTTTCGTGACAACATAATCATTCTTATGTCGTCATTTTTGGGCGTGTCAGCCTTCCCAGTGCATTGTCAGGCGGGAAAAAGCTACGGAAAGGACCGGGTTATGGCCGAATGCAAACCGTTAAAAAAACTGCTGAGCCGGATCACCACCGTTCTTGTGGTTGCAGCGGTGCTCCTTGCTGTCCTGCTGGCGGGGGTCCGTCTTTTCGGGCTGCAGCCCTACACCGTCCTGTCCGGCAGCATGGAACCGGTTTATCCCACCGGCTCTCTCCTGTATGTTAAGGCGGTAAAGCCGGAGGAGGTCGAGGTCGGTCAGGCGATCACCTTCGTGCTGAATGAAGATCTGGTTGTGGCCACCCACCGCGTTGTGGAAATAGATGAAGAAAACCAGCGGTTTTATACCAAAGGCGATGCCAACGAGAGCGTCGACGGCGCGCCGGTTCATTTCAACAACCTGATCGGAGTGCCGGTTTTTGCGATTCCGTATCTCGGTTATGTATCCCATTACATACAGAATCCGCCGGGCTTGTATGTGGCCATTGCGGTCGGCGCTGTACTGCTGCTGTTGGTGTTTCTGCCAGAACTGCTGGCTGCCTGGAAAAAAGAAAAACCGGAACAGGCCGAAACAGGGAATCCCGGCGCGCCGGCGCACGATGAGGAAAATACCGCCTGATCTTTTGGGCGATATTTTATGGAATCTGAGAGAAAGGAGGGAAAGACACAGTGAAAAGGAAAATGATTGTTTCCGCTGCCGCTGCCGTACTGGTGCTTTGCTGTGCAATCGGCGGGACGCTGGCATGGCTGACCGATAAAACGGATCCTGTTGTAAATACCTTTACGGTGGGTGATGTGAATATCGCGTTGGCTGAAACCACCGGAACCACCTACAAAATGGTTCCCGGCTGTACCATCGATAAAGATCCGACGGTAACCGTAACGGAGAACAGCGAAGCCTGCTGGCTGTTTGTCAAGGCCGATAAATCGGAGGATTTTGATGCGTTTATGACCTGCGGTATGGCGGACGGCTGGACGGCTTTGGACGGCGAAGCCGACGTGTTCTGCCGCAAAGTGGAAAGTGCCGGCACCGCACAGGAATTCCCGGTTCTGGCAGATGACCGGGTAGCCGTAAAGGACAGCGTTACCAAGGAGCAGATGGAAGCGCTGACCGCCGACAGCTATCCGACCTTAACCTTTACAGCGTATGCCGTACAGCTTTACAAAACCAACGGTACGTCATTTACGGCCGCAGAGGCGTGGAATCTGGTATCTGCCGGTTTGTAACCGGGAGAAGGCTTCCGAATCGGGGCGGCGTCTGGACTCGCCGCCGGGACCTAACTGCCGGCTTTGACGGCTGATCCTGTAAGCCGCCGGGCCAATTTATCGGAAAGGATGTTTTGCATCATGAACACGAAAAAGAAAATTTTCTCCATCGCGCTGGCCACTTCTCTGGCCGCCGTTGCCGTGATTGGGTCTTCTCTGGCCTATTTCACGGACAAAGAGGAAAAGACCAACACCCTCACCATCGGCAACGTTGATATTGAGCTGACCGAGCCGAAGTGGGACGAAACCGGCAAGGAAGAAGCGAAAGAAATGTTCCCGGGCGAAGCGGTCGCCAAGGATCCGACTGTGGAAAACGTTGGCGCGAACCCGGCGTTTGTCCGCGTCAAGGTGAAGTGGCCGGAGGGAGCTAAGCTGTCCTACCGCACCGATTCGCAGGATGGCAAACTGGGCGAAAACTGGGTCTATAACGAGGCCGACGACTATTTCTATTACAAGGGGATCCTCGAGAAGGATGGCGTTACAGATGCACTGTTCGATCAGATCGTTCTGAGCACCGAAACTGAAAACGGCAACGCGCAGACGCCTTACGATGTGGTTGTGACCGCCGAAGCGATTCAGGCGCAGGGCGCGGCCGTCCAGTGGAGCCGTGTTCAGACGATGACCGTTGAGGAAATTGCCGCATGGTTCACGAATCAGACGCAGATTCCCTACGGCGGCTAATCGCCGGTAACGGGTACATACACCGTCCCTGCCCTCGGCTGAGGACAGGGCGTGTGTGAGGGTTCCGGCGGCATGCGGGAATGTTCACACACGCTCTGCCTGACAAGGCGGGCGGTGCGCTGAAAAACGGGATAATCATGTGCGGGGAGGAAGGATACCGTGAAAAAGAAGTTGCTGGCTGCTGCCCTGGCGGCGGCATGCCTGTCGTTGGCGGCTTACGGATCGATAGCCTATTTTACGGCGGAGGATACCGCTGCGAATGTCATAACCGCCGGAAATGTCCGGATTGCGCTGCGGGAAACCACTGTTCCAGAAGGTGGAGGTGATCCGGTCCCCTTTGCGGACGTGATCGGCGTAATGCCGGGCGCAGAGGTGTCCAAAATCGTCGAGGTGGAAAATACCGGCGATAAGGACGCCTATGTCCGCATCCGGCTGGATAAGGAACTGACCCTCATGGAAGATGCGGCCGGGGAAACTGATTTAAGCCTGATCGGGCTGAATATCGATACCGAAAACTGGACAGAAAAAGACGGCTGGTATTACTACGGCCGTGTGCTGAAGACGGGAGAAACCACTGAACCGCTGTTTACCTCCGTGGCCTTTTCCAAAGATATGGGCGATGTGTATCAAAACGGCAGGGTGAAAATAGCGGTTCATGCGAGCGCCGTGCAGGCCGACAACAACGGAGACAGCGCGCGGGAAGCTGCCGGCTGGCCGGAAGAATAAGGGGGCGGTTAAGAAATGAAAAAGAAGATTTTGTCCCTCCTGCTGTGTCTGAGTGTATTTATATCGCTGTTTGTGCCGGCGGGCTTTGTCGCGGCACAAACCGGGGATACCGCGAAAATCACCGTAAATTATGTCTATGAAAAAAACAACGCTATGGCAGCGCAGCCGTATTCCGCCACGGTGCCGGCCGGCCAGCCATTTCAGGCGACAATCGCACTGCCGGAAATCCTTAATTACAGCATCACGGCAGAGAGCGCCGGCGCGCTGCCGGGCGGCGTTTCGCTGGATTCGGCAAATCATCTTCTGAGCATTGACCTGCCGGATGTGACGGAGAATATCCGTATGGTGCTGTATTATCGGGCGGGCGAGGCGGAGTACACCGTCACCTCCTGGCGACAAAAGCTGGGCAGCGAGGAATATGAGCTCATCGGCTCCGTGAAGCTCAAAGGCGATATCGACGCCTATACTGACGCCAAGGCGAAGCAGATGGAAGGCTTCAGCAGCCGCGTGGAACAGGGCATCATTGCGGCAGACGGCTCCACGGAGATCAGCATACATTATGACCGGTTGTCTTATACCGTGGTATTTGATCCTAACGGCGGCGTGAATGCTTCCGACCCGATTTATGCCGAATACGGCACGACCTTTGCAGAAAGCTATGTGAAAGAGCCGACGCGCGCCGGCTATATTTTCAAGGGCTGGAGCCCCGCTGTCGACTATACCATCACCGGAAGTGTCACCTATGTCGCGCAGTGGGAGCGGGAAAGCGATACGGCGGACTATACCATTGTCATCTGGGGACAGAATGCCAACGATGACGATTATGCGTATCTGAATTCGTATCCGGCGTATGGGAAAACCGATACGGAGGTCACATGGGATGAGGAAACCTATATCTGCCCGGGCGCCCATGTGCATAATGAAAAATGCTATGAGCTGATTTGCACGCAGGAGGAACACACGCATCAGGCGGACTGCATCGGCTGCGGCAGAGAGGAACACACGCATACGGCGGCCTGCTGTTCCAAGGAAGAGCATAAGCACAGCATTACCTGTGTATGGGGCCTGCTGTGCGGGAAAACCGAGCACACCCACGGCGACGGAAGCTGCAATACGGAAAACTGCAGCAATAAGCCGGAACACACCCACGATGATTCCTGCTTCACCTGCGGCAAAACAGGGCACACCCATACGGATTTCACTGGCTCCTGCTATAAGCTGATCTGTGGGCTGGAGGGCCATACGCATACCGCTGCTTGCCAGATGGGGGCGCTTCATCCCGACCGGGATTTGTGGAGGTATGAAAAGAGCGAAACCATTACCATCACTGCTGACGGCAAAGCGGTGCTCAATGTGTATTTTACCCGAACGGAATTCACGCTGACCTTTCGTGACGGCCGGGATACGGTTTATACGATAACCGAACGCTGGGGCAAAAATATCAGCAGTCATTGGCCGATTCATGGTACAAACGGCACAGTTTACGACAGCGGCGAGCGGTGGAAGCCTTCCGGCTCGTCCGCCTATACTCAAGTTCTGGTGTTTATTGAAATCATGCCGGCCGAAAGCTTTACACTGACAGCAGACCGGACGAGTGCGGATCAGTATGTGATGCACTATTACGTGGAAGTGCTCGATGGTGAGGGCGAGCGCGCATACGGCGGCAAATATTTTACAGAAGCGTTTGCCGTCACCGCAAACTACAATTATGTCACCGAGACGGAGGATTTCTTTGGTCTGGAGGGCTATACGCAGTGGGCATCCGATCCGGAATTCAGAGGCGGGCAAATTGATCTGCGCGGCGGCGGGGAGGTTTCCTTCTATTACACCCGCGATGAATATGCGCTCAATTTCTTCTCCGGCGATAACAGTACCCCGCTGGAGGAATCGGCCAAGGTAAAATACCGGGCAAACCTCGCGCCGTATGACTGGACGCCGGTCACGCCGCCTGCGGATATGGAAACGGATGCCAAATTCGCGGGCTGGTATTTGAATCCGCAGTGCACCGGTGAGAAGTACGTTTTTTCTGAGCACAACATGCCCGCTAACGATATAGCACTCTATGCCAAATGGGTCAACGGCCTGTACACGGTCAAAACCTTTACCGACGCTGCTATGACGGAGCCCTACACCTATGAAGGCTATACTGGTGTGGAGGAAAATATTGTCAAGTACACCCTTGCGGAAGCGCCGAAGGATCCGGTGAAATCCGGCGAAGTCTTTGTGGGCTGGTTTTACCGGGGGGATGACGGAATCGAAAAGCCGTTTTCCTTCACCATGCCGATTACAAAGGATTATAACCTGTATCCCAAATTCTCCAACGAGGCCTTTGTGTCCTATACCGTCCATTATTACCTTGAAGGAACTGAAAGAAAGCTGGCCGAAGATAAAACGGGGGAAGCACGCATCGGTTCCAGTGTGACGGAAAGGGCGAAAATGGGAGATGAGCTGAATCTGGCAGAAGCCGGGACGCTGTATTTCCCCCTGCAGACGAGCACCAGTGTCATCCTGAACAGCGCGGATCAGGAAATCATTTTCTATTACCGTCCGGCTGCCGAAATTCGCTATACGGTTCAATACGTGGATGAAGACGGCAAAGAGCTGACAGGGAGCAAAACCGCGTCGACCCCCGATGCGGTTGTTACGGAATATCCGGTGGAAATTCCGGGGTATACGCCCCGGCTGTTCAGCCTGACGCTGGAGCTGTCGGCAGACGAAGAGAACAACATCATCCGGTTTGTCTATGATCCGGCGGATACGGAGCTGGAGATCTGGAAAAAGGGCGCGAACGAAACCCTTGATCCCGATGCGCACTTTGTGTTTCGTATCCGGGGTGCGGAAGCTGTCACCGAGGGGGTTGACCTGACCGTAACCATCCGGGGCAACAGCCACATCCGGATCACCGGCCTGCCCGTGGGCCGGTACATCGTCGAGGAAACCGCGTGGTCGTGGCGGTATACGCCGGTATCCCCAAGGCGGGAAATCCCCTTGTCGGCAGGCGGAAATAACCGGCTGACCTTTGAAAATGAAAGAACTGGCGGGCGGTGGCTGGACGACGAGACATCCTGCATCAATACGTTTACCGGGAAGCCGGAATGAGAAGGGAGCGGGCGACATGTATACGGTAAACCATTCAGGCGCCAAAAGAAAAAAACAGCTTATTGTGCTGCTCCTTGTTTTCGCTCTCATCCTGACACTGAGCGTCGGCACCGCGCTGGCGTTTTTAGCCATGCGGACTAACCCGCTGGAAAATATTTTTCAGCCGGCTGAGATCACCTGTGCTATTGAGGAAAACTTCGACGGAAGCCGCAAGAGTGATGTACGGATCCGGAATACCGGCACCGTGCCGGTCTATATCCGCGCAGAAGTTGTGGTGACGTGGGTAAACAGCGGCGGCAGTGTTGCCGCCGAAAAGCCGGCTGAGGGCATAGATTACGAGATTATTTTTGCAGAGGATACGGGCTGGATCAGCGGGACAGATGGTTATTGGTACCATGCCGCGGCTGTTGGCTCCAGTGATCCCACCGGCGTGTTGATCCGGGAGTGTACGCAGATAACTGAAAAAACCGGCTGTCAGCTGGTTGTGGAAATCTTGGCTTCGGCCGTACAGAGCGAACCGCCGGAGGCTGTGGCAGATGCATGGGGCGTGACGGTTAATCCGGACGGCACTATCAGCAGATAAGGGGGGCAAAGACATGAAAAGGGGATTCAAAACATTTATTTGCAGCCTCATTGCGTTGACGGTTTCGGTATGGCTGGTGATTCCCGCATCCGCTGCGGATGCCTCGGTCATCTATGACGGCGACGCGCAGAAGTTTATCTTCGCACCGGGGAGCAGTGATTCGCCCACCGACCTGTTTAACAGCTTTAAGGGGGTTATGCCGGGTGACTCCCTGACGCAGAAAATTACGGTGAGAAATGCTGCATCGAACAAGGTGAAGGTAAAGCTTTATCTGCGCTCTCTCGGCGCACAGGAGGCAGAGGATTTTCTTTCTCAAATGCATTTGACGGTCACGCAGGACGGGGAATCCGAATTGTTTGCCGCGCCTGCCAGTCAAACGGCCGGGCTGACGGACTGGGTGTGCCTCGGCACCTTCTATTCAGGAGCTGATATCGATTTGCAGGTGGTTCTGGACGTGCCGCTGACGATGGACAACGCGTTTCAGGATGCCGTGGGAAAGCTGGACTGGCAATTCAAGGTTGAGGAGCTTCCCGTTGATCCGGACGATCCCAAACCGCCCCAGACCGGTGAACAGACCAGCGTTTGGCTGTATGCGGGGATTTTCCTGGCAGGTGCCGGAGGGTTTCTGCTCCTGCTGCCGGCGGCCAAAGGGAAGAAGGCGGCTGAGCGGCGCGGAAGGCAAGTGCCTGCGGGGCTTTAAAGCATTTCGGAGCCGATAAATCCGTATCCGGCAGTATAAGGTTGTGATATATGTGAGCCGGCTGATCGATCTGACCGGGCAGCGGTTTGGAATGCTGACCGTGCTGTGCCGGTCGAAACAGCATCATCCCTGTGTTTACTGGACATGTCGATGCGACTGCGGGCGGATCATTGAGGCAGCGGCCGCTAACCTGACGCGTGGGCACACGGTGAGCTGCGGGTGCCGCCGGGTAAGCCCGTATATCGGCAAACGTTACGGAGAATTGACCGTGCTGGAAAAAACCGGCGAAACCGTACAGCATGGCAGTACCCGGTCGCCGTTGTGGAAATGCCGGTGTAGCTGCGGTAAAATTGTGCTGCTGCGGCTGGATTCTCTTACCTCCGGAACCGTTCGGAGCTGTGGCTGCCGGAAAAACGAAGGAAAGATTCAAAAAATGCGGGAAGCTGCCGGATTTGTGGACGGAACGCAGGTGTCCAGAATCTTGAAAATCATGGAGTACAATTCCACCGCATCCGCCGAAGAAATGATCGGTGTCAACTATGACCCGAAAAGCCGGCGATGGCAGGCCGCCTTAACCTTTCAGGGCGTCCGGCACCGGCTGGGCAGCTACACTTGCGCGGCACAGGCCGCAGCGGCTCGAAAAAGGGCGGAGTGGGAGCGGTTCGGAAAATTTTTGGACACGCTCGAAAATTCGGGGAAAATAAGGGAATGACAGCAGGGCAGGGGATTCTTGCCATGCAGGTCGGTCTGTCATGCGGCAGGCCGGCCTTTTTTCTGTTATACGTGTTTTGCCGCGTTTGTCCCCCTTTTGCGCCGATGTATTGACAAATCCGTCGGGCGGATTATAATTGACGTATGCAATAATTGATAAGTCAATTATTTGGAGGGGAAACCGATGGAACGGACATTCCATATGCTGTTGTACCGTGCATTCCACGCGCAGCGTCATTACCTTCGGCCATGTCTGGGGGAAATCGGGCTGGAGGTGGGACAGCCGAAGCTGCTGACCTATCTGGCCGGACATGAGCCCTGCCGTCAGCGGGAGCTGGCCGAATATTTTGAGGTGGATTCGGCGGCGGTGTCGCGGATGCTGGATTCGCTGGAAAAGGGCGGATTTGTCACCAGAAAGATGGACGAGGAAAGCCGGCGCAGCAACCTGATTGCGCTCACAGATAAGGGGCGGCAGGCGCAGCAGCAGTGGCAGGATCGCTGCCGTGCGATGGAGGGGATCATGCTGCGGGGCTTCAGCGACGAGGAAAAAGCACGCTTTGCCGACTACCTGTCCCGGGCGTGGCAGAATTTCCGCGACGGAGGGGATGGCACATGCGGGATCTGAAATACCTGCTTCGGTATCTCGGACCGTACCGGAAGGATATGCTCATCGGCGCTCTGTTGATTGTTGTCGAAACCGGCTTCGAGCTGGTGATCCCGCTGTTGATGGCGGATCTGATCGATATCGGCGTGTCGAACCGGGATATGACGTACATCCTGCACAAGGGTATCCAGATGGGGATCTGTGCGCTGCTGTCGCTGGTCACCGGGCTGCTGTATGCGCGTTTTGCGGCCCGGGCCGCTTACGGCTGGGGAGCCGGCATACGGGAGGCCGAATATGCGCGGGTACAGGGCTATGCGTTTTCTAACCTGGATCATTTTGAAACCTCGTCCCTGATCACCCGTATGACTACCGACGTGACGGTGCTGCAGAATGCCGTCATCGGCGGATTTCGGCCGATGGTACGGGGGCCGGTGATGCTGGTGATGGGGGTGGCGCTGTCATTTTGGATGAACCCTTCGCTGGCGGTGGTTTTTATCCTGTGCGCGCCGGTGCTGGGGGCGATTCTCTTTTATATCGTCCATAAGATCGCGCCGCGGTATACGCTGCTGCAGAAGGCGGTGGATCGGCTCAACGGCACCGTGCAGGAGGGGCTGACGGCCATCCGTGCGGTGAAGGCCTTTGTACGCCGGGAATATGAGGAGGACAAGTTTGCACAAGTCAATAAGACGCTGACCGAGAGCAGCCAGAACACCTTCCGCTATGCGGTGCTCAACCTGCCGGCGTTCCAGCTGATCCTGTATACGGCGGTTGTGCTGATTATGTGGTTCGGCGGGAACATGATCCTCGACGCCTCGCTGCAGGTAGGGGAGCTGACCGGTTTTTTGAGCTATGTGTTCCAGATCATGAATTCCATGATGATGATTTCCAACGTGTTTTTGCTGCTGACCCGTTCACTCGCAAGTGCCCGCCGCATTCGGGAGGTGCTCGGCGAAAAGGCGGTACTGTCGTCGCCGGAAAACGGGGTGACACATGTCCCCGACGGCCGTGTGGATTTCGAGAATGTGTCCTTCAAATACAACCCCGACGCGCAGGAATATGCCCTGTCCGGCGTCAGCCTGCATATCGCGGCCGGGCAGACGGTGGGGATTCTGGGCGGCACCGGTTCGGCAAAAAGCACGCTGGTGCAGCTGATCCCCCGGCTGTATGACGCGACGGCGGGGGTTGTCCGGGTCGGCGGACGGGACGTGCGCGAGTATGACCTGAAAGCGCTGCGGGACGCGGTGGGCATCGTGCTGCAGAAAAATGTCCTGTTTTCCGGCACGGTGCGGGAAAATCTCCTGTGGGGCCACCCGCACGCCGATGACGAAACGCTGTGGGAGGCCTGCCGGGCAGCATGTGCGGAAGAGTTTCTCCGGCGGATGCCCAGGGGGCTGGACACCGATCTGGGACAGGGCGGCGTCAATCTGTCCGGCGGGCAGAAGCAGCGGCTGTGTATCGCCCGCACCCTGCTCAAGCGGCCGAAGGTGTTGATTTTTGACGACTCGACCAGCGCGGTCGATACCGCGACGGAGGGGGAGATCCGCAACGCGCTGGCCGGTCTGACCGGCGTGACCAAGATCATTATCGCCCAGCGGATCACCTCGGTGATCGGTACCGATCAGATCATTATTCTCGAAGACGGGCGCATCCATGCGGCGGGCACTCACGCGCAGCTGCTGGAAAGCGACCCGATTTATCAGGAGATCTATGCCTCGCAGATGAAAAGGGGGGATACCGATGCCGGTACGTCAGCTCAGCGGCAAAAAGCCTGAAAACCTTTCCGGTACCCTGCGCACGCTGCTGGCCTATATGGGGCGGCACCGGCTGCTGCTGTTGGCGGTCGCGGTACTGGTCACCGTCAGCGCGCTGGCGAACCTGCTGGGCAACTACATGATCCGCCCGGTCGTCAATGGTCTGGCCTCCGGCGGGATCGATCGGCTGGTGTGGGGCGTGGCGGTGACAGCGGTGATTTATCTGCTCGGCGTCGCCGCGGCCTACGGCTATACACAGATCATGGTGCGGGCGGCACAGAAGGTGCTGTTTGACATCCGCCGGGACCTGTTTTCGCATATGCAGACCCTGCCGCTGCGTTTTTTCGACAGCCGGCGCCACGGCGATGTGATGAGCTATTTCACCAACGACGTGGATACCATCGCGGACGCGCTGAACAACAGCTTTGCAATGGTGATCCAGAGCTTTATTCAGATGGTTGGGACCCTGATCATCCTGTTTATTCTAAACTGGCGGCTGTCGCTGATCGTGATGGTGTGCTATGCGGCGATGTTTCTGTATGTCCGCTTCAGCGGCCGGCGCAGCAAAGCCTATTACACCAGACAGCAGGCCTGTTTAGGAGATTTGGACGGCTATATCGAAGAGATGGTGAACGGCCAGAAGGTGGTAAAGGTCTTTAACCACGAGCAGGCGAATATCGAGGCCTTCCGCGCCAAAAACGAGGCGCTGCGCCGGGCCGGGACCGGTGCACAGGCGTTTTCTGCGACGATGGTACCGGCGATCGTCAGCATTTCCTATGTCAACTATGCGATTGTGGCCGTTCTCGGCGGGATTATGGCGATGAACGGGATGACCGATGTCGGCAGCCTGGCGAGCTATCTGGTATTCGTGCGGCAGGCCGCCGCGCCGATCAATCAGTTCACCCAGCAGAGCAATTTCCTGCTGGCGGCGCTCGCGGGCGCGGAACGGGTGTTTGACGTGATGGCGCAGCCCCCGGAGACGGACGAGGGAAAAATCGGCTTGACTGCGGTGCCGGCCACCGGCGGGAAAGCCGTCGGCTGGGCATGGCAGAAGCCGGACGGCACCCGCGTTCCGCTGCGGGGGGACGTGCGGTTTGAGGAGGTGGACTTCGGCTATGACGAGGGACATTCCATCCTGAAGAACATCAGCCTGTACGCCAAACCCGGCCAAAAGATCGCTTTTGTCGGCTCGACCGGCGCGGGGAAAACCACCATCACCAACCTGATCAACCGTTTTTACGACGTGCAGGGCGGCCGCGTGGTATACGACGGCTTTGACGTGCGGGAGATCCGTAAGGACGCACTGCGCCGCTCGCTGGGGATCGTGCTGCAGGATACCCATCTGTTTACCGGAACGATCGCGGAGAATATCCGTTTTGGCAGGCTGGACGCGACCGACGAGGAGGTGCGGGAGGCCGCCCGCATCGCGAATGCGGATTCCTTTATCCGGCGGCTGCCGCAGGGCTACGAGACCCGGATCACCGCCGACGGGGCGAGTCTTTCCCAAGGGCAGCGGCAGCTGCTGGCCATCGCGCGGGCCGCGATTGCCGATCCGCCGGTGCTCATCCTGGACGAGGCGACCTCCTCGATCGATACCCGGACCGAGGCGCTCATTGAAAAGGGCATGGACCGGCTGATGGAGGGGCGCACGGTGTTTGTCATCGCCCACCGCCTAAGTACGGTGCGCAATGCGGACGCGATTATGGTGCTTGAGCACGGACAGATCGTGGAGCGGGGAACGCACGACGACCTGCTCACGCAGCAGGGGATGTATTACCGACTCTATCACGGGATGCTGGAGCTGAGCTGAAAAAAGAAAACCGGCGCCGAAAGCACCGGATACATGCAGGAAAAGGAGGCAGCAGCGATGGAAAACAGTCGGCTGAATGCATACGGCAGTTTATGCACGGAAATGTACGAGATTTTGCATCCGACGGCTCCGCAGGATGAGCTGGATTTTTATCTCTCCTACGCGAAGCCGGGAAAGAAGATCTGTGAGCCGATGTGCGGCAGCGGACGATTTCTCGTCCCCTTTTGGGAGCGGGGATTGGATATCGTCGGTACCGACCGTTCGGAGGAGATGCTGGAAAAACTCCGGCAGAAGGCGCCCCATGCGCGGGTGGTGCAGGCGGATATCCTGGATTACGCGCCGGGAGAGTCCTTTGACTATATCTTCATTTCCTCCGGATCGATGTCCCTGTTTACCGATCTTTCGCTTTGCGGAAGGATCCTGCGGAAAATGAAAACGCTGCTCAGACCGGGCGGAGATTTTGTCTTCGCGGTGGATACGGTAACCGCCCGCTGTCCGGAGGACGACGCCGAACGACTGGCAATTTCGGTGAAGACCGCGCAGGGCTATGACCTGCTGCTGAAGAACCGGAACCACTACGAGGAAAACAGCCGGACCCAGTTTTCGCCGGGAGTCTATGAATTGTACGACGGGAACCGGCTGCTGCGGCAGGAACGGATGGATTTCCAGACCCACCTCTATGCGTTCGGGGAGATGGATCTGATGCTCCGGGAGGCTGGTTTCACCCGGATAGCTGTTTATTCCGCCTTTGATAAGACGCCCGCTGCCGACGAAAAAAGCGAAATGCTGCTGTACGCCTGCGGCTATTGACCGCGTGGCTGGCGGATTTCCTGCGTATTTCTGTCCTTTTTCTGCGCACACTGGTAGTATTCGGGCAGAAAGGAGCAGGGACGTATGACAGAAATCGAATTGCCGCTTGGGCTGGGGATGGCACTTGCGCAGAATGAGGCCGCGATGAAGCGGTTTGAATCGCTTTCGGAGCCGGAAAAGCAGGCGTTTGTGCAGAAAACGCACAGCGTGGCTTCCAAGGCCGAAATGAAAGCGCTGGTCAGCAGCCTGACCGCCGGCACGATCGGATAAAGGCAGCAACAGGGGTGCGGAAAACCGTTCTGGTTTTCCGCACCCCTGTTTTGTGCTTTTTTCAGGGCAATGCCCGCAAGTGGGCCATAAAGTGTTCCTTGTTTTCCCGCGCGGTGGTGGTCGGCCGGCCGAGGTTTTCCCGGGCGCCGATCGCGCACCTGACTTCGATCAGGCACAGCCCTGTGCGCGTTTTCGCGGCTTTAAGCTCGCGCTCAAGCGCATCCGGGGTTTCCACACAGACAGCATAAGCATAACCGCAGGCTAACGCTGCTTGCGGAAGGTCGATACCACCGGCGGCGGTCGGCATACCGCCGACCGTTTCGTGCGCGGCGTTGTTGATAACGATGTGCACGAGGTTGTCGGGCCGGCAGCTGCCGAGCACCGCCATAGCCCCCATATGCATCAGCAGAGCGCCGTCACCGTCGATGCACCATACCTTGGTCTGCGGCTTTTGCAGGGCGATGCCGAGGGCGATGGAGGAACTGTGTCCCATCGAACCGACCGTGAGAAAATCGTACTGGTGTCCCTGACCGGCGGCCTCGCGAATTTCAAACAGCTCCCGGCTGGCTTTTCCGGTGGTGGAGACGATGGGGTCCTTGCCGGATACCGCAGCGATCTGCCGGATGATGTCCTCGCGCCGCATAGAAAAGCGGTTTTGGTAGGTGACCGGCTCGTCATAGCGCAGCGCGCCCTTGCGCACCACGAAGGCGGCGTTTCCACCCGCGGCGAGATGGGGACGAAAACCGTCCATAGCGGCGCGCAGCTCCTCTTCGGTGGTGCCGGCGCTGAGGACAAAAGCGGGGATTCCCATGTCCTCAAGCAGCTTCAGCGTGACTTCGCCCTGAAAAATGTGCTGCGGCTCGTCATGGATGCCCGGCTCGCCCCGCCAGCCGATGACAAACAGCATCGGGATGGCGTAAACCTTTTCATGCAGAAGGGAGGCGACGGGGTTGATGATATTTCCCTCGCCGGAATTCTGCATATACACCACCGGGATCCGCCCGGTGGCGAGATGGTAGCCCGCGGCGAGCGCGGTGCTGTTTCCCTCGTTGGCGGCGATCACATGGTGCCGGGGATCGGTACCGTAGGTGTTCATCAGATAATTGCACAGCGGCTTGAGCTGGGAATCCGGCACGCCGGTATAAAAATCCGCTCCCAGGATGCCGCAAAAGGTCTGAACCTGCATGGCAATGTTCCTTTCTGTAACCGGATTACAGCTCGTCGATGAGCGTGAGAATCTGTTTGATCGGCATCAGCCGGTCGTCCACTTCCTTGGCACGGTGGTGTTTCAGGATGTCTTTGGCGGTCTGCTCCATTGCGGGGAAGGCGCTGCGGGTGAGCTGGTTGGCATAGATGACGATGTTTGCGCCGTGCCGCTGCAATTCGTCTTCGGTGACCGTATTGTAGGAGGAGGGCACCACAACGATCGGGGTATCCGGATCATCGGCGCGGAACCGGTCGCAGAATTCCAGGATTTCGTCGGGCGTCTTGCGGCAGCTGTGGATCATGATGCCGTCCGCGCCGGCGGCGCGGAATGCGTGCGCTCGTTCCAGCGCGTCGGCCATTCCCTGCTCGAGAATCAGGCTCTCGATGCGGGCGATGATCATGAAATCATCGGTCAGCTGCACCTTTTTCCCGGCGGCAATTTTTTCGCTGAAATGTTCGATGGAATCCTGCGTCTGCTTCACCTGCGCACCGAACAGCGAATTCTTTTTCAGGCCGATTTTGTCCTCGATGATGATGGCGGAGACGCCCATGCGCTCGAGGGTGCGCACCAGATAAACGAAATGTTCGGTCTGTCCGCCGGTATCGCCGTCAAAGATGATCGGCTTGGTGGTGACCTCGAGAATATCGTCGATGGTGCGGCAGCGGGAGGTCATATCGACAAGCTCGATATCCGGTTTGCCCTTGGCGGTGGAATCGCACAGCGAGCTGACCCACATGGCGTCGAACTGGTCGAATTCGCCGTCGTTTTCCACCACGGTTTTTTCGGCAATCAGGCCGGTGAGTCCATCGTGTGCTTCGATCACCTTAACGATCGGCCGTATGCCGATAAGCTGCTTGAGCCGCTTGACACGAAATTCCGGCATTGCCAGCTTATCCCGCAGCCGTTTGTCGATCAGCCGCACCTCTTCGCTATAGGTATAGGGCACCTCGATAAGCTGCCCGCCGTATGTTTCCAGTGCCCGCAGCGCGCTTTCGCGAATGGCGGCCTGCGGGCCGGTTTTCCAGTTGTCTCCATGAATGACGTAATCCGGCCGCAGCTCGGCGATAACGGTATCGTACAGCACGTCGTCCTGCACGACAATCCGGCTGATCCCGTCCAGTTCCTCGAACAGTCTGCGCCGCTCCTCAAACGAGATGGTTGGGAAGCGATCGTAGCGGATCATGGCACGGTCGGTGAGCAGGCCGACGATTACCTCGCCGTATTCGCGGGCCTTGCGCAGGATGTTCCGGTGTCCCTCGTGGATGACATCGGTACAGAAACAGGCGTAAACGGTTTTTTTCATCAGGTACAGCTCCCTTTCTCAATCGTTGTAGTTTACCGGTACGGCGACGCCGAGGGTGTCCAGCGCTTCGCGGAAGACCCGGAAGAATGCGTTGATATCCGGCTCATCGATGGCGCCGAGAGCGCACAGGCGGAAGGTGTTGGCGGAGGCGATTTTTCCCGGATAGATCGTGAAGCCGCGGGCGTAGCAGTAATCGTGCACCGCCTCGAAGTCCCAACGGGGATCGTCCGGATAGACCGCTGCGGCGACCAGCCCGGCCCGCCATTCAGGGCGGATTACCTGCCGGAAGCCCATCGCGTCCAGCCCGGCCTCGATTGCCCGGAACACCCGTGTATGCCGCGCCCATTTGGCTTCCTCGCCCTCGGCAAAGTACTCCCGCAGCGCCTGAATGGCGGCGTATATGGTCTGCACCGGCGGCGTGAAATGCATCTCGCCGGTGGTTTCAAACACGTGATACTGCAAATAGAGGTTGCAGTAGTAGGAGCGCTTGGGATAATCCTTCGACCGTTCGAGGATTTCCCGGTTGCCGATGATGAAGGAAAGCCCGGTCATCGCCATCAGCCCCTTCTGCGCGGAGGCCATGCAGAAATCGATGTTGTCCTCCTCGATATGGATCGGGCGCATTGCCAGCGTGGAGGTGGTGTCTACCGTAAACACCGCGCCGTACCGGTGGGCGAGCGCGCCGATTTCACGGATGGGATTGAGTAGACCGGTGCCCGTCTCGTTGTGGGTGGTGTGCACCAGCGCAATGTCCGGATTTTCCCGCAGCACGGCCTCCACCGCGCCGAGGTCCGCCGGCCGGTCCGCCGGCAGCTGCAGGTCAATGTGCGGCAGGCCGTAATAGGCGCAGATTTCCGCCGCGCGGGTGCTGTATGCCCCGTTGTTGATCACCAGAATTTTTTTGTTTTCCGGCAGCAGGGAATTGAGCACCACGTCGATGTTGAGAGTGCCTGACCCGCAGAAGAGCACCGACGTGTATTTCTGCGAATCGGCGTGCACGATTTTGAGCAGGTCTTCCCGCAGCCCCCGCATCAGCGCGGCAAACTCCTTTTCGCGCGGGCAGATATCCGGCACCACCTGCGCGAGTTTTACGGTGTCGGTGGTGGTGGAGGGGCCGGGGTTAAGCAGGACGTTTCGCTTTGTGTTCATATTATCCTCCTTGATTTTAAATATAGGGATAAAAAGAGCAAAATTCGCTTTGCTTTGTTCAATGTACATCATGATATCACGAAATATAAACAAATGCAACCTTTTTCTTTCGCTGGCTTATCCAAAAGAAAAGCAGGGCCGTCTGCGGACGACCCTGCCGAAGAAAAATAGGCGGCTGTTCATCGCTTTTTGCATAAGCCCCGCACTTAAAGCATATGGATACACTAAGAACTTCAAGAGGTGATTGCATGAAAGGGGCCGTTGAGGAGAGAGCCATCGAACTGGGCGAGTACATCATCGAAAATAACGCGACAGTACGAGCTGCCGCGGGGAAGTTTCATATATCCAAATCGACTGTACATAAAGACGTATCGGACCGGCTGAAAACGGTGAATCCCCAGTTGTACGACCGGGTGCGGGAGGTGCTGGAGGTCAACAAGGCCCAGCGCCATATCCGCGGAGGGATTGCCACACGGGAAAAATACCGGCATAACGAAGAGGACGAATAGAAAAGAGGAGCGGCGGGATTTGCCGCGTATTTTGAAAAAACCGCCTGCGGGCCGCTGTTTGCAGCCCGCAGGCGGTTTTGGGTTTCCGGACAGATATGCAGCTATTTTGGTTAATCGGCTGGCTGTCCCTTCCACTCAAGGAACTCGTCGTAGGTCATGGCCTTGTCGAAGCAGCCCTGCGGCAGCAGCTCGATAATACGGTTGGCGACCGTCTGGATGAACTGATGGTCGTAGGAGGAGAACAGGACATTGCCCTTGAAATCGGCCAGCCCGTCGTTGACCGCGGTGATGGACTCCAGATCCAGATGGTTGGTCGGCTGATCGAGCAGCAGCACATTCGCACCGAACATCATCATGCGGGAGAGCATGCAGCGCACCTTTTCGCCGCCGGAGAGCACCTTCACCGGCTTGAGCACGTCGTCGCCGGAGAACAGCATGCGTCCGAGGAAGCCGCGCAGATAGGTTTCGGTATTGTCGGAGGAATACTGCATCAGCCACTGCAGCAGGTTGAGATCACAGCCGTCGAAAAAGGCGGAATGATCCTTTGGAAAATACGACCGGCTGGTGGTGCCGCCCCATTTGATGGTGCCCTCGTCCGGCTCGATTTCCTCGGCGAGAATCCGGAACAGGGTGGTCACGGCAATCTCGTTTTCCCCGATGAACGCGATCTTGTCGCCTTTGTTGACCCGGAAGGACACCCGGTCGAGCACCTTGATACCGTCCACCGTCTTGCTGATACCCTCTACCGCGAGGATCTCTTTGCCGGCCTCGCGGTCCATCTGGAAGCCGACAAAGGGATAGCGCCGGGAGGAGGCGGGCATTTCGTCCACCGTCAGCTTTTCGAGCAGCTTTTTGCGGGAGGTAGCCTGACGGGATTTGGACTTGTTGGCCGAAAAACGCTCGATGAAGCTTTGCAGCTCCCGGATCTTGTCCTCTTTTTTCTTGTTCTGGTCGCGCAGTACCCGCTGCATCAGCTGGCTGGACTCGTACCAGAAGTCGTAGTTGCCGACATAGATTTTGATTTTGTTGTAATCCACGTCCACAATATGGGTGCAGACGTTGTTGAGAAAATGCCGGTCGTGGGAGACGACGATGACGGTGCCCATATAGTCCATCAGAAAATCCTCCAGCCAGCGGATGGAAGCGATGTCCAGATGGTTGGTCGGCTCGTCGAGCAGGATGATGTCCGGCTGGCCGAACAGCGCCTGCGCGAGCAGGATCTTGACCTTTTCCTTGTCGCTTAACGTGTTCATCGGCGCCTCAAGCAGCGCGGAATCCAGTCCGAGCCCCTGCAGCAGGCGGGCGGCGTCGGTTTCGATCTCCCAGCCGTTGAGCTCGGCGAATTCGCCCTCCAGCTCAGAGGCAAGCACGCCGTCCTCGTCGGAGAAATCCTCCTTGGCGTACAGCGCTTCTTTCTGCTGGATGATCTCATACAGGCGCGGGTTTCCGAGGATAATGGTGTCGAGCACCGAATATTCGTCGAAGGCAAAGTGGTCCTGCTTGAGCACCGACATGCGGGTTTTGGGATCGATCGCCACCGTGCCGGAGGAGGGATCCAGATCCCCCGACAGGATGCGCAGGAAGGTGGATTTCCCCGCGCCGTTTGCGCCGATCACACCGTAGCAGTTGCCGGCGGTGAACTTCAGGTCCACGTGGGTAAACAGGTTTTGTCCACCGAAATTTAGGCTGACGTCGGATACGGTAATCATAATGGGCCTCCCGGTTCAGGATGGGGCAGCTTTTCCGCGCACGCGCCCATCGTGGTAGGATACGCAAAAACAGCCTTTGCCGCTGCGCATCCTGCCTATTGTAACATACTTGTCCGCCCGGGGACAACCCCTAAACGCCATTTCGGGGAAAAAACCGTCTTTTGCTGCGCAGATGCCCGGACAGGGAGGGCGTGCCTGGTCAGGTCAATTCCGGCAGCACCTTGGTGTCGAAGGGAGAGGCTGTCCGCCGGCGGGGCTTTTTCCGCTTTTTCTCCCGTACGCTCTCGGGACAGGCGCGGCGATAGCGGCGGATCATCACCGTTTTGGCGGTCATGAACAGCGGTGCGGCGTAGAAATAGGGGAAGACGAGAAAACATGCGGACAGCCAGCCGGCAAAGCCCAGATGAAACCAGGCGAAGCCGCCGGTACGCCGGTGCATAATGTGGCGTGAGGCGCCGAGGGCACGGCAGACGCCCAGTCCCTCCGCAACTAGATACACCGCCGGCTGAAACCGCAGCATCCACATCTCCCACAGGATCCACCCCGCCAGCAGGGAGAAAAGGCCGAAAACGAGACAGAAGATCCGGCAGACGTCCACAAACGGGGTGGTCAGCCCGGTCTGCCGCAAATAGGCCGAATAAGCGAAAACCACCGCGCTTGGCAGAAAACATACTGCGCCGGAGAGCAGGCGGAGTGTCCACAGGGACAGCCGCAGCCGCACCGCGCGGCCGTAGCGGCTGGGGCGGTAACCGCGCCAAAGTTGGCGCACCGAAACGGGCCGTCCGGCGGCGAGAGTGTCATAAAAGGCGGCCTGTCCGAGATGGAGAGGCGAAACCAGCAGCAGATCGACGACGATCATCGCCACGATGATGCCGATATGCAGCCACAGCTTTGGCCGCATGCGCAGCTGGTCGAGGTGTATGGCGTCCTCGGCGCGGATGCCGAAAAGCCGCAGGCACAGCAGCTCGGCGAGCAGCAGCAGCAGGCTGCTGCCGATCACCAGACACTGCACCAGAATGGCTTGCCCCCAGTGGCCTTTGAGCCTCTCCCGCGCCTTTTTGGCCGGTCTTGTCATTGGTGTTTCCCTCCCGGAGCCGCGCGATTCCCGCCGCGCACAGGACAGCGGCACATCGTGCGGAATGGTCTCCGGATAGTATGCCCGGAAGGCCGGCGGTTGAAACAGAAAATCGGTGCGGCATACAAAAAGCAGGCCGCGAAAGCGGCCTGCCCGGTGTAAAGGATAAAAGCTTTCGCTTGCCTTTTTCAATAGGCAGCAGAGGCGCGGACACAGCCGTTTGCAGTGGGCTTGCTGCCTTACGGCAAAGATCACGTTATGGAATATCCGCCGCCTGGCGACGGACTTCCCGAGAAAGGTGTTTTTATCCTCGCTCCCTCGCCGGCGGAGGTCCGAGAAACGGCGCATTTGTACAATCGCATTTTGACACGCAGCAGCGCCCTGCTCCGCTGTAATCCAAATCCGTCTTACCAGATGGAAATAAGGGACGAGGCCTCGCCGGAAAGGCTGTTCAGCTGCCCGCCGAGCACCTGTACCTCCCAGTACAGCAGATTCGCATCCGGCAGCGCGCCGCACACGAGGATATCCTGCCCCTGATCGAGGAAGATCTCGGCGCTCGCCGTATCCAGCAGGACGCGCAGGCGGAATTTGCCGCCGCGGCAGGTCAGCGGAGCGGTGCACTGCTTCCAGCTGAGGGTGCCCGCGGCGAAATCCGCCGTCATTTCGATGCCGCAGAAGGTCAGCCGAAGCCGGCAGTCGGCGCTCGGGATACCCTCGATGCGGATATCCTGCGTGGTGGAGGCCAGCGGCTGACGGAAGCCGGTACCGGTTTCGAGTGCCGGTGCGGCGAAGGGTACGGTGTCGCTGTGCAGGCGGGTGACCTCCTCCACCGGCTGCGCACACAGCTGCATGGCTCCGTCGATCTGCCGCAGCGTCATTTCACAGGGGATATTCATAAATCCCTGAAACGCAGCGCCGGCGGGTACGGCGGCGTTGTTCCAGGCGATGCGGATGCGCCGGGTATCCTGTGGGGCGGTCTGGAAGAAAGACTGGGCGGCGTAACTGCCGTTGCCATGATGCAGCCGGCGCATCTCCTGCTCGGGCGTGAACCGGTAACCATCGAAGGAACCCACCAGATACCGGTCGGACGCACCGATGAGCACCCATTTTTCCTGCGCGGGATCGCCGTCGAGCGACAGGGGATAGAAATCAGGACATTCCCACTCCTCCGGGATTTCGATCGTGTGCAGCGGCTCCCAGTGTAGCAGATCGGCAGAGGCAAACAGCATATATTCCGCGCCGGTCTTGTACAGCGTCATGATATAGCGGTCGGTCGGGGCGTGGTAGATCACCTTGGGGTCGCGGGTCTGGTCGGTGATTTCCGCCACAACCGGGTTTTTATCGTATTTGGTGAAGGTGGCTCCGCCATCGGTGCTGTACGCCAGGCACTGGGTGGGCAACCGGCCGGCCGACCAGTGGGTGGAGCCGCCCTGTGCGGTGTAGTAGAGCAGCAGCGGCGGCTCGCTGCCGGCCTGCAGCCCGGTACGGTTGTCGAAATCTACCACCGCACAACCGGAAAACATCATGCCGGTTTCGTCCGGATAGAGCGCCGGATCCTTTTCTTCCCAGTGCAGCAGATCGGGGCTTTCGGCGTGCCCCCAGGACATATTGCCCCAGCTGCACCCGAGCGGGTTATACTGATAAAACAGGTGGTACCGTCCGTTGTACCAGGTCATACCGTTGGGATCGTTGATCCAGCCCTGTGCGGCGGAAAAATGGAAGGCCGGGCGCAGAAAGGTGGAAAAGGGGACGTTTTTCGCTTCCGCCTTGCCGATTTGCAGCGGCATTTCCGGGAACGACTGGATGTCGATTTCCCGCCCATAAAGCAGATCGGTCGGCAGCAGCATCCACTGATCCGGCGCGAGGTTGTCCAGCGCGGCGTCCATTTCCATCAGCAGCCTGCCGTTTTCGCGGAACTCCAGCCGTTTGGTACAGGCGAGGCGGCTGACAGGGAATACGAGATAGCGGCAATCGCAGAAAATTTTCATAACAGGTTCATCTCTCCTCCAGATGTTTGGATTGGCTTTACTATACCCGATTTCAGGGCGGATTACAAGATCCGGACGCAAAAAAAGCCCTGCCGCACAGCGTATGGCTGCGGCAGGGCACAGGGGCTCAGTTTTCGCCGGTGTCCGGGCGTATACCGGTCAGGTCGAAGGCGGGGATGTAAGCGGCGTCCGCACTTGCGCGGTCCTGGACGTAGCCGTCGGTCAGGCCGAGCGCGAGCAGATGCTCCCATACCTTACGGCATTCGCGGCGGGTCAAGCGGCGGGTCAGCTCGGGATAGCCGTCCGGCGCGAGCGGGGTGTATTGGAACAGCAGGCTGACCCAAACGCCCGCCGGCAGACTGGCGGCCAGCCAGTCGAGCACAGCGAGCGAATCATTGGTGTGTCCGGGCAGTACCAGATGCCGCACGAGCGTGCCGCGCACAGCGATGCCGTCAGCATCCAACTGCATCGGGCCGGTCTGCCGCGCCATTTCGCAAATGGCCTCCTGTGCACGCTGCGGATAGTCGAGGACGCCGGACAGCCGTTTTCCCAGCGCGGCATCGGCATATTTGCAGTCCGGCAGGTAGACATCCACAGCGCCCTCCAGCTGCCGTAGCGTATCCACGCACTCATAGCCGCTGGTGTTGTAGACGATCGGTACAGCGGGGCGGTAACGATCGAGCGCTTCCAGAATCACCGGCACGAACGGCGTCGGGCTGACGAGATTGATATTGTGCGCGCCGCACGCCTCCAGTTCGCGGAAGATATCCGCCAGCCGCTCCACCGTGACGGTTTCACCGAAGCGCTCATGGCTGATGCGGCGGTTCTGACAGAATACGCAGCGCAGCGGGCAGCCGGAAAAAAAGACGGTGCCGGAGCCGCGGGTGCCGCTGATGCACGGCTCCTCGCCGGTATGCAGTGCGGCGCGCGCCGCGGTGGGCAGCGCCGGCATGCCGCAGGCACCGCCGCCGGTTTCGGGCGTGCGTATGACGCCGCACTGCCTTGGGCACAGGCGGCAGGAAAAGCGGTCCACGGGCTTCGCTCCTTTAACGGAAATGGCGCTGTCCGCCTCAGCGGGTCAGACAGCGGGTGCGGTGCAGCAGCGCCTCGCGCTCATTCGGGCAGGTGCCGTCGATCACCTCGCCGAGCAGCGTATCCAGCAACCGGCCGAGCGCGGGGCCGGGTGGGATGCCGAGTGCCGTGAGATCGCGGCCGTTGACCGCCAGATCCCGCAGGGAAAAGCACTGCTGCTCCTGCAAAATGGTATCCACCAGTGAGGTGAGATAGGCGATTTCTTCGGTGCGCGCGCGCAGCTCGGGTGTCTGCGCGAGGATGTCGGCGCGCTTGACCTGCAGCAGACGGTACATGTCCTGCGCGCCCAGCCGGTTGAGCCAGCGCCGCAGGCAGGCGGGGGTCGGCTCAAGCTGCACGTCATGCCATTTGACCAGGCGGCAGACCGTCTCCAGCGTCGTTTTGTCGCAGCGCAGCCGCGACAGAATCATCCGGGCCATCGCCGCACTGAGCGCCTGATGCCCGTAAAAATGACCGATGCCGTGTTCGTCCTGCGTGTAGCAGGCGGGTTTGCCGATGTCGTGGAACAGCATGGCCAGCCGCACGACCGGATCCGGCGGCACCTCCGCGACGCTGCGGGCGGTGTGCTCGTAGACGTCGTAGCGATGATAGGGATTGTTCTGGGCAAAACCCACCATCGGGGCGATTTCGGGGATAAACTGGGCGAGGATTTCCGGGTAGGCGAGCAGCACACGGGTGACCTGCCGGCCGCACAGCAGCCGGATCAGCTCGTTCCACAGCCGTTCGGCTGAGACGGCGCTCAGGTTTTCCCGCAGCGCCCGCAGCGCGGCGTCGGCAGCTGCTTCAATCGAAAAACCGAGCACCGCGGAAAAGCGCAGCGCCCGCAGCATGCGCAGTGCGTCCTCACGAAAGCGCCTTTCCGGATCACCCACACAGCGCAGCACGCCGTTCTCCAGATCGTCCAGCCCGCCGAAGTCATCCCGCAGTCCGCGGACCGGGTGGTAGGCGAGGGCGTTGACCGTAAAATCCCGCCGGCTTAAATCCTCGTGAAGATTCCGGGTGAAAGATACCCGGTCGGGATGGCGCGCGTCGGAGTAGCCGCCGTCGATGCGGTAGGTGGTGATCTCCACCGGCATGCGGTCATCCGCGAGTACCGTCAGAGTGCCGTGCTTCAGCCCGGTTTCGATCACCCGGCGGCCGGCGAATACCCTCTGCATCTCTTCCGGCAGGGCAGAGGTGGTGACGTCCCAGTCCCCGGGCGTGCTGCCCAGCAGGCTGTCGCGCACGCAGCCGCCGACCAGCCAGGCCTCATACCCGGCGGCCTCCAGCTCGTCCAGCAGCGCCGCAGCCGGTGCCGGGACAGAAATCGTCACATTCTTCACAAAGCGCCACCTCTTTCATCCTATTGTTTCTTAACAGTATACCACAGCGCCGGAAAAAAGGCCAGAAAAAAACACGGCCGCATCCGTCGGCCGTGTCGGGCTGTCTGAAAATTTTTCGTTTAAGGAACCATCGGCATTCATATGTGCCCAAACTGCCGCACAGCGGAACATCGCGTTTGATGTGGGGGGTGGCCGGCGAACGGCGCAGAAGGCCGCCCCGGGTTCAGCGGACAGGACAGCAGCCTGCGCCCTATACCGCGGAGCCTGTGGCGGGCATCTCCCGCAGCTTGAAGCCGTAGCCCCAGATGGTTTCAATCCCCACGCCGGAGCCGGCGAGCTTTTTGCGCAGCCGTTTGACCGTATCGTCTGCCACGCGGGTGGTGGAATCGTCCTGAAATCCCCATACCGCCGGCAGCAGCTCCTTGCGCGAAACCGCACGTGCGGCGTTGCGCATCAAATAGGAAAGGAGGGAAAACTCGGTCGGGGTGAAATGGATTTCGTGCTGGCTGCGATCGTAAGCACAGATGTTGTCGAGATCCAGCGTCAGCCCGCCGAATTCATAGCGCGTGGTGCTGTCGGCAGGCTTGCAGATCAGCACGATATCCGCCCGGATGGCACCGGCAGCCGGCTCATCGGGCAGCGAGGTGTATTCGAGAGAGTATCCGTTGCTGCGCATGGATGAAATCAGCGTTTCCAGACATTTATGGTCATCTCCGTAGATATAAACCAGCTTGGGCACGGCGCACTCCTCCTTTATATGTCACACACAGTATACAAAAACGGTATGCCCTTTGTGTGAATGAACTCCGACAAAAATAAGAACAAA
Source organism: uncultured Oscillospiraceae bacterium (assembly GCA_905198295.1). Lineage (GTDB taxonomy): Bacteria > Bacillota > Clostridia > Oscillospirales > Acutalibacteraceae > UMGS1591. The sequence continues at coordinate 27,348 of CAJKBW010000006.1, read as the reverse complement.
TTGGAAATAAACTGCCGGGGCCGGGGATGCAAAGCGGTGCGGGAGCGGTTTGCGGTCGGGATCAGAAGCTGTATTCGGAAAGCATGCGCTGTTTTTCGTCCCACAGCGGCTGGGACAGATCGACATAATAGCGGTGGGGGTTCTCAAAGCGGAGCACCTCGTCCCACATGGTGCCGATCTGCTCGAGGCAGGTACGGCGGATTTCCTGGATATCCGGGGAGGTGTACACACATTTTCCTGCGAGGAAAAGCGGCTTCTGCAGCGGCACCGCACGGAAATTTTCCAGCGTCTTACGCTTCCAGATGTGTTCCGGATCGAAAATTTCGTAGGGCTTTGTGTCGTCGATCGTCTCGTCGCGCAGCGTGATGACATCGGCGAGCGCCTTACCGCTTTCGCGGTCGTACAGCCGCCAGACCATCTTGAAGCAGGGGTTGGTGATTTTGCTGACGTTTTCGCTGACCTTGATGCGCGGTACGACGGCGCCGTTTTCCTCCACCGCCGACAGCTTGTACACCCCGCCGAACACCGGGTCGCTCGAAGCGGTGATCAGCCGCTCGCCGACGCCGAAGGTATCGACGCAGGCGCCCTGCTGGATCATGTCGCGGATGATATATTCGTCCAGCGAGTTGGAGGCACAGATTTTGCAGTCGGGGAACCCGGCGTCATCGAGCATTTTGCGGGCCTTTTTGCTCAGATAAGTGATGTCGCCGGAGTCGATGCGGATGCCTTTGGGGCGGCAGCCGCGGGGCAGCAGTTCCTCTTTGAACACCCGGATGGCGTTAGGTACGCCGGATTTGATGGTATTGTAGGTGTCCACCAGCAGCGTGCAGGATTCGGGGTATTCCCGCGCGTAAACGCGGAAAGCCTCCAGTTCGCTGTCGAACAGCTGGACCCAGCTGTGCGCCATAGTACCGAGTGCGGGAATGGCGTATTCGCGGTCGGCGATGGTGCATGCGGTGCCGATGCAGCCGCCGATATAGGCGGCGCGGGCGCCGTAAACCGCGCCGTCGAAGCCCTGCGCGCGGCGGGAGCCGAACTCCATCACGGTGCGCCCCTGTGCGGCACGGACGATGCGGTTGGCCTTGGTGGCGATGAGCGACTGGTGGTTGATGCACAGCAGTACCATGGTCTCGATGAACTGTGCCTGCACCACAGGCCCGCGCACGGTGACCACCGGTTCATGCGGGAAGATCGGCGTGCCCTCCGGGATTGCCCATACGTCGCAGGCAAACCGGAAATGGCGCAGATAGTCGAGAAACTCCTCACGGAAAAGCTTTTTGGAGCGCAGGTATTCGATGTCTGCCTCGGTAAACGAGAGGTTTTTGAGATAGTCGATCAGCTGCTCGACCCCGGCCATGATCGCCAGGCCGCCGCCGTCCGGGATTTTCCGGAAGAACATGTCGAAATAGGCGATCTGGTCGGCACGGCCGTCAGCGAGAAAGCCGTTGGCCATCGTCAGCTCGTAGAAATCAGTCAGCAGCGTCAGGTTATCGCTGCCGAGCTTTGTTTCGCGGTCAGCACACATGTTGTCAATCTCCTTCCATGCTCACAGAATTTGCCGGCACAGCTCCACGCCGTTGTCCTGCATGGAGCGCCAAAATACCGTATTCAGCAGGTCGGCCGGATGACCCGGCGCGTCGAAGGTGTCGGTCAGTGCGGTCGGCACGATCACCCGGGCATCGTGGTTGCGGGTGTTGAAATAAGCTTTGGCTGCGACGGCGAACTGGTATACGCAGATGTCGGTGCAGTCGCCCACGGCAATCAGCGTGCGGATGCCGGGGTTGTCCTCCAGCCAGCGGCGGAAGGGGTCCTCCAGAAAACCGTTGGTGGAATTTTTTTCAAAGGTGACAAGTCCGGGCACTGCTGCGATCGGCGCGCATACCTCTGCCTCGGCTGTGCCGCGCAGGCAGTGGGGCGGATAGCTCGAAAGCTCCGGGCTTTCCGGCGTATGGGTGTCCGCAAAGGCGAACACCGGCATTCCGACCTCCCGGCAGCGGCGGGCGAGCACGGCAATCGGTTCGATGAGCGCCCCGACGCGTGGGCTGGCCAGCGCGCCGGATACGGCGAAGCCGTTGACCATGTCGAGAATGCACAGTGCGGTGGAAGCCGGCGCAAAGCTGCCGAGCGGCAGGTCAGGCTGTGCCACCTGCGCCGCGGCAGCGTCGCTGAGCCAGCTGTCGGCCTGTTGCAGCAGTATATCGTGCGAAATAACTGTCATAGGAATTCCTCCCGTCGGGCAGCAGCTCAGGAACGCCGCATGCCGCAGAAATAGGTGTTGTAATCCTGAATGCACTTGTCAATGATGGCGGTAGCCTCCCGGTGGCCGAGCACCTCTTTGATGACCGTCTCCTTGTTTTCGAGGGACTTGTATACCGAAAAGAAATGCTGGATTTCGTCCATCGTGTGCGCGGGCAGCTCAGTGATGTCGTGATAGCAGGAGAGGGAGGGATCGCGGAAGGGGACAGCGATGATTTTCTCGTCCCGGGATTCCTCATCCACCATCTGGATGACCCCGATGGGATAACAGCGCACCAGCGTCATGGGGACGATGCTTTCCTGGCAGAGCACCAGCACATCGAGCGGGTCGCCGTCCTCGGCATAGGTGCGGGGGATGAACCCGTAGTTTGCCGGATAGTGGGTGGCGGTGTACAGGACGCGGTCGAGCCGGAGCAGGCCGGTTTCCTTGTCCATCTCGTATTTGTTTTTGCCGCCCTTGGGAATTTCGATGACCGCGGTAAAATCCTCGGGGCGGATGCGCGACGGGGAGATGTCATGCCAGATGTTCATCGTCATAACCATTCCTTTTGGCGTTATTTTCCTTATTATATCCCTTTTCAGCCGTAGGTGCAAGCCGGGAGCGGAAAAAGGAAAAACAAAAAGGGCCGCTTTATCAGCGGCCCTTACAGAAGGCGTGTCTTATACGGCGCGGGTAACCTTACCACTGCGCAGGCAGCGGGTGCAGGCGTATACTCTTTTCGGCGAACCGTCCACAACCGCCTTGACGCGGCGGATGTTGGGCTTCCACGTGCGGTTGGAACGACGATGGGAGTGGGAAACCTGGATGCCGAAAGTAACACTCTTTCCGCAAATATCACATTTAGCCATCTTCTGCACCTCCTTTAAGGCAGGGATATCCAAAAACAACAGATGTATTCTAGCAGATTCCCCAGAGAAAAGCAAGTGTTTTTTTTGCAGCGGGAAAAAAACCTGTCAATCGCACGTGTAAACGGGGTTTGGCCTTGTAATCTGCGGAAAATTCCGGTATAATATTTTTTATATGCAGGGAATCGGCGGCAGGTTCCGGGAAAGGATGAATCAGATTTATGCTCATGCAACTTCTGCGCGGCGGGTGGAGCTTGCCGAACATTCTCATGACCATTCTCGTGTATGCGGTGCTGCTTCTGGTGGTGTTTCCGGTGCACGAAATGGCGCACGGCTTCGCGGCGTATCTGCTCGGCGACAAAACGGCGAAATACCAGGGCTGGCTGACAATGAATCCGCTGGCGCATATGGACCCGTTCGGCTCGCTGATGATGCTGCTTGTCGGCGTCGGTTATGCCAAACCGGTGCCGGTTAATCCCTATAACTTCAAGAATCGGAAGGCGGGGATGGCGCTGACCGCGCTGGCGGGACCGCTGTCCAACCTGCTCATGGCGATCCTGAGCGTCGGACTGTACCGCGTACTGATTATCTTTGTTTCGGACGGGTGGACGCTGACGCTGCTGCGCATGGGGCTGGTCGAACTGTTTGCAAGCATCAACATCAGTCTGGCGATGTTCAATCTGCTGCCGATCCCGCCGCTCGACGGCTTCCGGATTATCAGCTATGTCCTGCCGGACAAATGGGTGTTTATGGTCAACCGCTACCAGCAGGTGATCACGCTGGTGGTGCTGGTGGTGGTGTTCACCGGCATCCTCGACGTCCCGCTGAATTTTCTGCACAATGCGGTCTACGGCCTGATCCTGCGGATGTTCGGCTTTCATTTGGTGATGATTTAAATGAACCGGAGCGTTACATACTATGGATGTAATTTCCTATAAGCTGCCTGTTTTTGAAGGGCCGCTGGATCTGCTTCTGCATCTGGTGCAGAAAAACAAACTGAATATTTACGATATCCCGATCGCAGAGGTGCTCCAACAATATATGGAGTACATCCAGCGCATGCAGGACAGCGATCTGGATGTGGCGACCGAGTTTCTGGACATGGCGGCGCGGCTGGTGGAGATCAAGTCTGCGATGCTGCTGCCGCGTCATGAGGAGGCGGAGCAGCTCAAGCGGGAGCTGACCGGCGAGCTGATCGAATACCAGCTCTGTCAGGAGGCGGCGCGCCGGCTGGCGGCACACAATATCGGCGGCGATCTGTTTATCCGCGACCCGGAGGAGATCGAGCCGGACTACACCTACCGCCTGACCCATGACCGCGGAATGCTGCTGGACGCCTACCTGTCGGCAGCCGGCCGGGGCAAGCGGCGTCTGCCGCCGCCGGTACAGGCATTCAGCGGGATTGTCTCCCGCAAAATTGTCTCGGTATCGTCGAAAATCGTCTTCGTGCTGCGGCGGCTGTATCAGCGCCGGCAGGTGTCCTATGACTCACTGTTTGAAGCGGCCGAAAACAAGTCGGAGCTGGTGGCGACATTCCTGGCACTGCTGGAGCTGATCAAGTCCCGGCGTATCCGGGTGGACGGCGAGGGGATCGGCCAGCGAGTGGAGATGATTGCCGGTCAGGAGGAGAGCGAGGCGGAAATTCTGAAATTTGCCGAAGAGGCGGAAGCCGGGCAATAAGGATGTGAAAACGGGTTGGAAATCAAGCAGTACCAGGCCGCCATGGAGGCGATCCTCTTTGCGGCGGGGGAGCCGATGACCGTCGGCCGTCTGGCTGAGGCGCTCGAGCTCGACGAGGAGACCGCCGAACGGCTGGCGGAGGATCTGAAAAACGATATCAATACCCGCGGCGGAGGCATCGCGATGGTGCGGCTGGGCGAAGCGTATCAGCTGTGCACCGCGAAGGACTATGCCGCATATGTGCGCAAGGCGATGGATATCCGGCGCAACACGCCGCTGTCGCAGGCGGCGATGGAGGTGCTCGCGATCGTCGCATATAACCAGCCGGTAACCCGGGCGTTTGTCGACCAGGTGCGCGGGGTGGACTGCGGTGCGGTCATGCAGGGACTCGTGCAGAAAAAGCTGATCGAGGAAAAGGGCCGGCTGGAGCTGCCGGGCCGTCCGCTTCTGTATGGGACAACCCCGGACTTTCTGCGCTGCTTCGGCATTGCCTCACTCGGCGAGCTGCCGCCGCTGCCGCAGAAGGACGAGGACGGCGGGATGAACGAAACCACCCTCGAAGAGGTTATCGAGGAAAACGAAAAGGGCTAGAAACCGGATAAAACAAAGGAAAGGGAGGCGTGCGGATGACAGCGTGGTGGATCGTGCTGGGGATTCTGGCGTTTGTGCTGCTGCTTTTGCTGCTGCCGGTGCACGTCTCGCTGCGGTTCCGGGAAGAACTTGAGGTGCGTGTGCGGTATGCCTTTGTGTCGCTGCGCGTGTACCCGCGGCCGGAAAAACCGGCGAAAAAGGAAAAGAAAAAGGCGGCGCGCGCCCACCGCGGGGCGAAAAAGAAGGAAACGGAAGAGAAGCTGCCACAGCTGGAAAAACTGTTTAAGGAGGACGGCGTGTCGGCGGTCGCGGCGTACCTGCAGATGATGGCAAAGCTTGCGGCGGACGCCCTGCGGCGTGCTCTGCGGGTGATCGTGGTCGACCGGCTTCAGGTGCGGCTGATCGTTGTCGGAGAGGACGCTGCCGATACGGCGGTACGCTACGGCAAAATATGCGCCGCCGTATATCCCGCGCAGGCAGTGCTCGAAACGGTGATGAAGGTGCGCCGCCGACAGATTGACGTGGAACCGGGGTTCCTTCAGGAAAAAAGCAGCACAGCGGTGGATCTGCGGGCGCATGTGCAGCCGCTGCGGGTGCTGGCAGCAGCGGTCGGATTACTGGTGCGCTGGCTGGTCAATACTGTCAGACAGGAGTCAGCAAAAGAGGCGGCTTCCGAAGGGGCCGCCGGATAAAGGCCTTGCCGCAGCCGGCAATACAGAAAGGAATGTGTAGCGATGGAAAACAACAATGTACAGAATCTGCTCGGCGTTTCGATGGAAAAAATCAAGGAAATGGCGGATGCGAATACGGTGATCGGCAATCCGGTGACCACGCCGGACGGCACCGTGCTGATTCCGGTGTCCAAGGTGTCGTACGGCTTTGCCTCCGGTGGTTCCGACCTGCCGTCGAAAACAGGCAGCGGCCTGTTCGGCGGCGGCAGTGGCGCGGGCATCAACATTACGCCGGTGGCGTTTCTGGTTATCGCCAATGGCGATGTACGGCTGCTGTCGGTCAGCGCCAAGCCGGACACCACCGATAAGCTGGTAAATCTGGTACCGGACGTGGTAGATAAGATCAGCGGCGCGTTCAGCAAGAAAAAAGAAAAAAGCACTGAAACCACGGTGAAAACCGAAAGCGGCAGCGTGACGGTGGCGACGGAAGAAGTCAAAGAATAACGCCGCGCCGCTGCCGGATGAGTTCCTGCCGCACCGTCCGATTTCTGCCGGTGCGGCAGGAATTTGTCTGCCGGAATACATGTGTCCGCACCCGTCTGCATATTTAAAGATAGATACTCCCGGCGGATAAGGGGCAGGCTTTCGGCACTGTCCCTGTTTGCCGGGGACAATGTCTGTGTGCAGGGAAAGGGTGCGGAAGATGAAAAGGAATTGGCGCAGGTGGCTGGCCGCCGGTATGGCAGCGGTCCTGACGGCGGCATGTCCGCCGGTACATATGGTTCGGGCGGAGGAGGCGGTTTTGACGTCCGGCGCTCCGGGTGTTTCGGCGGCATCCTGTGTGCTCTATGAGCCGGAATCCGGGCGTCTGCTGTTTGAAAAGGATGCGCATACCGCGCGCTCCATCGCCAGCACCACCAAGCTGATGACCGCCCTGCTCGCGGCGGAAAGCGGGGATCTCGACCGGGTGGTGACGGTGACAAAGGAAGCTGTTCTGGTGGAGGGCACCGCGCTCGGCCTGCGGGAGGGAGATCAGATCACCATCCACGATCTGATTGTGGGGCTGCTGCTGGTGTCGGGCAACGATGCGGCGAATGTGCTCGCGACTGCGCTTGCCGGCGATCTGCCATCATTTGCGGAGGAGATGAATGCCCGCGCGCAGGAAATCGGGATGAAGGACAGCCACTTTGTCACTCCGTCCGGGCTGGACGCGGAAGGACATGCCGCGAGCGCTTACGATATGGCGCTGCTGGCGGCAGAAGTACTGAAAAACGAAGAACTGGCGGCTATCTGCGCCTCCAAGCGGGAGGTGGTGCATTTCGGCGATCCGCCCCGCGCGGTGCAGGTGTCCAACCACAACAAGCTGCTTACGCTGTACCCGGACGCTATCGGCATGAAAACCGGCTTCACCAAGAAAGCGGGGCGCTGTCTCGTTTCCGCCGCCCGGCGGGATGGGGTGACGCTGATCGCGGTGACCCTCAACGCCGGCGATGACTGGAACGACCATATGGCGCTGTATGATTACGGGTTTGCGCAGGCCGAAGCGGTGACGCTGCCGGCGCCGGAGCTGCCGGAACTGCCGGTGGCGGGCGGCTGCACCGCACGGGTGCAGCTGGAATGCGAAGCGCCGCCGACGGCGGTTCTCCTTAAAGGGGAGGCGGAACAGCTCGAGATCCGGGTGGAAATGCCGTCGTTTGCACTCGCCCCGGTGAGGCAGGGGGAACAGGTCGGCGAGGTGCATTACCGGCTGGGGGAACGGGAGCTGGCGGTGTTGCCGCTCACGGCGGCCTATACGGTGGATGCGCGCGAGGTGGCTGGCTACGGTGTACACTACGGCCGGTGTCTGCGGCAGCTGCTGCGGGGCCTGCTTTGGTGACGGTGCGGTATAAAAGGATAGATAAGGGTTTTGCGGGGGCGTCCGGTCCGCGCAGAAAGGATGGAAACGATGGCACAGATCAGGCTGCAGAAGCTGCTATCCGAGCGCGGCGTGGCGTCGCGCCGCAAGGCGGAGGAGCTGATTCTCCAGGGAAAGGTGAAGGTCAACGGCCACCCGGCAAAGCTGGGGGATAAGGCGGACGACCGCCGGGATGTTGTGACGGTCTGCGGCAAACGGCTGGAGCCGGCGGAGATCCCGCGGTACATCCTGCTTAATAAGCCGCGCGGCTATATCACGACGATGAGCGACGAGCGCGGCCGGCGCTGCGTGGCGGAGCTGGTGCAGGATGTGGGGGCGCGGGTGTTCCCGGTGGGGCGGCTGGATAAGGATTCGGAAGGCCTGCTGCTGATGACCAGCGACGGGGATTTTGCCAACGCGATGATGCACCCGGCGGCGCATGTGCCGAAATATTACCGGGTCACGCTGCATTCAAAAGTGCAGCCTGAACAGATCGAACGGTTCTGCAAAGGGATTGAGCTGGACGGCCGGATGACCGCGCCGGCGCGGCTGGAGGTGCTGCTGGAGGAGCCGGAACGCACGGTAATCCAGGTGGTGCTGTACGAGGGGCGCAACCGGCAGATCCGCCGTATGTGCGAGGCGCTCGGCTGGGAGGTCGCCCGCCTGCGCCGTACGGCGGTCGGCAAGGTGCGGCTGGGCGGCCTGGCGCCGGGGAAATGGCGGGAGCTGGAGCCGCATGAGGTGCGCGACCTGTTGCTGGCGTCGAAAACGCGGGAAAAGGTGGCGGCGGCCTATATCAAGCAGGGAAGGCAGGGGAATTCCCGTGGTAACCATCGTTCCGGCCGGTAAAGAGGAGAAAAACGACTGGTGCCGGCAGCATGGGCTGCCGGCGGACTGTCTGGCACTGATCGCGGAGTGCGCCGGCCGGCCGGTCGGTTATGTGCTGTATGCGCTCGGCGGCGGCCGGGTGACACTGCTTTGGGCCGAGGCGGACGACCGGGTACTGCTGGAGGCGCTGGTGCGCGCGGCGATGAACGCGGGATATAACGCCGGAGCGGCTGAAGCGGCGGCGGTACGGCCGCCGGAGGAATTGTGCACGCTGCTGACGGCGCTGCGGTTTACGCGGCAGGACGGTATTTGGCAGGTCAGCCTGGACGAATTTTTCAGCCGTCCCTGTCATGGACAAGCCGGCAAATAAAACCGGGACGTGCAGAAGGCGTGTACCGGCCTGCACCCCGGATTTGCGGGAGGATATATGGAAAAGACCATATGCGGTGCGGACTGTACGCAGTGCGGCCTGCAGGATACATGCGCGGGGTGCGTGTCGACGGACGGACGGCCGTTCGGCGGCGACTGCCCGCTGGCGGCGTGCTGCCGGGATACGGGCTGCGGGCGGTGCGAAAGCTGCACGCAGCTGCCATGCGGACTGCGGGAGCGGATGATCGCGGAATTCCGCGCACTTGGTATCCCGGAGCTGGCCGGGCTTGACGCGCTTTATGCGCTCAAGGGGGCGCTCGTCAATCTGGAATATACGCTTCCAAGCGGACAGGCTGTAAAATTTTTGAAGGACGACAACCTGTATTTGGGCAGCCAGCTCCGGAAAACAGGTACCGACCGGTGGTACGGGCTGGCGGGGGACGCGGACTGCCTGCTGGTCAGCGAATACGGCGACGACGGTGCGGACGCGCAGCTGCTTGTGTATAAAAAGCGGGAAAAGTGACTCCCGCTCCAGGCGGCCGCGGCGTGCGGCAAAATCGATTTTTTACGGATTATTCATCGAAAAGGTGTTGTACTTCCCGGAAAAGTTTGCTATACTAAGTACAATTTGCGTAATATGGGGAGGAAGGGCTTTTTGCTCTGCTGCGCAGCCGTATGCCGTAGGTTTCCCGGCATGGCGGATATCCCGGTTCCCGGCGCTTCAGGCGCCTTGATATGGTTATTTTAGGCTGCCGCTGGAGGAAGCTCCGCGCGGCATGGATTCGGAAAGGAATGGTAATGAGCATGCAAAACCAGCTTCAAAAGCTCGCCGAAGCGGCTGCCGCCCATGAGAGCAGCGCGGCGGTCGGCCGTCTGAAACGTCTTTTCGACGAAGGGACGTTTGTGGAACTCGACCGGTTCTCCTGCGACGAGGCGGCAATCGGCTACGGCACGGTGGACGGGTCCCCGGTGTATGCGTTTGCGCAGAACCGCGAGGTCTGCTGCGGCGCTGTGGGCAAGGCACAGGCGGCGAAGATCCGTCAGGTGTATGCGCTCGCAGAGCAGAATGGCGCGCCGGTGGTCGGCCTGTTTGACAGCGACGGCGCGAAGCTCGGGGAAGGGCTCGATGCGATGGATGCACTCGCGGAAATCCTGCTGATTTCCAACCGGATTTCGGGCGTTGTGCCGCAGATCGCGGTGGTGGCCGGCGCGTGTGTCGGCTCGGCGGCGCTGGTGGCGGCGAATGCCGATATCACCGTGGTGGTGGACGGCGCGGATTATTATCTGAAGCCGGATGAAAAGGGAAGCGCGGCGGTTGCGGCGGCCGATGTGGATGAAGCGATCGATAAGGTGCGCGGCCTGCTCGCGCTGCTGCCGTCGAATAACCTGACGGCGGCGCCTGCGTATGATTTTGATGATGCGGCGATGGCGGAGGCCGCGGACGCTGCTGCGGCAGTGGAAGCGGTCGCGGATGCCGGTTCGTCCGTGCGCCTGTTTGCCGGCGAATGCGGCACGGCGGTACTAGGCCGCGTGGGCGGCATAGCCTGCGGTATTGTCGCGCTGACCGGCGACGCGGTGTGCGGCGGTGCAGCGGCGCAGATTGCTCGGTTTGTCCGGCTGTGTGATGCGTTTTCGCTGCCGGTGATCTCGTTTGTGGACGCCGCTGGCTTTGCGGATCTCGGCGGCGCGGCGAAGCTTGCGCATACCTATGCGGAAGCCACGACGGCGAAGGTCACGGTGGTGACCGGACGCGCATACGGTCCGGTGTATATTGCCGTTGCCGGCAAATCGGCCGGTGCGGATGCGGTGCTGGCCTGGCCGGATGCGGTGATTTCGCCGCTGAGCCCGGAGGCCGCTGTGCATATCGAATGGAAAGAGCGCCTGGCCCAGATGAAGAATCCCGAGCAGGACCGTGCGGCGCTGATCGAGGAATATGCCAAAACCATGTGTTCGCCGCTGTCGGCGGCGGCCGGCGGATATGTGACCGATGTGGTCGCACCCGGCGAAACCAAGGCGCGGGTGATGGCGCTGCTGGATATGCTTTCCGGCAAGCGTGTGTCCCGTCTGCCCAAGAAGCATTCCAACCTGCCGCTGTAAGCCGTGGGGTTTCGGGAAGTTTATCAAAATCCGATTTTTGGATAAAGTGTGGAGGTATTCAGCATGAAACGATTCAATATCACGGTCAACGGCAAAGCGTATGATGTTCAGGTGGAAGAGGTCGGCGGCGCTGCGGCTCCGGCCGCGCCTGTGGCGGTTGCGGCGGCTCCGGTGGCTCCCGCAGCTCCGGCTCCCGCGGCTGCACCCGCTCCGAAGGCGGAAGCATCCGCTCCGGCACCTGCGGCGGCTGCCCCGGCAGAGGGGGCGGAAACCATCAATGCGCCGATGCCCGGCAACGTGCTCAATGTTATGGTCAAGGCCGGCGACAAGGTGGCCAAGGGCGATGTGCTGCTGGTTCTGGAAGCCATGAAGATGGAAAACGAGATCATGGCGCCGCATGACGGCACGATCCTCGGTGTGCATGTGACCAAGGGCGAGAGCGTCGATTCCGGCAAGCTGCTCGTTTCCATGCAGTAACGATCCTGCCGCGGCGGACAGCCCGCTGTATGGCCAAGCAAGGAAGGACGGATGAATTGTGGCAAAAGTCGGGATTACCGAAACCGTGCTGCGGGACGCGCACCAGTCGCTGATCGCAACTCGGATGACGACAGAAGAGATGCTGCCCGCGCTTGAGCAGCTCGACGATATCGGCTTCCATTCGCTGGAATGCTGGGGCGGCGCAACGTTTGACGCCTGCCTGCGTTTTTTGAACGAAGACCCGTGGGAACGCCTGCGCACGCTGCGCAAGCATATGCCGAAAACCAAGCTGCAGATGTTGTTCCGCGGCCAGAATATGCTGGGCTACCGGCATTATGCGGACGATGTGGTGGAATACTTTGTGCAGAAGTCGGTGGCCAACGGCATCGACGTAATCCGCATTTTTGATGCGCTCAACGATATCCGCAATCTGGAAACCTCCATCCGCGCGGCCCGGAAGGAAGAAGGCGCACATGTGCAGGTGGCGATTTCCTATACCACCAGTCCGGTGCATAACATCGAATATTTTGTGGATTACGCAAAGCGCCTGGAGGAAACCGGTGCAGATTCCATCTGCCTGAAGGATATGGCCGGTCTGCTGGTGCCGTATGAGACGTATGATCTCGTCAAGGCGCTCAAGGAGACGGTGAAGATCCCGATTCAGATCCACTCGCATTTCACCGCCGGCATCTCCGACATGGTGATGCTCAAGGCGATTGAAGCCGGTGCCGATGTGATCGACACCGCGCTTTCTCCGCTGGCGATGGGTACCTCGCATCCGGCGACCGAATCAATGGTGGCTGCGCTCAAGGGCACGCCGTACGATACCGGCCTGGATCTGGTCAAGCTCAACGAGGTCAGCAAGTATTTCCACACCCTGCGCAAGAAGTATATGGACAGCGGCCTGCTCAACCCGAAGATGCTCGAGGTGGATGCCAATGCCCTGATCTATCAGGTGCCGGGCGGGATGCTGTCCAACCTTGTCAGCCAGCTCAAGCAGGCGGGTAAGGAAGACAAGCTCGAAGAGGTGCTTCAGGAGGTGCCGCGCGTGCGCAAGGACGCCGGTTATCCGCCGCTGGTTACCCCGTCGTCGCAGATCGTGGGCACTCAGGCGGTGTTCAACGTCATCTCGGGCGAGCGATATAAGATGGTCACTAAGGAATTCAAGGGTTTGGTGCGCGGCGAATACGGCGCGACCCCGGTGAAGATCGATCCGGAATTTGTCAAGAAGATCATCGGTGACGAGCCGCAGATCACCTGCCGTCCGGCGGATCAGCTCCAGCCGGAGCTGGATAAGATGCGCGCGGAGATGAGCGAGTGGTACGAGCAGGAGGAGGATGTCCTCACCTATGCGCAGTTCGGCCAGGTCGCGGTGAAATTTTTCGAGGGCCGCCGCAACGCCAAATACGGCATCGACGGCAAGCATCTGCATGAGGAAGAAAAGGTGCATCCGGTATAAAGGATACAGCCATTACGCATAAAAGCCCCAGTCGGGGCTTTTATGCGTACCGGGGCGTTTTGGAAAGGGATGGTCACAGCAATGATTCGCAGCATGACCGGCTACGGCCGTGGGCAGCAGACGCTCGGTGGGATGGACATCACGGTGGAAATCCGGTCGGTCAATCACCGGTATTATGAATATTCCTCGCGGCTGCCGCGCGTGTACGGATTTCTGGACGAACGGCTCAAGGGCTATCTGCAGAAGGCGGTATCCCGCGGCAAGGTGGATGTTGGCGTGTGGATCGATACGGTAGATGCGCCGGGCAGTGAGGTGGTGGTCAACCACGCGCTGGCTGAAGGGTATCTGAAGGCGCTGCACGAGCTGGCGCAGACATATGGGCTGCGCGACGACGTATCGGTAAACACACTGTCCCGGTTTCCGGATATCCTGACGGTGCGCAAGGCCGCCGAGGATGAGGAAGCCATCTGGGAGGCGGTGCGGCAGGTTGCCGATGAGGCGCTTGCCGGGTTTGTGGCGATGCGCGAGCGCGAGGGCGCCCGCTTGCGGGAGGATGTGCTCGCGCGCCGACAGACCATTCTGCGGGCGGTGGAACAGGTGGAGGCGCGCTCGCCGGAGATCGTGCGGGAGCACATGGCGAAGGTAGAAGCGCGGATGAAGGAGCTGCTGTCCACCGCGACGGTGGACGAGCAGCGGCTGCTGACCGAGGCCGCACTGTTTGCGGATAAGACTGCAACCGCGGAAGAAACCGTACGTCTGCGCAGCCATCTCGATCAGCTGGAAACGCTGGTCAACGCCAGTGAACCGGTCGGCCGCAAGTTGGATTTTTTGGTGCAGGAGATCAACCGTGAAACCAATACCATCGGCTCGAAGGTGCAGGATGTGGAGCTTGCGCGCGTGGTGGTGGATGTGAAGGCGGAGATCGAAAAGATCCGTGAACAGATCCAGAATATTGAATAAACGCCCAAACGGCAGAAAAGAGGAAATGGGTTGAAACTGATAAATATCGGATTCGGCAATATGGTTTCTGCCGGTCGTCTGGTGGCGATCGTCAGCCCGGAATCTGCTCCGATCAAGCGGATCATTCAGGATGCGAAGGACCGCGGCACGCTTATCGACGCGACTTACGGCCGTCGTACCCGTGCGGTTCTGGTCACCGACAGCGATCACGTAATTCTGTCGGCCGTGCAGCCGGAAACGGTGGCCAACCGTCTCAATGACCGGGATGAGGACGACGACGAGGAGCTGGAAGCGGATGAATAATCAGGGAATGCTTATCGTGCTCTCCGGCCCGTCCGGTTCAGGAAAAGGAACGATTATCAAACGCCTTTTACAGGAGCGGGACGACACGGTGCTGTCGGTTTCGGTGACCACCCGCGCGCCGCGTCCCGGCGAGGAGGAAGGTGTGCATTACTTTTTCCGCACCCGTGAGGCATTTGAGCAGCTGATCGCGGAAAACCGTCTGCTGGAATATGCCGAATACAACGGTAATTATTACGGTACGCCGGAGGACGCGATCAAGGGCTGGCTCAATGAAGGCAAAAACGTGCTGCTGGAAATTGAGGTGCAGGGGGCGGAGCAGGTGCTCAACCACCGTTCCGACTGCGTTTCGATCTTCATCACCATTCCCTCTATTGCTGAGCTGGAGCGCCGCCTGCGCGAGCGCGGCACCGAGACGGAGGAAAAGATCTGCGGGCGTATGGCGGTGGCCCGCCGGGAGCTTGGCCGGGCGTTCCGTTATGATTATGTAGTGCTCAACGATGAGGTGTCCGAAGCGGTAAAACGGATTCACACCATCATCGATGCGGAAAAAATGCGGTATTGCCGTATGGAAAACATGATTCAGGAGGTACTGGACGAATGCTGAAACCAACCGATATTGAGAGAATCAAGGGTAAAAACAGCCGTTACGCCGTGGTGGTGGGGGTGGCCAAGCGCGCCCGTGACATTGCGGAAAAGGCGGAGGAAGAGGGCGTGATCCTGACCGAAAAGACGGTCAGCATGGCGATCGGTGATTTTGCCGACGGGGATTATGAAATCATCGTCAACGAGCCCAAGGAAGAGGAAGAAGAAACCGGAGAAGCTGCGGCGGAGTAAGCCCGGCGGAAAAGGAAAGGAGTGAAGCGCTGCGATGCCGATGGTAGCCCGTGTGGCGGTGGAACAGACGGCGTTTCACTTCGATAAGTTTTACGATTATCTGGTGCCGGAGCCGTTCCGGCAGGTGCAGTGCGGCTGCCGGGTAATGGTTCCGTTTGGTGGAGGCAACCGCAGTCGTCAGGGCATCGTCATGGAGCTGGCCGAAACGGCGGAGGTTTCCCGTGTGAAGCCGCTGCTGTCGGTGCTGGACCCGCAGCCGCTGCTGGATGACGAAATGCTGCGTTTGGCGCAGTGGCTCCGGGAGCGCACCTTCTGTACGGTGTTCGATGCGGTGCGCGCCATGCTGCCGACCGGTTTGTATATGCGCATCAAGCCGTGGTACCGGGCGGAGACATCTCCGCCCGCTTCGGCTTTAGAAGGGCTTTCTGCGGTGGAAAAGGCGCTGTGGGAGACCGTGAAGCGCTCCCCCGAGGGGATTGCCGGCGACAGGCTGCTGCACCGGCACGGTCTGGAGGATGACAGCCCTTTGCTGCAGCGGCTGGTCGATGCCGGCCTGCTGGTCCGTTTTGACGGCGCGAGCCGGCTGGTCGGCGACGCGACGATGCGGATGGTACGCCTGCGCTCTGGTGTGCAGGAGGATCTGGCCGAACGCATGAAGGCGCTCAAATGCACCGAGAAGCAGAAGGCGGTGCTGCGGCTGCTGCAGGATGTCGGCGCCGCCTCGCTCAAGGAGCTGTGCTACTTCTGTTCGGTGACCGCGGCGGTGGTCGCGGCGCTGGAGAAGAAGGAGCTGGTGGAGCAGTACGACCAGGAGATGCTGCGCGCCCCGCACGAAGGGGTGACGGAGCAGCCGGAAATTCGTTCGGTGCCGCTTAACACGGAGCAGCAGCGGGTGTACGACGGACTGGCGGCGCTGTATGGCAGCCATAAGCCTGCCGGCGCGCTGCTGTACGGCGTGACCGGCAGCGGTAAGACACAGGTCTATATGAACCTGATCGACCGTGTGCTGCAGGATGGCCGGCAGGTGCTGGTGCTGGTGCCGGAAATCTCGCTGACGCCGCAGATGATGACGCTGTTTCTGCAGCGCTACGGACGGCGGGTGGCGGTGCTGCACAGCGCGCTGGCGATTGGCGAGCGCACCGATGAGTGGAAGCGGATCAAGCGCGGAGAGGCACGAATCGTCATCGGCACCCGTTCAGCGGTGTTTGCGCCGTGCCGTGAACTCGGTCTGGTGGTCATGGATGAAGAGCAGGAGCACACCTATAAATCCGAATCCGCCCCGCGCTACCACGCGCGGGATGTCGCCCGCTTCCGCTGTGCGCAGCACGGTGCGCTGCTGCTGCTGACCTCGGCAACCCCGTCGATCGAGAGCTATCACGCGGCGCAAAGCGGCCGCTACGCACTGTTCGAGCTCCATTCCCGTTACGGTCTGGCGCAGCTGCCGGAGGTCGAGGTGGCGGATATGCGCCAGGAGACACTGGAGGGCGGCTGTATCGGCGAAAAACTGCGCGGCGAGATGCAAACCTGCATAGAATCCGGCCGGCAGGCCATACTCCTGCTGAACCGGCGCGGGTATAATACCTTTGTGTCGTGCCGTTCCTGCGGGCATGTGATCACCTGCCCGTCGTGCAGCATTTCGATGACCTATCACCGCGCAAACGGCAGGCTGATCTGCCATTACTGCGGGTATATGCAGGATCCGGTTTCGGCGTGTCCGGAATGCGGGTCGGATAAGGTCCGGTATGCCGGCCTCGGCACGCAGAAGGTGGAGCAGGAGCTCGACGAGCTTTTTCCGTCGGCGCGGGTGCTGCGCATGGACACCGACACCACCATGTCGCGTTTCGCCTATGAGGAAAAGTTCAAGGCGTTTGCCGAAGGGCAGTACGATATCATGATCGGCACCCAGATGGTGGCCAAGGGACTGGATTTTCCCAGAGTCGGCCTGGTGGGCATCCTGTCCGCCGATCAGTCGCTGTACGGCGACGATTACCGATGCTTTGAAACCACTTTTTCGCTGCTGACGCAGGTTATCGGCCGCGCCGGGCGCCGCGATACCCGCGGCAAGGCGGTGATCCAGACCTATACGCCGGAAAATTACGTCATTGAGCTGGCGTCCCGGCAGGATTATCCGGCCTTTTACGCGACTGAGATCGCCGCGCGGCGGATGATGAAATACCCGCCTTACGCGGATCTGTGCCAGTTCGGCTTTGTTGGGCTGAAGGAGGAGGAGGTCCGGGCGGCGGTGGGACGGTTCCTGCATCAGCTGCGCGAGACGGTGACCCGGCAGGCCGGCCGATTGCCGGTCATCGTGCTGGATCCAGTGCCCGCTTCGGTATACCGGGTGTCGGGAAAATACCGGTATAAGCTGCTGATGAAAACGGTGAATACGGCGGCGCTGCGGGAGATGATCGCACAGCTGCTGACCGACTTCAGCCGGAAAAGCGAGAATAAAAACGTGACAGTTTTTGCGGATATCAATCCTGCAAGTATGTTATAGACGGCAGAGGAATATAGCTTTAGCATAGAATGCGTGTATGGAGGTAAGCACAATGGCAATACGCAATATTCTCAATGAAAAGGAAGACGTGCTGCATAAGGTGAGCCGTCCGGTCACGGATTTTGATGAACGGCTGTGGCAGCTGCTCGACGACATGGCGGAAACGCTGCACCGCGCTGACGGCGTCGGCCTGGCCGCGCCGCAGGTGGGGGTGCTGCGCCGGGTGTTCATCATGGATTTCGGCGATGGCAAAGGGGTGATCGAAGCGGTCAATCCGCGCATTGTGGAGCGCCGCGGCAAACAGGAGGACGTGGAGGGCTGCCTGTCCAGCCCGGGGGAATACGGGATCACCCGCCGTCCGCGCCGGGTCAAAATGGTGGCGCAGGATCGTTTCGGCAAGGAGTTCACCTTTGAGGGCGAGGATCTGAGCGCACGCTGCGTGTGCCATGAATACGACCACCTGGACGGCATCCTGTTCAAGCAGCACGTCGTGCGGATGCTGGATCCCGAAGATCTGGCCTGACGCCGCCGGACGGATGCCGCGCTGTGCGGAAAAGCGAGGAAAAGGGAGGCTCAGGCCGTGAAAATTGTATTTATGGGTACGCCGGAATTTGCCGTGCCGTGTCTGGCGCGTCTGCTGGAAGACGGCCATATCGTATCTCTGGTGGTGACTCAGGCGGATAAACCGAAGGGACGGGGACACCGGCTGATGCCTCCGCCGGTCAAGGCGTTTGCGCTGGAGCACGGCTTGCCGGTGTTTCAGCCGCAATCGATGAAAACCCCGGAGACGCTCGAGCGTTTGCGGGAGGCTGCGCCGGAGCTGATCGTGGTGGTGGCCTACGGTAAAATCCTGCCGCCCGCTGTGCTGGAACTGCCGCCGCATGGCTGCATCAATGTGCATGCGTCGCTTTTGCCGCGCTACCGCGGCGCGGCGCCGATCCAGTGGGCGGTGCTCAACGGGGAAACCGAAGCCGGCGTCACCACGATGCAGATGGATGCCGGGCTGGATACCGGAGACATGCTGCTTTCCGCCTCCTGTCCGGTGCCGGAGGACATGACCGCCGGCCAGCTGCATGACCGGCTGTCGGTGCTTGGGGCGCAGGTGCTTTCGGATACGCTGGATGCATTAAAGGCGAATACCTTGACAGCGAAAAAGCAGAACGATGACGAATCGTGCTATGCGCCGATGCTGGATAAATCCCTTTCGCCGCTCGACTGGAGCCGGCCGGCGGCGCAGCTGCATAATCAGGTACGCGGGCTGAATCCCTGGCCGTCGGCCTGCTGCCGGTGTCAGGGCAGGCTGCTGAAGGTGCACGTCAGCCGGGTGGGCGAATCAACCACCGCCGAACCGGGCATAGTAATCAAGCTGGATCCCTTTACAGTAAGCTGCGGCGGGAATACGTCGCTCGAGCTGCTGGAGGTGCAGGGGGAAGGTGCCCGGCGGATGCCGGGGGCGGATTTTCTGCGGGGGCATCCGCTTGCAGCGGGCACCCGGCTGGAGGACGCCGCCGGACAGACCGAAAACCGGCCGTAATACGGAAAGGCAGGGAACGCAACAATGTTTTTTTATTTTGATCCTTGGTATCTGCTGCTGGTGCTGCCGGCGGTCATTCTGGCCGGCATTGCGCAGCTCTGGGTGCAGTCCACCTTCCGCAAATACAGTAAGGTCGGCACCCTGCGCGGGGTGACCGGCCGCGAGGCGTCGGAGGAAATCCAACGCCGCAACGGGATCACACTGCCCGTGGAACGGGTCGGCGGCAACCTGACCGACCACTATGACCCGCGCACCAACGTCATCCGGCTGTCCGACCCGGTGTATGGAGTCAATTCGGTCGCAGCGGTTGGGGTGGCGGCGCACGAGACCGGACATGCTCTGCAGTACGCGAAGGGCTATGCGCCGATCCGGCTGCGCGCGGCGATCCTGCCGGTCACCCAGATCGGTTCGACGCTGTCGCCGTATCTCGTGCTGCTGGGTCTGCTGTTTGAAACGATGAATTTCCTGGCTTGGGCGGGGATTTTCCTGTTTGGCCTGTCGGTGCTGTTCCAGCTCATTACCCTTCCGGTGGAGTTCAACGCCAGCGCGCGGGCGCTCAAGGCGCTCAGCGAGGGCGGTATGATGACCTCGGAGGAGCTGGCCGGCGCCCGCAAGGTGCTGACCGCAGCGGCGATGACCTATGTGGCGGCGTTGTTTGTCTCGCTGATGAGCCTGTTTCGGCTGATCCTTATGGTCATGTCCCGCTCGAGGCGCGACTGATGGGGGCGTCGGCACGGGAAGCGGCGGTACAGCTGCTGCAGCAGGTGGAAACGGGGGAGCGTCATTCCGGCGAAGCGCTCGACGCCCTGCTCCGGCGTACGGTACTGTCCCCGGCGGATCAGGCGCTGGTGTCCCGCCTGTTTTACGGGGTGCTGGAGCGCCGACTGACCCTGGATTATGTGTTGTCCGCCTGTTCGTCGGTCAAGCTGAAGAAAATGCATCCCGCCGTGCGCAATAACCTGCGGGCGGGGGCATACCAGCTGCTGTACATGGATAAGATCCCGTCCTCGGCGGCGGTCAATGAGGCGGTGACGCTGACCCGCACGCTGCGGCAGCCGTATGCGGCCGGTCTGACCAACGCGGTGCTGCGCGCGGTGCAGCGCCGGCAGGCGGAGCTGCTGTCCGCGCTGCCGGAGGACGCAGCGGGGCTTGCGGTGCGGTATTCGTGTCCCGAGGCGCTGATCGCCTGCTGGCAGCGGGATTACGGGGCGGAGCGGACGCTTTCGTTGCTGCGGGAGATCAATGCGGTGCCGCCGAATACTCTGCGGATCAACACTCTGCAGGTGACGGCTGACCATTTTTTGCGGCGGCTTGAGGCAGAGGGCATCCGGTATACCCGGCACCCGCTCCTGCCGGAATGCGTCGAAATTGCGGACGCGGCGGCGATAAAGGGACTTGAATCTTTGCCGGAAAACTGGTATTATCATCAGGATGCGGCTTCGCAGTTCTGCTGTGCGGCGCTGGATACGCACCCGGGTGAACGGGTCGCAGATGTCTGTGCGGCGCCCGGCGGCAAGAGCTTTACCACGGCACAGCGCATGGAAAACCGCGGTGCGCTGCTTTCCTGTGATATATATCCCGGGAAATGCCGGACGATGGAGCAGCGGGCGCAGGCTTTCGGCGTGACGATCATGCGTACCGCGGCGCGGGACGCTTCGGCGCCCTGCCCGGAGCCGCTGCGCGGCGCCTTTGACCGGGTGCTGTGCGACGTGCCCTGTTCCGGCTGGGGGGTAATCCGCCGCAAACCGGAGATCCGCTATAAGGATCCGGCGTCATTCGACGCCCTGCCAGAGCTGCAGTACCGCATCCTTGAGCAGAGCGCGCAGATGGTGCGGCCCGGCGGCGTGCTGCAGTATTCGACCTGCACATGGAGCCGGCGGGAAAACGAAGAGGTGGCGGCGCGCTTTCTGGAGGCGCATCCCGAATTTGCCCCGCGGGTGCTGCCGCTGGACGGCTGCTTTGCGGCCGCGGGACAGACGCCGGGAGCATACATAACCCTGTTCCCGGACGTGCACGGCACCGACGGTTTTTTCATTGCCGGTTTTGTCCGTAAGGCGGACGGAAATCCCGGCTGACAGATGCGGCCGCCGGCTATTGCATATTGAGGTGTGACGGTTTGGAAGGCATCGATATCAAATCCCTGACGCCGGCTCAGCGCGAAGAGGCGCTCGCGGAGTTCCGCCTGCCGGCCTATCGGGTCAAACAAATCGCCGGATGGCTGGACAGCGGAGCGGATTCCTTTGCCGCAATGACCAGCCTGCCATCCGCACTTCGGGAAGAACTGGCAAAAAAATTTGTAATTCCTGGGGTGAAAATTGAAAAAAAGCTTGTATCCGGGGTGGATAATACGGTAAAATACCTCTATGGTCTGTCCGACGGCGAAGCGGTAGAATCGGTTCTGATGGAATACCATCACGGCTGGTCGCAGTGCCTGTCCACTCAGGTGGGCTGCCGTATGGGCTGCGCTTTCTGCGCGACCGGGATGGGCGGGCTGTCGAGAAACCTGCTGCCCTCCGAAATGCTCGCGCAGATCGAGGCCGCGCAGGCCGACCGCGGCGTCCGGGTATCCTCGGTGGTGCTCATGGGCATGGGGGAGCCGCTGGATAACTTTGATAACGTGATGCGGTTTCTCGAAATGCTGTCGAGCCCCGGCGGCGTGCAGATCGGCATGCGGCATGTTTCGCTTTCCACCTGCGGGGTTGTGGATAAGATCTACGAGCTGATGAAATACGACTGGCAGCTGACCCTGTCGATATCGCTGCACGCCCCGAATAACGCGCTGCGCGATCGGCTGATGCCGATCAACCATAAGTGGCCGGTGGAAACGCTGCTTGCTGCCTGCCGGGATTATCTGGCAGCGACCGGACGGCGCATTTCCTTTGAATATGCGATGATGGACGGCATCAACGATACCGACGCGTGCGCGCATGAGCTGGCGGACAAGCTTAAGGGCATGCTGTGCCACGTCAATCTCATCCCGGCGAACGACGTGGCGGGCAAGGCACATCACCGCAGCTCGCGCCGGCGTCTGGAAGCGTTTCGCGGGATACTGGAAAAGCGCGGACTCAACGTTACCGTGCGGCGTACGCTCGGCGCCGATATCAACGCCTCCTGCGGGCAGCTGCGCCGGCAGGAGCACAACGGCAAATCTCCGGGCAGTGGTGGTTCTTCGTAAAAGGTGGGACATCGGCGCGGGCAGAGAGGATAACGAAAGGGAGGGGATGGCCTTGCGGATATGCGGACGCTCCGATACCGGCCGTGTGCGTTCAAGCAATCAGGACGCGTTTGTGTGCGGTTCGCTGTCGGAGAACACGCTGTTTGCCGTGGTATGCGACGGCATGGGCGGCGCGAACGGCGGCAATGTGGCGAGCGCGATTGCGATCAAGGTGATTTCCGACCGTATTGTGGATGTATACCGCGACGGCATGGACGGCAACGCACTGCGCAATATGCTGGACTCGGCAATCGCTGCGGCGAACGTGGAAATCTACGATACTGCAATGGCGGATGCCGAGCTGCGGGGCATGGGCACGACGGTAGTGGCGTTGGTTCTTTCGGATAATACCGTGCATATCGCGCATGTGGGCGACAGCCGTGCATATGTATTGGATGAAGCGGGCATCACCCAGGTGACCAAAGACCATTCGATTGTGCAGGATATGGTGGAAAAGGGGCAACTGACCCCGGAGGAAGCCAAAACTCATCCGCGCAAGCATTTCATCACCCGAGCTCTTGGCGTGGAGGAAAGCGTCCGGAGCGACTATAACGAGCTGGAGATGCCGGAGAACGGCTCGCTGATCCTTTGTACAGACGGCCTGACCAATATGGTTGAGCCTGATGATATATATAAATTCGTTATGTCAACACGCGCAGAGGATGTGCCGGACCGCCTGATCAGCGCGGCCAACATGTCTGGCGGCAGCGACAATATCACGGTCGTTGCCGTGACGCAGTAAGTGATTCGGGAGTGAGTGATTCAGTGGATAAGTATATCGGAAAACGTCTGGACGGCCGATACGAGATCAAGGAACTGATCGGCGTGGGCGGCATGGCCTATGTGTACAAGGCCTATGACAGCATTGATGACCGGGTGGTGGCGATCAAGATCCTGCGGGACGAGTTCATGGCGAACGAGGAATTTACCCGCCGGTTCAAGAACGAATCCAAGGCGATCGCGATTCTGTCGCATCCGAATATTGTCAAGGTTTTTGACGTCAGCTTTGGGGAGCGCCTGCAGTATATCGTGATGGAATACATCGACGGCATCACCCTCAAGGAGTACATCGATCAGCAGAAGGACATCAAGTGGAAGGAAGCGGTGCACTTCGTGGTGCAGATCCTGCGGGCGCTGCAGCACGCGCACGACAAGGGGATTGTGCACCGGGACATCAAGCCGCAGAATATCATGCTGCTGCCGGACGGCACCATCAAGGTGACCGATTTCGGTATCGCGCGTTTTTCGCGCAGCGAGCTGCATGCGACCGGATCGACCGATAAGGCCATCGGTTCGGTGCACTATATCAGCCCGGAGCAGGCGCGCGGGGAGATCACCGACGAGAAGGCGGATATTTATTCGGTCGGCGTGATGCTGTATGAGATGCTGACCGGCCGCCTGCCGTTTGAGGCGGATAATGCGGTGTCGGTCGCGATCATGCAGATGCAGTCCGAGCCGAAACCGCCGCGCTCGCTCAATCCGGAGATTCCGGAGGGGCTGGAAGAGATCACCATGAAGGCGATGCAGAAGGATCCCGCCAAGCGGTATCAGTCGGCGGCAGAGATGCTGTATGACATTGATGAATTCAAGCGCAATCCGAGCATCCATTTTGAATATAAGTATTTTGTGGATGAAACGCCCACCCGCTTCGTGGAAGCGATCACGCGGGTAAAGGGCGAGGAACCGCAGACCGAGCCGGAGACGGAAGAAGAAGAACCGGAAGAGGAGGAGCGCAAGGGTCCGCCGGTGCTGCCGATTCTGTTTGCGGTGGCAGGCGCCTTCGTGCTCGCGGCGATTATTTTCGTGATGGTATTGTTCTTCAAGGGCTTCGGCGGCGATAAGGGTAAGGAAAACGAAGTGGAAGTGCCGAATTTTGTCGGTATGATGTACTCCGATATCGCGAACAATTCGGAATACCTGGGAAACTTCATCTTTGGCGATCCGATCACGAAAAACAGCGATAAACCTGCCGGCCAGGTAATTGAGCAGTCGGAACGTCCCGGCAGCAAGATGAAGATCAAGCAGAAGGAAATTATCCTCACGGTGAGCAACGGACCGGAACTGGTCAGCATCCCGCAGGTGCGCGATAACGAGCACCGGGACAGCATGCGCTCGCGGCTGGAAGCGGCTGGCTTTACGAACATCATTGAAACCGAGATCAACAGCGATACGGTGTCCAAGGATTTTGTGGTCAAGACCGACCCGGCGTACCCGAATAAGGTGCCCAAGGATACGGTTATCACCATGTATGTCAGCGCGGGCACCGAGCCGCTGCCGGAAATCGAGGTTCCCGATGTGCAGAGCATGGGCCTCAGTCAGGCGGATGCGATTACCAAGCTGCAGGAAGCCGGCTTTATCGTCAACACGAGCAACATCACGGTGAAAAATTCCACGAAATACGACGGCAAGGCGGGGATCGTGCTCGAGCAGTCCCCGGCGCCCGGCGAGAAGCTGACCAAGGGTTCAGAGGTCAGGCTGACGGTCAGCTCCGGCTTCCAGGATGTCGCGCTGACGGTGAAGATGCCGAATATCGACACGCCGATGGATATTCGTGTGTTCATCAATGGTAAGGAAAAAACGGAACTGCGGGAAAGCGGTATCGTCCCCTCCCTGGTGCCCAATGGCATCTGGCAGGCCACCCTGACCGAGCAATCGGCCAGCTACAGCGTGGTGGTGTATATGGCTCCCAGCGGCAGTGCCGACAGCGATTTTAAACCTTTTGCCTGGTATAAGGTGGAGAAAAAGTCCGGTAAAATGGTGGCGTCTCTGGATAGGTATGAATATCCCTTCGGCGGCTATGAAACCGATCCCTCGGATGACCCGAACCCGCCGGATTCCTCGGACGATTCCAAACCGGAGCGTCCGGGAAACTGACCTTGTATACTGGATAAAGAGAGGATTCCGTATGGCGGAACAGCAAGAAGGAATCATCGTCAAAGGCATCGGCGGCTTCTATACGGTAGAAGCCGCCGATGCGGTTTATACCTGCCGCGCCCGCGGCATATTCCGAAAAAACGGGCAGACACCTCTGGCGGGCGATCATGTGCGCATTCAGGTGCTTGACGCCGGGGAAGGGGCACTCGAGGAAATCCTGCCCCGGAAAAACCATCTGGTGCGCCCGCCGGTGGCTAATCTGGACGTGCTGGTGCTGGTGGCTTCGATTGCCGACCCCGCGCCCAACACGCTGATTATGGATAAAATGATTGCCCGGGCGGAAGATCTGGGCATCGAGCCGGTGCTGGTCATCAACAAGATCGACCTTGAGGATGCCGCGTGGCTGGAGGAAGCGTACCGTCTGGCGGGCATTCCGGTGTTTGTGCTGTCTGCGCTGGATGCTGTGAGCACGCAGCCGCTGCAGGCGTATTTATCCGGAAAGGTATCGGCTTTTACAGGAAATTCCGGCGTCGGCAAGACCAGCCTGCTCAACGCGATCGATCCGCGGCTGGGTCTGGAGACCGGAGAAACGAGCAAAAAGCTTGGGCGTGGGCGGCATACCACCCGCACGGCGGTTTTGTATAAGCAGCCGGGCGGCGGCTATATTGTGGATACCCCCGGCTTCTCGTCGCTGGATATGGAGAAAGCCGCATTGATTCCCCGGGAACAGCTGCCGTACTGCTTCCGGGAATTTGCCCCATATCTGCTCGAATGTCGGTTTGCCTCATCCTGTGCGCATGTGCGCGAGAAGGGCTGTGCCGTCCGGCAGGCGGTGGAGGAAGGGAAAATCGCACGCTCGCGGTATGACAGCTATGTGGCGATGATGGAGGAAGTCAAGGATCAGAAGAGCTGGATGCAGAACCCGAAAAAATAGGAGGAACAGTGGGAAAATGGCCGTACAGGGGAACAGATGCGTGATTTTGTCGGCGGGGCCGGTGGAGGATGCCGGGCGCCTGCGCGGACTTCTGCGGCCGGATGACTGGGTGATCGCGGCGGATGGAGGATTGCGGCTGGCGCAGCGGCTAGGCGTCCGTCCCGCTGCGGTTGTGGCGGATTTTGATTCGTATACGGCGGAGCTGCCGCCGGATGCGGCGGACGAAATCGTGCGCCTGCCGGTGTGTAAGGACTGGACCGATACGATGGCGGCCGCACGGCTGGGGCTGGAGCGGGGGTATGCCTCGTTTCTTCTGCTGGGCTGCACCGGCGGCCGGCTGGATCATACGATGGGGAATATCGCTGTGCTGCTGTATCTGCTCGAGCAGGGGGCGGAAGCTTGGCTGGTGGATGAGCACAGCGGCGTGAGGATGCTGTATCCGGGAGAATTTACGCTGCCGCTGCATAAGGACTGCCGCTTTTCGCTTTTGCCGTATGCGGGGCGCGTGGAGGGAATTACCGTGCAGAGCGCCGCCTATCCGCTCAAAGATGCGGTTTTGCAGCCGGATGATACCCTCGGCATCAGCAATGAATTTTTGGAAAAGGACGTGCAGATTTCCTTTAAAGCGGGGATCCTGATGGTTTTTCTCGCAAAAGATTGACACCAAATTACCGTCCCGGAATAAGCTGATATTGAGACTCGGAGAGAGGCCGACGACAAATCAGCGTAAGGGACGGTGTTTTTATGCGACGAAGGAACCGCACGGGCTGCTGCTGCGCAGCGTTCGGTGCCGGAATGCTCCTGTCAGCGATCCTGCCGCCGAAGCTGATGCTGATCCTGTTGGCGGCCGCCTTGGTGATGCTGGGCTGCTCGCGAGCCAAAAGAAGATAGGAGGATGCCCTATGAAAATCGTTGTGGTGAAGAGTCCGAAGCTGTTTGGTGGAATCCTGCGTTGCCTGTTCGGCATCAAAAAGGTCAGCAACATAGACGGCTGAATCCGTTCATAACGCAAAGCGCCCGCACGGAAAAC